>CALCCZ010000060.1 GCA_937900075.1 uncultured Lentisphaeria bacterium
ATGCAGCATAAATTCGGTGTGGATATCCGCACGGATTTGAAGGCGATTATCGCTCGCGCTTCCCATCCGGATAAAACGGAACGCTACCAGAGCATAAAGGAATTTTCCAGCGATATCCGGAAATTCCTCCGGGGTGAACCGACAATCGCGCGGCCCGATAATTTTTTCCGCCGTACAGTCCGTTTCTGCTCCCAACATGGAACTTCCATGGTCATCATAACCCTGTTGTTTGTCCTCGCCGGCCTTTCCAGTACCGTTTCCTCTCTGGTCCGCGATGTCCAGCGGGAGGCCGAAGTTATGCAGAAACATAGACAGTCAGAATTGAAACGGCGTGTCAGCAGTGACGCATTCGTACGTCTGACAAACAGTTTGATTTTGTTTGATTCGGAAATCAGCGCGTGTGAAGACGCACTTGATCTTTGCGCCAAGCAGTTCTATTTTTTGACGAACTCCGAAGTCAATTTCGAAAATAACCACATGCCTATCATATATCATAAAGATTTTCAAAATCCCGCAAAAACTACGAAATCATTTCAGTTCTCTGAACAGACCCGCTTCAAATGCGATTTCGAAAACATAGCTATGCTCAAATGTCGGGATACCAAACCCAATACTTTGCGCAGAGAACAGTGTATCGCCGCTTTGCTGCCGGATTTCAAACGGGCATTGCGTGGTTATCACGTTATAGGCGACGTTCAGAATAATTTACAGAGCCAGAGACCCGGTGATATCATTTCCCTGATTTACTTCTCTTTCGGTGACGGCCTTCATTTCTGTTATCCCGGAAAAGTCTTTGATGATGATTATGATCCCCGGAAACGCGCCTGGTATCAGAACCGGATGGCGGAAACTGCTGAGATGTTTGGATGGAATACTCCTTATTTGAACTCCAATGGTACCGGTATCGTACTGACTTACAGCGTGCGTATCCCGAAAGATAAAGAAGGAAATACCTGTATCGCTTCCGCTGATATCCTGGTCTCTAAACTCATTGAAAAAACTTCCGGAAAAGAAATCAGCAGTAACCCCAGTATTATTGAACGTACTTTTATCGACAGTAACGGAGTCGTGATTGTTTCTACCAACAGAGATGTGAACGCCGCCGCTTTGAGCGATTACTATGACAAGCAGGATGGCGGTTCCGGAAAGTTCGTTTACCCGGATAAGGAATTGGTTGACAGACTCATGTCCATGAAATCCGGTATGTTTGAACGCAAGGAAAAGAACCGGAATGTTTTAATTACAGTTGCCCACTGCAGTTCCTGCAACTGGTATTGTTTCGAGAAAATCGACTTGGATATTGCTGTTCAGATTGCACAAGATAATGAAGATGCGGAAAACTCCGAAAATCCGGAAAAACCGGCAGCCACGGAAAACCCCGATAATCCTCTGAAAAACACTCCTGTTGAATAATGCGGAATGTCCGCCCCATTATCCCGTTATCTGTTTACCGGTGCAACATCCCCGGGTATGACATTTGCAGCAAGTCAAACAACACACACGCCACAACACTGGAGATATTCTTCTACGTTGTTTCTTGCAGATTACAAGAAGATATGTGATATCTGTGAATATCTTTGGACCGAATTACGGCTGTTCGAAGAAACGAAATTTTTTATGTTGATTTTTTCCGGTTCCAGTTGTATATTATACCTCAAATTATTTTTTTAATCGGAGAAATGGATCTGAATATGTTATTTGCAAAAATCTTTGAAGCACTTATGTTAATCAGTTTCGGCGTCAGCTGGCCCGCACAGATTGTTAAAACTATCCGTGTAAAAAATCCCATGGGCAAAAGTTTCGCCTTTCAAACACTTGTTATTATTGGATATGTTTGCGGTATCCTGGCTAAGGTTTTCAGCGGACAGTTCAATACATGGCTGACTTGGTTGTATTTTCTGGATCTTGGACTGGTTTCCTTTGACCTGATAATGTCCGCCATATATCTTTCGCGGATCCGGCGCAAGGAAAGGCTTGAGAAAGAGAAGAACGCAGAGAAGAATTGATTGACAGGGAATTTTTCCGTCAAAAAGGAGAAAAAGGGGGTGTGGAAAGGTTGTGTTGGATGTGGTATTACAGATTAACATAAATAATAAGACAGTATAAAAATCCGGAATTTTTGTTGTTTATATTTGCAATTTATTGATTATCAATGAATATAATAATTTTCAAATAAAAAATTACAAGTTTTTACGTGACAGTTTTTTTATTATTTTGAAACAGATTTGACTTGATTTTTAGATAAAACATGGTAACTTATTAAATAAGAATGCTTGTTCTGAAACATATTGTTTTATCTATAACAGTTTTGACGAAGGAGTTAATCAACATGGAAAAAAAACTCAAGTTTCGTGAACATTTCCGGCGGAATGTTTCTCTGTTGTCATGCGGAGCTGCGCTCCTTTTATTCCCTCTTTCCGGTTGTATTTCAGACAGGGATCGTGATACGAAAGACACTGTGCTTTCACCGGACGAAATTGCCAAGCATGAAAAGGAAATCGGCGAGTCGATGCTTCAAGCGTATGTCAAGGGTGATTGTGAAAAATGTTTGCGCTATCTTTCCGAAGAAGTGCGCGAAAAATGGGATAAACGGGAATTTGACCTGACACGCGAACAGATTATCAAAGCGATGGGCGAGTTTAAGAAAACCGAATTTCTGACAACACTCGAAGCTCCCGGATTCCGGACTCACATTTGGAAGGTCACATTTGAACGGAAAGCCACTTTGGATCAGACAAAAACGCTGATCCAGCAAACGTTGTTCCGGGTGGCGACTATTACTCCGGAAAACGGAAAGAGTGAGCCTTTCGTGATTTCCTTCGGCTTCAATTAAGTAGTCAAGTTATAAAAGACCGGAATTTTCTCCGGTCTTTGTTTTAGAACTGAAGTCATTGTTATTTTTAGAGAGAGTTATCAATGAATATAATCAGGAAGTTTACGTTGCTGATTCTGTTTTTCTGTGCTGCCTCTGCCGGATTTGCGCAGAATGTTTCCGGAAAAGGAAACGGAATCAGGGAAATTAAATTTATTGCCGATGACGCTCAAACGAAATACGCGAGCAAGTACTTTGAGTTGAAAAATATTACCCCGTCGGAAATTATACCTTTTGTTCAGGCTGCGGTTCAGCGTTACAGCGCATATTCCAGTGTACAGCAGGTAACGGCATCGAATCCGTCCTCGAAAGGCGCGATTCTGGTTTCCACAGGTCCGAAATGTATGCCGTTTGTTACGGATTTAGTGGCGAAACTGGATCGGCCCGGTAAAAAAGACGGTTACGGTTCCTTCGTGAAAGGAACGGGAATCACACGGATTTCCTATCAGCCGAAATACCGTGCCGCAGAAGAAATCATCATGCTGATAAACGAGATCTTCGGTACCTCGGAAGGAGTTGCGTTTCTTGATAAAGGCTCCAATACCATTTACTGGAAGGATGAGCACAACAGTGCGGTAGCTACGCTTGCCTGGGTGGAATATTTGGACCGTCCGCTGCCTCAGGCGGAGATACGTGTCACCTTTTATGAAATGCGGGAAAGTGACCTGCGGGATATCGGATTGGATTATCTTGCCTGGAAAAACGGGCCCGGAGTGAATTTGCTGAATGTCGGCTATAATGCCGGTCACATTGCAATGGATGAACTCCTGAAATCCGCTCTTGCCAAACTGGGACCGCTGGCATCCAAATTCAGCAGCTCATGGGGATATGCCGGATTTTTTACAGCACCTGCTTTTGATATGAGTTTTATCCGTATTCTGCAGCAATCCGGACATGCCTCGGTAGTGGCACATGCTTCCCTGCTGGTGTCCAGCATTCCTGTTTCCGATGCAAAAGGCATAGTTGACGGAAAATATCACTACAAGACTGAGGTTCAGCCGGAATACATCAATATCCAGAAGACACCGGAAGGGCGTTCCTATATGAGTTATCCTGGAGTTGACAACAAGGAAGAGTATGATAATCCGGCGAAATCCATGTTTACGATTATGAATCCGGTAATTTGTTTTGCTGCGGGTAACGGCAAGGTTTTGACGCTGAACTCCGAAGAGTGGAAAAAAGACTTTTTCAAGGGGAAAGATGGCGGTGTCATTTTTACCTACGAGGCTGTTTTCGGTTCGGTCGTTGAACGCAGCAATGCCGGTAATGAGCTCGCGAATACGATGACTTTGAACGGTTCTGCAACCCTGGCGTTTCATAAGGAGAAAATCCTTGCGGTCCATGAACGCCAGATGGATGTAAATCAGTATTTCGGATTGCCGTTCTTCCATAATTTTATGTATTTGCGTGATTTTTTCGGCACTACAACGAAAGTTTCGGAAACTTCCTATATTATCATGACTGCCGAAGCAAATCTGATATCTCCGGATGGAAAAGATCCGAAACCGGAAACACACGAACTGCAAACATTTGAGGATCAGAAATTCTACATCTTCAAACAGAGACCACGGGAGTTCAGCCGATGAAAAATCTTATGGCAATATGGATATTATTGACAGGCATGTTTATTTTGCCGACTGTCTTTGCACAGAATACCGATAACCGGCATACGGTTCAGCAGCCTTCTACGTCTGTTTTTACGGATGGTCAGCCCGGCTCACCCGGGAAACCCACAAAACCTTATGCCCCTGCCAAAGTCGAGGCAAATCTGGATGTGAAAATCGCGGATGATGTACATACCGTCAAGTTTGTGCGTGATAATGCGGACCCCTATACGGTCACGAAAGCATACGAAATTCGGAACGCCAATCCTTATGCTGTCCGCGGATATCTGTTGAAGGCTGTGAAAGCGCGTTCTCTCAGTACCAGTCCTGTATCTGTCGATGCTCTCCAGTTCAATGACGGAACCGCCTTGCTGTTAGTCTCTGCGGAAGAGTATCGTTTCCAGGATCAGAACGGGGTTGACGGCATTGATACCATTGTGGCGAAACTGGACCGGAAGGAACTGACTTTCAGCGGCAATACACCCTCATTTATTTATTTCCCGCGTATCAATTCCGCTGAATGTCTGAAGGAGATGATTTCACGGATTGGTGCAAGCGTGAGCGATGTCGAGTTTGCTTCGGGAATAGACAACATCCGTGTGGATTCCCAGCTGAATGCACTGGTTGTCAGCGCGCCTTACTGGTCATGGAAAAATATCCGTGAGATGTTGGAAAAATATGACCAGCCGGCTCCGGAAGTCCGGATTTCTTTCAAAGTTTACGAAATCTATTCGGAAAATGACAATAAAATCGGAATGGATTTTCAATCCTGGAAGAACAATGACGGTGTGGATTTGTTTGCTACCGGAGCACGTGTCCGCAGAAACTGGTCCACGCTGTTTACCGGTAACGTTACGAACAACGGCACCCACAACACCCGTTACTGGAGTTTCAATCCCAAGTGGAATACCCGTTACATTGATGTGCTTTCCACGACCAGCCGTGCAAAATTGCTGCACTCGGGAATGTTGACTGCAAAAAACCGTTACGAGACAAAGCTGGACCTGAAATACGGCTATTTCTATGACCTGACCGATGTAAACATTTCTAATGGTCAAATGTCTTCCGCAGCGACGAAACCCAATACGGATGTCATACCCCGTCAACCGATTACAAAAATCATTCCGGAAAATATCCTCTCCGAACTCGCTCCCGATCTCTCCGTCACCGGTACAGCCTGGCGTATGCTCTACAATCTGGCTGGCGATGTAAGTTACCAGTTGCAGAATTATCGTTTGGGATCTCAGATTTCCGACCCGGATATTGCCGAATACATTACCAAAGATGGTCAGACACTGGCAAATTCCGAGGTCGTTGCCTCGCTTATCGCAGCTGCTACTGCTTACAAGCAGGCGGCTGCCGCTTATCAGACAGCCGCTGCCGCATACTATGCGGACCCGAACAATCCGGCAAAACTTCAGGCCTATCAGACAGCCGCACAGGCTTATCAGACTGCCGCCACAAGTTATTCCGCTGCCAGTCAGCAGCAGGCAATCGCGGAAACACTTGCCCGCGTTTACGATAAGCCCAACCATCTTTCGGAAACGGCTATGCCGGGGGTATTACACGGAAAAATGCAGATCCCAATGTCTGAAAACGGTTTTCAGTTCATTATGTCGGTGAATCCCGTCGTTGCTCAGAAAGCAACCCTTTTGGATTTCAACTTCGAGGGAATTTCCATTATCGGTTGGAACTCCGACGGTACACCCCGTATGAGCCGTTCTACAACCAAAACTCAGGTCCAGTTGACAAATGGTCCCAAAGAATTTGTTGTGGATGATATCCAGAAAGTGGAAATTGTGCGCGGCGTTGCCGGTATCCCATGGCTGAAAAACCTGCCAATCCTCGGATGGCTCTTCGCGGATGAAAATGAATCCACAAAGAAAACCCGGATTATCGTTACCCTTCACGCCGAGTATGTTACTCCGTCGGATCCCATTCCTGCGGAAATCCGCAAGAATATCGGAAAAGCAACGGATTCCGTTGAGAAAGGCTGGAAGAGTCCGGTCAACAATATGGGATTCCAGCAGTTCCTGTTCGATACCATGGAATGGCATTAATCAAAAATGTATTTGAAAACATATTTTTAACTTGCTTTTCCATCAAGATGCTGTATAGTAGCAGTGGAGTGTATTCCATAACAAAATTACCACGGAGACAGTGTAAAAAATGAGTAAAATCAATTATGAGCATCCGGCGGAGCAGATCGTCCGCTTCATGAAACGTCTTTACGATTACAAAATGACCACAATCAGCGGCGGCAATCTTTCCATTTTGGACGAGAACGGCGATATGTGGATCAGTCCCAGCGGCATTGACAAAGGTACATTGAAGCCTTCCGATATTATGCTGGTCAAAAAAGATGGTACCATCATCGGCCCACACAAGCCGTCTGTTGAGTATCCTTTCCATCTTGGTATCTATCAGGCTTGCCCGGAAGCCCGTGCGGTAATGCATGCGCATCCCCCCATGCTGGTGGCATGGTCCGTTGCCAAAATCATCCCGCAGATGACTGTCCTTCCGGATTCCGGCGCAATTGTCGGTAATCTGGGTATGGCCGGCTATGGCTGCCCCGGTTCTTCTGTCTTAGGCGGAAAAATCCATGACGCATTTGCCAAAGGATATAAAGCTGTTCTGTTGGAAAATCACGGCGCTGTTGTTTGCGGAAAATCCCTGGCAGATGCCTTCCGCCGCTTTGAAACCTGTGATGTAACTGCCCGCGTGGAAAGTATTGCCAAGGGACTGGGAAAAGTAAAATATCTTACGGATACCGAAATCAGTGAAGCTGTCGCAGACCGCAATGGCGCGTTCAAACGCGTGGAATTGCAGCAGCCCACAGTGGAGGACTTGGCTGTCCGTCGCCAGATTTGTGAACTTTCCCAGCGTGCTTACCGCCAGAATCTCTTCTTCTGCTGTGACGGTACCTGCGCTGTCCGGACAAAAACCGGTTTTGTCTGCACGGGAAAAGATGCCGACCGCGCGACGATTCAGCCGGAAGACCTCATCGCTGTGAACGGATTCGAGTATTCCGGTGAAAGAGAGCCGGACAAATATACCTGGCTGGTAAAACAGATTTTTGATGCCCAGCCGGATCTTAATTCGCTGATTATTGCTCATCCGCCTGCAATGACGGCTTTTGCATGTACGGCTTCCGATCCGGATGCCCATCATTTCGATACCCGTCTGATTCCGGAAAGTTATCTGCTCCTGCGTGAAATGCCGTCTTTTGCGTTTGGTACGGATTTCCGTACACCGGAAGTTATCGTCAAGACGATTTCACCCCGCACACCCGCTTTGTTCGTTGAAAACGGCTTTACCATGACCGCAGGTTCCAATCTGCTGAAAGCTTTGGATTGTCTGGAAGTTGCCGAATACAGTGCCAGAGCGGCAGCCGACGCCTTCAAATTAGGGGATTTGAAATTGATGGGGCAGGATGCAATTCAGGAAATCGTGGATGCCTTCCATCTGATTCCCTGAGCTCTCTGATTCCTTGAGTTCGTAAAAATGAAGAAGCGGATGCACTTTGCATCCGCTTCATTGTTTCATACCGACGGGGGGAATGAAATATATACTGGAAAGATATCTGTCAGTTCGTCTGCTGCAGTTGGAAAACGGAGATTTTCAGGAAATTCATGCAGAGAGGAACCCAGAGAGCAACTTCCGGAAAGGGACAGTCTTCTGCGAGTCCCAGAGCATGGGGACCACGGGGAAAAACGTGGAGTTCATAAGGAACATTGTTTTTCCGGTATGCCTGAGCAAGATTGATTGCATTTTCAACCGGAACACATTCATCGGTCATCGTATGCCAGATAAAAGCGGGGGGCGCATCCGGAGTTACGTTTTCATCACATGCGGTTTCGTGCAGATCCTGTTCTGTCAGGTCCTTTTTGTTCAGCAGGTTGTTGAAAGAACCGATATGGGGATGTTCTCCGGCAAAGCCCGAATTGACTCCGTAGCAGGTTACGACAGCATCGGGCCGTGCGCAGATGTCATCGAATATATCATTGTTATGCGCCTGGAATTTCTTGTAACAGAGACCTTCAAAAACGGCAAGATGTCCACCGGCGGAGAACCCGATTGTCGCAATCTGATTGGGTGCAACCTTCCAGTCAGCGGCATTTCCGCGGATCAAGCGTACAGCACGGATCGCATCTTCAATAGGGGCAGGGAATGGATTTCCGTCAAGTCCGCCTAACCGGTAGTCGCAGCAGAAAGCGTGAAATCCGTTTTTATTGAATGCTTCCGCGATGGGATCTCTTTCGAACATAGTTCTGCTCTGATATCCGCCACCGGGGAAAACGAGCATTGCGGGATGAATCTTTCCGTCATTGATAAGAGAGACCGTCAGTTGTGGCTGAAAATCTTTTTGAGGTGTGAGGGCGTGTTTCTCTGTTTTCCAGAGGGGAAGTTGAAAAGATTTCAGTTCCATTTTTATGTGGTTCCTTTCCGGTAAATGTTTTTTTGATTGTTTTTTGTTGTTATTTCAGCTGAAAATGGGCATGTCCGCAAAGTTGCCGACTGTCAGATTGGGGTATTGTGCGGTAATGGTTTGGCCGAAGACCTGGAAATTTTCGAAACGGATATCCTCGATTTTCCGGTTTTCATCGTGTCCTTCCAAAAAGATTTCACCATGAAAATTGCCCTGTATTCCGTTGACGGAGATATTGCGGAAAGTGCAGTTGCGGACATTTCCGAAATCGACAAACGGGGGACATTCCATGGAAACGATTTTCATGAGGATGAGATTCTGACCGTCACAGTGGATCCGTAGATTTTCAAAGAGCAGATTTTGTATGGTCATTCTGTGAGATGGCTGGATGTACCAGATGGTATTGCACCAGTAATCCGGAGCTGGGCGGTAAACATCGCAGAAATGAACGATATCGCAGTTCCGGACCGTGATATCCGCCATGGTTTCGGCGATGCATTCGTATCCGATCCGGAAAACGTTTGCGGCATCGCACCAGAATACGCAATCCTGCACCAGGACATTCCGGATAGCGCGTCCTTCTGTCTGATAAAAGGCGGCAATATCGTCTTTGTTCCGTTTCGTCTGGTCCGGTAAATCATACAGTCCTTTGGGCGTGATGATGTCATCCTGGGCGCGGATAAAGCAATTTTGTATTATGACATCCCGGGAATTGCAGATATCGATACCATCATCGTTTATCATGCGACCTCCGCAGAGTTTGACATTGTCGATAAGAACATGTTCGCAGTCGCGCAAAACAAGATTCCAATGACATGGATCGGCAGCGGTGAATCCCTCTAAATGCAGGTTTGTACATTTGTAGAAATCAAGACAATGCCAGACATCGCGTCTCGCCATGGAACGCTGGGTCAGAATACCGTGTCCGCAGATGCGGATATTGTCGCCGTGCGCAAAAACGGATGTTTCCACGATTGCGCCCGGAGCCAGATACAGTGTTTCATTACTTTGCAGTTCAATTCTTCCCGCCTTGTGGACACCGGGTCCGAACCATTTGACAAGCGGGTCATTTTTGTCGGGAACATTGCAGTCTTCGGAATTGAAGAAGAGGATTAGTGGTGTATTTTTGTATCCGTCCGGTTCAAAAATATAAGCGCCCGGTTTTTCAATCGTTGCACGGATGATATGTTCTCCGGTTTCCAGGGATGTTATGGCGCCGGTGGGCAGGACTGTGGTATTTTTCAGATCCCGGGCGGAACGGATTTCCAGGCTGGCGGGAAACTCTGTGTCGCAGATAGCGAAATCATAAACATGTCCGTCCCAGTCTATCCGGTCGTTGGAAAAAGTGCAGATTGCGCGGTAAAGCGGGATTTCTTTACCGTTGATAAAGACAGTGCAGAGATTATCCATTTTATCAAACCTCATTGTTTTGTACGGAAGTCTTATTTTGTTTACAGACCGTTCTGATGGAGCAGGGCGGAGAATGCCTGTTTCATGCAGCCGTTATCCGTTCCCAATGCCAGGAACCGGAATCCCTTGTCGGCGTAGATTTTAGGATCCATGGAACTTTTGAGGAGCATACCGGGGATTTTTCCATGTTTTTCAGCGGCTGCCAGAACCGCTTCTTCGGCATGGCGCATTTCCGGGGAATCGAATTTACCGTATACCCCTAAATTCAGGGAGAGATCGGAATGCCCTATGAACAGTACGTCAATGCCGTCAACAGCGGCAATTCTGTCAATATCGGCGACAGCCGAAGCATTTTCGATTTGGGCGATACAGACAAGTTCCCGGTTCGCTTTGGGAAAATATTCTTTGAACCCGAATCCGAATCCGGCTGCGCGCGAACCGCCTGACAGACCGCGGATTCCTTCCGGAGGATATCTCATCGCGCGAACCAGTGCGGCTGCCTGTTCCGCATTTTCTATCATGGGACACATGATACCCTGAGCGCCGAAGTCGAGGATTCGTTTGATATACTCATTCCGGAGCGCGGGAATCCGCACAATGGCGGCGCAGGAGGTGTTTTTGAGTGCCATGATCTGACGTAACGTTTCCTGTTCGCCGCCCAATCCGTGTTCCATATCGAGAAGAAGCCAGTCGAAACCGCATTCCGCGGCGATTTCCACGGGTGCCGAAGCGCCGGACGCGATAAACATGCCCTTGGAAGTATTATTGTAGATCCGTTCCTTGATAAAGTTCATAAGAGTATCTCCAGTTGTTTCAGTTCGTTGTCAATTTTCAGGAAAGTATATTCTTTCAGAGGCATCCCGCCGGGTCCGGTCAGGAAGAAATCCTTTCCCCGGTCGAAATAGCCCATACTGCTACGGATAACTGCCTTCCAGAGCATATTCCGGAGCGTATGCAGATGAATTCTGGTTATGAAAGAGTCATCTACTGGATGGTATTTTTTATACTCTTCCAGGATGATTCCGATAAGTTCTTCCGACAGAAAACATCCGATGATGCCGAAATCATCGGCGGGATCTCCGGAAATACTGTCGTCCCAGTCAATGACCTGCTTGATTTCCGTTTCTGTTCCGAGAATGTTCCAGTAAGCGTAATCACGATGGAGCAGGGTGCCCTGAATACCGTCAAGCAACGGCATGGCTCGTTCAAACGCAGTACGGATGCGGTTTTCTTTATCTTCCTCAAGCAACTGATTGGAGGTCAGATAGTTCAGATGTTTATCCAGACATTTCCGGAAATAAGCGGCTGCCGAGTTATCCAGCCCCTGAAGAGAATCCCCGGCTAACAGTTTATCCGTGTTGAAAAAGCCGAAACCGGGAAAATGCAGAGAGTGCAGTTTTCCGAGAAAATTACCGGACTGAACCGCAATTTTCTTTTCATCGAGCGTACCCGCTTTTGCAAACTTGTTGAGACACGGAAATGTGGAGAAGTCCATGATTTGGAAGCGGAAGGGAACATCTTTCATAGAGATGTCGGTCAGATGGACTTCCGGAACGGGGAATCCGTTCTTATGGAGCAGATTCATGACGGTACTTTCCGCCAGAAGATAGATATCTTCCGTCAGGGGGCCTTCATCGGCGCGGAAGAAAAACTGCTGGTTTTTGTCGGTAATAATGGCGATATGGTGATTCCCGTCGGATGGGAGAATATTTAGCTTTTCCGGCGAGTGTCCCAGAAATTTCCGTACAACTGCATCAACCTGGTCATGGGCAGATTCGGTGAACTCAGCTGCGGAGAATTGTTCTTTTTTTTCCTTGAGGGAGATAGGGCAATCGCATTTCCAGTAGAAGATATCCGTTCTCATTTTCATCCGGTGACTCCTTTGGTTTAAGTTTGCAATTCACGCATCGGGTGCGATCCGGTTCTGTCTGGTACGCAGAAGCAAATCGCAAGTGACAATGGCAGCCATTGCTTCGACTACCGGTACAATACGGGGGACAAGGCAGGGGTCATGTCTGCCTTTGATTTCAATTGTGCAGGCAGCACTACTCTGATTGACAGTTGATTGCGGCAGGGAGATGGATGGCGTGGGTTTGACGGCAGCCCGGAAAGTAACCGTTTCTCCGTTTGTGATGCCGCCTAGAACTCCGCCCGCATGATTGGAAAGAAATCCGTCGGGTGTCATAGTATCGTTATTGGTACTTCCGAACGCGTCCGCTGCACGGAAACCGTCGCCGATTTCAAAGCCCTTGACTCCTCCGATGGAGAAGATGGCGGATGCCAGACAGGCATCGAACTTGTCAAATACCGGTTCTCCCAAACCGGCAGGCAGATTCCGGATTTCACCATATACGGTTCCGCCTATGCTGTCCCCTGCGGCGGCTGCAGCATGGACTTCTGCCTCCATTGCCGGAGCAGAATCCGGGTCGCCGCACCGGACGGAATTGTTTTCAACGGTATTCCAGAGACATTTTGCCGCATGTACCTTTCCGATTTGTTCTGCGTGGGCGCAGACGGAAATGCAGGACTGTTTCAGAATCAGTTTCGCTATTGCTCCTGCTGCAACGCGTGCCGCTGTTTCGCGTCCGGAGGCGCGTCCGCCGCCACGGTAATCCCGTATTCCGTATTTTTTCTGAAACGTGAAATCGGCATGTCCGGGCCGGAACACTTCCGCCAGATTACTGTAGTCTGCGGAATGATGGTCCGTGTTGCGAATCAGCATAGCAATGGGGGTGCCAGTGCTGACGGATTGGAACACGCCGGAAAGAATTTCAACCGTGTCCGTTTCCCGGCGTTGTGTACTTACGGACGATTGACCGGGTCGCCGCCGATCCATTTCACTCTGAATGAATTGCAGGTCAATGGGCAATCCTGCGGGTACGCCGTCTATGACAACGCCGATAGCAGGTCCGTGAGATTCCCCGAAGGTGGTAATGCGGAAAATGGTACCGAAAGAGTTGTTCATTTAGTAAAACCCTTATGATTGAGAAGGTTCAGAAGCATGTCTGCGGCGCAATCCGGAGTTTCCTCTCCGGACAGAGACAGGGCGAAATCGGCGTTTTGCCGGAATATCCTGCAGCGTTCGGCATTGATGCGGCAGAATGTTTGAAACGGATCGGTTTCGTGAATCAGAAAGAGGGGTAATCCTTCGCATACGATGCGGAAATATGCAACTTCATCCGGTACATCGAGCCAGCAGAGGGGATGCAGTTCCCGCAGTACTTCTCCGGAGAGACAGGGATTGGATAACGAGCCGCCGCCTAATGCAATGATGCCTTCTGACGGGATGGAGTCCGCCAGCGCATCCGCTTCTATCTGCCGGAAGTAGTCACTTCCGTGCTCCGACATGATTTCGCGCGGCGTGCAGAGTTTCCCGGTCCGTACCTCATGAAGCCGGCACAGCAGTTCATCCGAATCGCAGAAAGGGATACCGCATTTTTGAGATAAAGCTTTTCCAATGACCGTTTTGCCGGCGTGTTTAATGCCGCAGAGAAAAATTTTCACGTCAGTGCCGTTCCTCTGCAAAGTTTTATTCTATAACGATGTCCATGGAGATATCCGAGGATTTTACGGAATGTGTCAATGCCCCGGATGAAATATAGTCAACGCCCGTTTCCGCAATGGCGGGAATCCGTGTTTCCGTGATATTTCCGCTGGCTTCCAATTTCGCCCGGTGATTGGTGATTTTCACAGCTTCCGCCATTTGTTCGTTGCTCATATTGTCCAAAAGAATATATTCGGCACCGGACTCCAGGGCTTCCGCAAGTTCGTCCAGAGAATCAATTTCCACTTCCACCTCGAAACCGGGAAACGTTTTTCTTGCGCGTTCTACACTGCGGAGAATCCCGCCAGTTCCCTCAAGTCCTGCCAGTTCGCGGTGATTGTCCTTAATCATGACACGGTCGAAAAGCCCGATCCGGTGATTGTGCGCCCCGCCGACGGAAACGGCATATTTTTCCAGATTGCGCCAGCCGGGAGTTGTTTTCCGTGTATCCAGAATTTCCGCCTTATCTCCGGCAAGTGCCTGATATTTATGTGCCATGGTTGCCGAGCCGCTAAGCCTTTGCATGAAATTCAGCGCCGTACGTTCGCCAGTTAGCAAAGCACGGGCCGGTCCATAGATTTCCGCAAGGATGTCACCTTTTTTGCAGCAGTCACCGTCAGAAACTTTTGCCTGAAACCGGATGGAAGGATCCAGTTTTTTGAACAGCCGTTCCGCTACAGGCAGACCTGCGCAAACTAAATCCTGCTTTGCCAGCAGTATGGCTTTTGCTGTCAAATCGGCGGGAATTACGGAATTTGTGGTGATATCTCCGTTTTCGCCCAAATCTTCTTCTATTGCCAAATCAATGAGCGTATCTACACGTTTCCAGTCAATTGCAAAGTTTCCCATCGTTAATTCTCCTGTCCTTCTGTATATTTTTGTGAAATTGTTTCTATAGAGACGGCTTTCCCTGTGGATGTATCGTAAGCTACAACACAGGCATCTAAACGGATGTCGCGTTCAACTACATTCAGTTTCGTCGGCATGCCCGTGCGGAATTTCCGGACTACATCGTCCACCTCACGTCCAAGAACCGAACGGGCGCCACCGACCATTCCCACATCGGTCAGCAGTGCCGTACCGCCGGGCAGAATTTGTGCATCCGATGTCTGAACATGCGTATGCGTTCCTATAACAGCCGTAACTTTCCCGTCTAAAAAATAGCCCATTGCCAATTTTTCACTGGTGGCTTCCGCATGAAAATCTACAAAAATATTTTTGCAGGTACCCGGTATTTGCGGCAGAATCTTTTCTATCGTCTCAAAGGGACAATACGCACTTTCTTTCATGAATACTTTGCCGATCAGGGATACAACCGCAACTTCACCGCATACAGGATTGCGGAACTTGGACCAGCCAATTCCCGGTTGAAGTTCGCTGAGATTCGCGGGCCTCAGAAAATTCTTGAAATGCAGAATCTCTTCTTCAAATTTCTTCTGGTCCCAGGTGTGGTCGCCACCAGTGAATACATCCACTCCCTCCATTTCTTCTAAACAGGAGCTTGAAATACCCGCCCCGGATGCCGAGTTTTCCGCATTGACAATCGTAAACGAACAGCCGTATTTCCTTTTGAGTTCCGGAACCAGCGCCTTAACCGCCTTCCTGCCGCCTTTCCCGACTACATCCCCTATAAACAGAACTTTCAGAACCGGCATATCAGACTTCCTCCTCAAGTTCACACGCACTGTCCATGAGCAGACGATACAGCTTCCGCAGTGTCTCATCCTTTACGGGCCCTTCATTCATGGCACATACCCGTTGAAGGACGGCTTCTTCCCGCTCCGGCACACGAATCGGCAAGCCTTGGGCTTTCTTATAAGCCCCGACTTGCAGTACAATGCTGTAGCGTTCATTGACCAGTTTGACTATATTTTTATCGATTTCATCAATTTGCTTGCGGAGTTCGGATAATTCCATGAAAAATTCCTTTCACAATAAGTTCCTGATACAGGATAATGTACACTGAAACAGGACTTTTGCAACCTCTAAATATTGAAAAATAGTTTTGAAATTACCAATATCCCGCATTTTTTGCTATCCGCCAGGAGTAACAGGCAGCCAACCCCCGACCTGTCAAGCCCAATGGCACAAATCATGTCACGGAAATACGTTCCTTGTGGCGCGTTCCAGTGCGGTTTTAGACTTATTCCGGGCGCAAATCCAGAAGTCCGGAGTCCGGTACGGCGATTCGGGACAGTCCTGCCGGTAAATATACATCGGAAACGGGAACACCGAAAACGTCGAGTGCTTTCCCGTGCAGAGAAACAGGTGTTTCCACGACCAGTTCATCGGTTCCGGAGGCATTGACAATATAAACATGATCGCGGCTTTCCACAGGAACCGCCTGGCCTGCCTCATAGACTGCCGTAAGGAACTCGTTTTCTGTTTCGGTCGTTACGAGCGGGTAATTCAGTTCCGGTGCGTAGGGAGTCAGATAACCATTAAGCAGCAAATCGCGGTGTGCATACCAGAAATCGATCCAGAATTTCAGCGCTATTTTGTGGGAGTCGGGAATTTCCGCTAAACGTACGGAGATTTGCGGTACACTGAATAAAATGTTCAGAAACTGGCGCAGGGCGGCTCCCGGAGTTTCCCCGTAATACCAGTTCAGCATATCGGAATGAACTGCGGTGGAACCGGAAGTCAAACGCAGGTCGATGGTGCGTGTGCGGTTGGTCAGACCGCAATTCGGACAATCTGCGGCACGCATCATATTGCCGTATTTCCGTACTGCCGGGCCCATGTAATTCTGCCGGAACTCTACCAGTACATCGGTTTTGATTTGCTTCAGGCGTTTCAGCATTTCCGCCAGCAGGATATCGGCACCTTCCGGAATCGTTTTGCAGTCACGACCCTGATAGTTTTCTGCCACGGCAGGGTCAATTCCGTCCCAAATCCGGAATGCATCAATGAAATCGAATTTGAATCCGTCCAGATTCCAGTTGCGGATGGCATTTTCGCAGGTTTGAATCAGATACTCGCGAACTTCCGGGAAACGGGGGTCAAGCAGATATACGCCCAAACGTTCACATTTCCCCAGAACTTTAGTCCGGAATCGCGAATATGCCTTGCAGTGTTCACCCAGCATCGGAAGGGCAACCCACAGCAGATACCGCAGACCCGCCTTGTGTACATTGGAAACATGTTTTTTCATGTCCGGAAAACGCGAAACGGCAGGCTCCCAGTCGCCACAATATGCGTATGGTCCGCCATCATAGCGGTCACACTGCCAGCCGTCATCCACAATAATCGTTTTCATGCCCAATGCGGCTGCATAATACGCTTCCTTCTCAATCACATCCGCACACAATCCATCTTTATGATAACTGTACCAGGAGGAATACAGCATTTCGAGAGCTGCTGCGGGAACCTCCGCCGGCTTATATTCGGGGAATGTGCTGAACCAGTCAAATGCGGAGCGGATGGCGTCCGCATAAAAAATATCCCGTGTATCAATACGCAGTTCGGCGGTATAGGAATGAACCGGTGCCTCCGGAACTGTAAATCCGCGGAAGAAACAATGAAATACGGACGTGTGTTCATCAATGCCGGCTCCATACTGAACAAGGCGCAGTGCTTCCGAAAAAGCTAATGTCAGACGATTGGAGCCGTCTTTCCCTATCAGGGTGATTTCCGGAGCGTTTTTTGAAAAATGAGACTCGTAATTGTCGCACCAGGTCGGAAACACGCGTTTACGATCCAAATCGCAATCCGGCATCCACCGGGAATAAACATCTTTTTGCGGAAACAGAACGGTCAATGTGAAAACCGGCGGCGGCAAATCGCGTTCCGCGGATAGACTCAATCGGATCGTTTCTACACCATTTTCCCTCTCCGGAAGGATTTCCATACCGGCATTCCATCGGTCGTCCGTTACATCAAGAAGAATCTCCAACGATTTTGTTTTGATTTTCATGTTTCTTCCCCTGATTTTGTCATTGTCCAATATGTCCGGTTATTCATGCGCTGTTATCTTTCTGTCTGTGAGAGTCTTTTGCAAATCCTCTTCAGAATGGGTTGCCCGGTATTGGTGAATAATCGTGTCAATACGCAATATCATCGGCAGCAGCAGCATCATCACCAGCAGGGCAAAGCTGAAATACCAACTGAAAACAAGCGATTGCGAACCATCTGCGCCCACTATGTCTTCCGAGATTTTTACCATAGTAACGGCAACGATCATTCCGCTGAGTCCAGCCGCTGCCCCGGTAATCAGATTCACAAGCATGGAGGTACATACCCGGTGTTCCTCCGGTACCGCCATCAGAAAATAGTGGGTCAGGGCATTATTGGATAATACACTTGCCATGCCCTGGAATACAAACGGAATGATAAAGATAAACCATACGCCGAAGGTCAGTTCCAGATGCAGCATCGGAAAGAAAATCCAGAACAAGGCTGTCGGCATATACAGAAAATAACTGAGAATAATCAGTTTCCTCGGCCCCATCCTTTTGGTCAGTGGTGCACCGAGCCTTGACCCGAATACCATAATAACGAATTGCACCAGAGAAAACAGAACAGCATTGGTATCGGTGGCGCCATATCCGCGCTTGATGGCAAGCAGGGACATGGAAAGAATCAGCAGATTTGCCAGATTGACTATAAACCAGGCAAAAATCACTTTCCGTACCGTCTTCGTCTCTTGTATGAACGCAAGTCCTGAAAAAAACGGCTTTTTTGCCGATTCACGAATCTGGGATGTTTCGTCTATCTGCCGGATGAAAATAGAGGCGGTCAATCCTAAACTGACTCCCGCGAGAATAATACAGACTAAAGCGGCATCCGAGTTGTTAATATGCAGCAGAAAGCTGATAATCGCCAGTGCCAATGCCCCGAATCCGTAGAAATATGCAACGGATTTGGCCAGAACTCCCGGACGTTCCTCTTCCGTCGCTATGTCCCCGATTAACGGCTGCCCCATCACGCAGCCCGCCGCCCGGAAGCCGTAAAACATAAATGCTCCGCTCAGAAGCGAGCAGCACGCAAGATTCGGCAAATGCCAGTATTTGAATACCATGCTGAACGCTACAAGTAGCGCGGCAATATTGCGGCAAACCCAGAAATCCGCCTGACTTGCTGCAGCTCCGCGGTGCGAGGTGCGCCATACGCCGAGCGGCAGCAGCAAATATCCCAGATAAAGCATGGCACCCACTAAAGAGATAATGGTATTGCTCATTCCTAACTGTACGGCGAAAAGAACAATCACGCTTTCCCCCAGACACATATAGGAAGCCCCGTTCACGATGTTGAACCAGTTATAAGCGCGCTGCGATTTCTTTCGCTGGGCTTCTGTCAGTTCATGATCATAAATCATTTTTCAATTTCCCTTTCCGTCGGAAGAATCCTGTTTTTCTCCTTTTTCACTGCCATTCATAACCGATGGTACCAGCATCAGGAACAGCAGAAAAAAGATACCAAGACACGCCATACTCAGTTGCATCGCCTGATACCACCCCATCTTCAAATGAAAGAGTTTCCATTCCGGAGCCAGAATGGCGCATCCCAGAACAAAGGAAGCGACAATACGCCCGGCAGCAGAACCGATATTCTGCAAGGTACTGCAAAAAGCCATCGCCATCGTCTTGTTCCCCGGTCGTGCGGATGCCAGCATTTCGCTGGACCCGATGACGCTGTAGATTGCACTGAAAAAACCGCCGTAAAAATTCAATCCGGAAAAAATCCATAAACTGGTCCAGCCCATTGCCGTCTGAAAACAGAAACAGGCAGGCAGAATAATGAATGTGATATGCTGCAGAATCAGCATCATGCGTGTCCCAAACAAGCCAATCAGTTTGCCGCTGAAATAGTAGCCGATAATGGAACCCGTCATGCCGAATGTCGTAATCAGAAGAATATCCACCCCCGCTTCCCGTAAAGCGGCAAAGGCGTGCGCCGCGGCGATGCAGTCATACCCCTTCGCCTTCAGGACGACCGGCTTCGCGCCATTCGCCTTGTATTCCGCCCAAGCCTTGCCCAGCATCGCCTCCGCCTGCTGGCCCACATACGACCGCCCGAGCGTCGACAGGATCGCCGCCTCGTTCTCAACCTTGACCCCATACGGTCCCTTCAAATACCACCACCCGAAATCTGTGTTAAACCCTTG
>CALCCZ010000061.1 GCA_937900075.1 uncultured Lentisphaeria bacterium
GTCGCAGTAACCGTGATTTTACCCTTGATTGAGCCATTCAAAACAAAATTCGGAGATTGGGAGGTCATAGATATCAACATCGTGTTACCCACCGCTGCAGCAAATGCTTCACTTCTGGCACCGGAAGACTTCGCCGTCACGGTAATATTTTTGTTCACATTGTCCACATTCAGAACTGCGGCTCTGTATTCAGGAGCTTCTGTATCACCAATATTAACCGTGCTCATATTGAAGGCCAATGCATTGGCTCTTCCACCCTTGGCAGTTGCACTGGCAGTGATCGTACCATTGATGTCATGAACCGTTATATCATTTACAGAACTGAATGCGGAAGCCTCAACAGAGGATAATGAACAAAGGAAATACGCTACATCCTGCTCTGTGCTTTCGTTAAGAACAGCGGTGAATTGTTCTGCTGTAATTTTTTCGTTCAGATAATCGTTGTAGGCGTTCCGTAACTCAACAGATACCATTTTACTCATAGCTTCCTGAGATCCGCTTGCAGTGGCGGAAACGACATTGTCAATACCTTTCTCAAAGGCAATCATTCCGGATTCACCAGCGATTGGATTCAATAAATTGAAGGTTGACTCAACTGCAACCGCGGAAGCCACACCTTTTTTCACGGAAGCATTTGCAGTAATCTTGCCCTTGACGGTACCCAGAAATTTGATATTTGCATCGGTAGCACCATCTACTACGTAAGCAGAAATTGCACGGGCTTTCGCCGACATCTCCCCCTTCGCAGTGGCAGTGATATCCTTGGTAACATTGGAACGGAACAACAATTGACCTTTCGTAGAAATAGCGGAAGCGGAGGTAGGATCGGAAGATTTCAAGGAACCGCCAACAGCCGATGCCGTGATTTTTCCGGCGACTTCACTATTGAATACCAGAGAGGAACTGGAATTGAAGGTTTGCGCAACTGCCAGCGTCTTCGAATTTGCCGTAGCAATAATATCCTTGGTAACAGCGCCGTTGATGACGATATCTTTATCACTTTCCATAACAGTCGCAAATGCTCCTGCCTGGACCCCATAAAAATCGCTGGCATTGGGATTGGTTAATTTTGCCGTTGCCGTAATCTTGGCATTAATAGCACCGATATGGATGTGACCATCGTAATCGTAACCTGACGCTAAGAACACCTCAGCCATAGCCATAATACCGCTCAAACCGCTTGTATTAGCAACAACACTGATTGTATTCTTGATATCACCCTCAATTTCAATTTCATCGGCTTCCACGACAATTGCCTGGGAACCCGTTTTGGAATCGGCGGAAACCGCGATTTTTCCGGTAATATCCTTCGAAAAAGTCAACGCACCATCGGTCTGAAAACCATATCCAAACGATACTGCGTATGTCTGGGCATTCTTTACATTGACAGCGCCTTTCATAGTGCCGTTCACATTGATGCCAGAACGTGAATATATACCGGTCACCTCGGTGTAAACTCCAGTAAAAGCATCAGCGCCCTTGCCGGATACACTCACTGTCAGATTGGCAGTAAATGCGATACCTTTGTTACCAAAAATATTTTTGTAATCAGAACCTAAATTGAGTTCGCTCGTACCGGCATTGATGCCGATGTACTGATCCGGCTGAGACATAGAAGAACCACTTGCCAGCTGATTGAGAGAAAGATTCAGTTTCCAGTTCTGCGCTTTTGCACCAGTCGTAATGGTCAGCGTGTTGGGAGTATATTCCTTCTCTTTATCCGTCGGCTTAGGAAAATCCAACCCGGTTCCGTCAATCAGAGAATAAGAGGACACTTCCACAGCTGGTTTAAGATTTGCACTGATCGCACCATTCAGTGCCGCAGTGTAGCTCCGTTGGGGTTTAGTCTCTTCAGTATCATACTCCTTAGAGTCTTTCAAATACAAAGAACAAGTTTCTCCACTTACATAAGCTTTATCGTTGATGGGGTCGGAGTTGACGACATGAGTCTGGCGTTTTCCTTTTCCATCAATGTCATTGAAATTAATTGTTTTCATTCAAAATGCCTTTCATTTTGTTTAGAATTATATTGTGGTTTGATTTTTTCTGAGAAAGCGATTCCGCTACTGGATACCTGCGCAGCATAGCAGCTGGAATAAAGTCTGAAATTTTCGTAATGGGGAAAATTTAAAACGACAAAAACCGCCCAAGCGGGAACATCCCGATAAGGCGGTAAATTCAACGTGGTTGGAACAAATGAGCGGAGAGGAAAAAACGCGCCAATAGCGCGCCAGAGCGTCAGCTTGCTTGCGCAAACATCAGAAGCTGATTTTTGTCAAAATCAGTTTCGACGTTCCCGACGTTCTGCATAAATTGCAAAACGTCGTTTCTGACTGCACTGACAGTGCAGTCAGAGGCACAAGCCACGCTGGGAACAGAAAAAGAAAGCATAGAGCGTGGCATATCCGCAGAAAGCGGACCAGTCACAAGTCTTGTCGGCTGCATTATACGCTCCATTTTCTAAATCCTTGTTATATATTGTATTCCAAATGTTTTAATTTTAAAAAAAATTCAAAAAACCTAAATAATATAACCCGTATTATGAAATATTGCAAATCTAAAAACAAAAAAAAAAACTCATTTTCCCCCAAATGGCGGGTAATCGGTCAGTGTTTAGTGGTTAGTGGTTAGTTAGGGGAGAAGTCCTTCAAGAAAATGTCCGCGCAATCACGAAAAATAGTGGATAGTGATTAGTGGTTAGTGGTTAGTTAGGGGAGAAGTCCTTCAAGAAAATGTCCGCGCAACCACGAAAATCATCCGCTTTTTCCATCCACAGTTCCATCACATTTCGCACAATCACGAAAATCATCCGGCTTTTTCCATCCCCACTATCCACTATCCCCTAATCCCTAACTATCCCCTAACCCCTACTTTTCTCTCAAAAATGAGGGCTTTATGACAATCATTTCCTTGAAAAAGATACCAAACGGGTGTACATTAATAAAATACTCGGACTGCCGTTTATTCGGAAAAATTCACCATTCTTCTTTTCACGGGAAGATTCAGCCGTCAGGAGCAGTGAGGATTTTTCCTTATTTTTCGGGCTTGTCCCATTGGAGTTGTTTAAAATGTCATTTACTGCCTTCTTACTTGTCTTGATTTCCGTACTGTTGCATGCTGCCTGGCATGCTATCTGCAAAAGCCAGAATCCGTTTCTTGCCTTTTACATTCTGATTTCCTTTTCCGGCATAGTTCTGATGACTCCTTTTGCCCTGTGTTCCGGGGTTGAACTCTCCAATCTGCCTTTAAGATTCTGGGTGACAGTGGCAGCCGGCGGTATATGCGGAGCTTTGTGTGACGTAGGGTTGTCGTTCGCATACAGATTGTCGAATGTATCTCTGGCATATCCTTTGGCACGGGCACTGCCCGTGATATTGACTGCCGTTGTGGCGGAAATAGCTTATTCGTTTTTCGGTTCAGGAACATCATTAGGCACAATGGGGTTTATCAGTGTTTTTGTGATTTTTATCGGATGCATGCTCATGCCATTGGACAATTTCCGGAATGTACATATTTCTGATTACCTTGCCAACAAGGCTTTGCCGTGGATTTTACTGGCTGCACTGGGAACGACTGGTTACACGGTTGCCGACAAATTCGGAGTTGATTTGATCCATCTTTACGGAAATGAAAGCAATGAAATTCTGGCAACCTATACTTATTGCATTGTAAGAGAACTGATTCTCTTCTTCCTGCTGGTTTTATCCGTATGCCTGCTGCCGCATGAACGAATACACCTGAATTTCGCTTTATTAAAACGCTGGCAGGGATATCTTTCAGGCGTTTTTGCCTCTACTGCCTATCTGCTGGTGCTGTATGCAATGGCTCTTGTCACAAACGTCAGCTATATTCAGGCTTTCCGGCAGATGAGTCTACCGGTGGGCGTTGTCATTGGCGTTTTCATTCTGAAAGAAAAGTTCTCCCTGCCAAAACTCATTGGATTACTCCTGATCCTGGCAGGGTTGATTGCACTTTCCATAAAATAGTCCTTTTTCCTCACTCCTCTCTATCCTCTATCCACCCCGCCCGGTACAATCACGAACCGGCTTTTTCCATCCCTACTATCCACTATCCATATAGGTCCTATTTTTCTATTCTACTATCCTAACTTTTTCGTGTTTTTCGTGTTTTTCGTGGTTCAAAAAATTCCCCGTTTTGCACAATCACGAATACGTTTCTTCACATCTTCACATCTTCACATCTTCACTATCCCCGGCAGGGAATGCGCCCCATGCGGGACCAGCGGGAGAATCCTTAATCAGGATTTGAACTTTTTCCGCAAGTATATTCAGTTTATTCTGACAAAAAGCAGAGAGTTTAGCCGCATCATCCGCCATTTTTATCATGGAATCCAGCGATTGACCTCCTTTTTCCATTTCCGAGATGAGTTTTTCCAATTTTTCCAACGCCTCTTCAAAGGAAAGTCCTTCAATACCGGAAGAAGATGCGTCTTTCACCTTGTCTGTTTGAGTTTCCTGTGTCATATATCATACTCCCTGTAACGGATTGTTGTTCAAGATACTCTAACGTACACGTCTTTCCGCAGCTTTCAAGCAGCAGAACCAGCTTTTTCTGAAAAAAAACACGGATACGCAATCGTTCAGAGGATAATAGTGGTCAGAAAATAGTAAATTGGGATGCTGTATAGAAAATACCGGGACGCATTCGTAATTTTGCAGAACGAAATGAAAAAAACACAAACCGATTACAAAAAATCCTCTGAATCATTGTTTTTTTACTTGCTTTCACTTGAAAAAAAAGTCCCCGCAGTCTATATTCTTAAATAGAGTTTCAAGTTGTATTCATTGCGGTTTTCCTTTTCCGGAAAACCTGCCGTGTATGTCCGTTATCGTTCTTCAATTTCAAGGAAAGGATTATGTTATGCCAATGAAAAAAAATGCTCCACTGGATAAGGATACGTTCCACATTGATACCATCGGCGAATGCAGACACGATTCCCCGTTAAAAGGCACTCAAGTCCATTTCACAACGGATGATCATTATGTACTGCTTGATAAATTTTTCGGCGATTTATCTTCGCATTACCAGTCCGGCGGTAAAATTCCTGTCTTTGAAGTCGCGGGTCCCCGCGAAAAGATATTCCATGATCCGCGATGGAGCAAAGCAGCTATTTTAACTGCCGGCGGATTGTGTCCCGGTCTGAACAGCGTTATCAAAGGTCTGACCTTGACACTGAAGCGCACATACGGAGTACCTTATGTTTACGGCATTCCGTATGGTTTCGCAGGATTGAATCCTGCGGTGGCAAATCCGCCGATTACCCTTGATGAAGCGGTTGTGGACGATATTCATGAACAGGGCGGTTCCATTCTGGGGTCCTCACGCGGTCGTCAGGATCCCGAGGTCATGCTGGAAACTCTGGTCCGTCTCAATATCAACATGCTTTTCTGTATCGGCGGTGACGGTACACTCCGTTGCACACATGAACTTGCCCAGGCAGCGCAAAAGAAGGGGTTGAACATCAGTATCGTAGGGATTCCTAAAACGATTGACAACGATATCTGTTTTATGGACCGGACATTCGGTTTCGAAACCGCAGTCTATGCCACGAACGATGTGATTACCGCGGCTCATAACGAGGCGAAGGGCGCATTGAACGGTATCGGTCTTATCCATGTTATGGGACGTGATTCCGGTTTTATTGCAGCTTACGCTTCCCTCGCAAATACACATGTCAATTTCTGCCTGATCCCGGAAGAAAAATTCAATCTCGAGGATGGCGAAAATGCGTTGTTCCCGGTCCTGTTTGACCGCTTGCGCAGACGCCGTCACAGTGTCATTATCGTTGCCGAAGGTGCCGGGCAGGAATTGATTTCCGGTGTCCGGGAAAAGGATAAATCCGGCAATCTTCTGCACAAGAATATCGGGGAATTTCTGAAATCCCGTATCAAGGGATATGCTGAAAAAATCGGCATGGAAGTCAATATCAAATACTTTGATCCCACCTATCAGATCCGCGCCATCGCCGCAAATGGTACGGATGCCGTTTTCTGCTACCTCCTCGCTCAAAATGCCGTCCACGCAGCCTTCGCTGGCAAAACCGACATGGTAATGGGACACTGGTCCGAGGTCTTTACACACGTTCCTATCTCCATGGCTGTCCGTGAACGCAAAAAAATCGATCCGCAAGGCCCCCTGTGGCGCAGCATCCGACTCCATACCTGGAGATAATCTACTACACCGAAACGGAAAGAAAAAAATCGTGTCAATAAACACCTATCGTTCACTCGCAGTTACTTTGATTCTTCTCATGTTCCTGCCTTCCTGCCAGGAATTCAAACAGGCTTGGCAGGAAGCCAATCAGACAACTGCCGAAGAAGAACCGAATGTCTTTGATGAAAAAAAATTCACCGCAGAACTCGAAAAACCCGTGTATGGCGTAATTTCCATTCATACCATGCTGGATTATTCCGAGGGTACTGACAAGGAACTCTCCGTACCGGATTTCTTCGGCGGAAAAATTCTTGTCGAGGCAACACCGTGGCTCACCTCTAAAGACATTGAAGACATTATTCCGGTTGAACGCCCTACCATTAAAAAGGGAGTATTCGACCTGAAACTCGTTCTTAACGCCAATGGCTTGGAACAATGGAAAAAAATGCTTGATCATGCCACTGATTCAGGATTCGCAGTTCTAGTCGATGGTACGTTTTACCAGACGTTCCGTCCAAGACGACTTTATTCCGATTCGTCCAAAGAAATCGTTCTGGAAGGACCTTTCGATGAAACATTAGCCCATCAGCTGAATTTGCGTGCACCGTTCAATTACCTGAAACTGAATAAATCTCAAAAAAAATAACCCGAGTGAACCAGGAGTACCGTTCCCATGAAATACAAAGCTATCCTGTTAACCGCTGCTTTCGTTACCATCGCCGCCTTTTCTATCGGAGCACCATCGTCCTGCGATCCCCAGTATTGGACTGACCCGGAAGCTCTCGAAGAATTGCAGCGCCCACCATACGCAAGAATTTCTGTACACAGTATTGTCAAATACAGACACGGCGAACAGACGGAAGCGACAATCCCCACCTACACAAAAAAGGAAATCACTGTCGGAACCTTATGGCTGACTTCTCAGGAAATCGAACATATCGATGCCGTTCCACGCCCGAGTAAACCCGGATACTACGATTTGGAACTCACACTGACGGATAAAGGCAGACGCGAATGGATTATGCTTTCCAATGCTCATATTCATGAGGACCTGGCTTTTATCATTGACGGCGTTTTCTATCGTTCTTTCCGACCAAGACTTCTCAAAAGCGAAAAAGACCGTATAGTCACTATAGATGGCCCATTTGACCAGGCGACTGCACGCGAAATCGCATACCACTCCGAATTCAACTATATGAAGATAAATCGGAAATAACATTGATTGAAAACGTTTCGGCGAAAACAATTTTCTGTCGCCCTTTTTCACCATTTTCCCATATCTTCTGAAGGCTTTTTTATGAAACCATTTCTCGAGGCTGTTTTTGAAAACGCCACCGCCCGGTCTCGGGCACGCTATTGGCTGATTTCCGATCTTCAACAGGGAAGACCGGAACTTGCTGAACGCTATCTTAATATCGCTATGGATGATTTCCGATCTCTGAATATCAAAATTGATGGCGTTTGTTATCTCGGCGATGCCGCAGAAGGAGTCAATCTCCGCGATTTGAAAGTCATGACCGATATGCAGACCGCATTGTTGGACTCCCTTCAGGTGCCGATCTATTACTCTATCGGAAACCATGAACTCGATTACTACCGTTACGCGCGGGAGAGAGGAATAAAACCATACATCCCCTTCTACGAATGGGTTAAAAATAAACCCAACTGGCACATGATTCCCGACCAGGAATCTTTCTGGTTTTATCACGAAACCGATGATTTCGTTTTCCTTTTCTTCTCCGACCACGCCTCAAAAGACGGCTCCTGGTGCGCTACTCACCAGAGAATGCCTCGGGAAAACGAACTTCCTTTTTACCCTCACAAAAAATCCGCCTGGATCGCTGTCCGGGACCGTTTCGCAAACTGCGGAAAACCCGTTTTCACGTTCTCCCATTGCGCCTTCCCGGGCGGAAACCGGCCATCCGAATATCTGGCGCAAATGCTCCCGCTCCCGCTGAATTTCCGTGCTCATTTCCATGGACATTCCCATATCGGTGATGCAAACTGGGGCGGAAAAGACGTTTACCGCCAAATCGCCTGCATTGATGATGCACCAGTCATGCAATTCGACATTTCCTCATTGGATCACTTGCGCGGGACCACCGTGCGCAGTGCCATTTTCGACTATTTCGGAGATGACGAGTTCGGCGTCTTTTTCCGGGACCACATCGGTCATAAATGGGAAAATTCATGTATTCAGACACAAGATGCCAAAACAGCAGGCATACGCAATCACTTTTTCTGAAATTCCACAGCACTCCACGAACAAAAATCAAACAAAACGGATAAGGAAATTGTTTATGAACGGTTTTATTCTCAATGAGGACAACAGTCACTACTTCGGCAACCGCGGTGAAGACGGAGCGAACGATTCCAAACTCGCAGAACTGGTACAGCATTACTGCCATGACCAGTGCGGTGAAGTCGTTTATAACGTCAATTCCATGCGCAGCAGTGTGGACGGACTTCCTTTTGACCCCATTTGGCACAGAATCGTTGACCGGGGAGATGAAGGACTTTTTCTTCAACTTCCAGCTGATACCGACGGCACAAAACAGGAATTCAAAATTCCGGACAGATCCGCACGCTGGGTCCGGGGCGCTAAAAAACTCCACGATATCGGCAAAGACCCGTATGAATTCTGGATTCGGGAAACCCGTAAAACCGGCAGACGTGCCTCCATATCCATCCGTATGAACGATATTCATTGTGTAGATGATGAAAACAATTTCATGCATTCGGATTTCTGGCGCAAACATCCGGAGTTCCGGAGAGAACAAAAAATGTATCACGGCTGGGATTCCTACGCTCTTGATTTCTCTCATAAAGAAGTCCGCGAATATGCTCTCTCCATGGTCAAAGCCGTTTTGGACCGTTACGATCTGGACGGTTTGGAACTCGACTGGATGCGATTCGGGCACTCAATTCGACCCGGATTCGAAGACGAGACTCGTGACCTGCTCACTCAATTCCAGCGCGATGTCCGGACATTCGCACGCGGAACCGAAAAAAAACTCGGTCACTCCGTCACGATTTCCGTAAGATGCCCCAGCATTCCACAGGAAGCATTCGACCTTGGTTACGACATCGTCCAGTGGGCAAATGAAAATCTCATTGACCGCATTGTCCCCTCCCCCTTCTTTACTACCAATGATTTTGAAATACCGGTCGCTTTCTGGCGGAAAATTCTGCCTGCCAATATCAAAATCGATACCGGTCTTGAGCTCCGTATCGTACCCTTCCCCGACTCTGACCACATTATGACTAGCCCCGCTGTCGTTTGCGGTCTCGCCTCCTCTTATCTTTATCAGGGCGCCGACAGAATCTATCTCTTCAACTACATGGATTCCGACACCTGTATGCCACAAGGATACGATAAAATCTTCACAAGACTCGGAAACCTTGATGATGCCGCCCGTTCCGAACGCAGACATATCCTGACCTTCGCAGACCGGATCTCCTGCGGAAGCCGTGTACAGAGTGTTCTGCCCCAAATCTGTGGCGCCGGAACAAATTCAGGCTATCTGCGAATCGACATCGGACCTGCCCCGGAAAAAGAACGTCTCTGCGAACTCGTTATCGGTCTGGAAGGAGATGCCGCCGACCTAGTCCCGCATCTGAACGGAATAGAACTCGAGAAGGAAACCGTTTCGGTAAATGAAAAAAATATTCAGTCAGGCGATGGATTCAAACCGTATGCTACCCTTCAGCATATCCCCCTTTCCACGAAAACAATTCTGACGTTTGATGCTTCCAAGGCTGTCAAATCCGGCAGAAACGTGTTCTGGTTCGTAAATAAATCCGATACCGATGCAAAAATCACCTGGGCGGAAATCCATATCGGTGAGAAAAAACCATAACCGGCCAATCACCCGAACGTCGGTACCGTCGCATGAATTCTGCCGTCATCATTCGCGACGGTTCCGGCTATGCCGTTTCCAGACGGCTTGTCATACGGCGGGAGATGTCTTTTCTGTCATTCCCTAAATTTCAAAAACACGGATTCGCAAATCCTGAAGAACGTTGCAATCTTTTCCTCCGCAACAGTATGCCAGAAGGAGTTCATCTCCGCGGAACATCATCGCGGTATAACAGTATCCGCAGTCCGGATCATTTTCCAGAACGGTATGGTCCACCCAGGTCCTGCCTTCATCATGACTCCTTGCAATGACCAGTGGCGTGCGACCCCAGGATTCCCGTCCGAATTTTACACTTCTGCACGGATGCCAATCATTCCATACAGCATAGAGATCTCCGGTTCCCGGATGCCGTTTCATCGAAAGCGGACTTGCCGGACTTGCAAATTCAGAAGCGGGAAAAGATTGACTCCAACTCTCGCCCCGATCACTGGAAAACGCCGTGTATTGACATCCCCCGTTCGTCCGGATCCACGTCATAAGTCTGCCGTCCGATAATTCAATAACACCCGGTTCCTGAAATCCGCTTGTCAAACCCGACGGCGGATAAAGGCACTCGGATGCTTGCTGCCAACTCTTTCCCCCATCATCGGAAAAGAAGTACAACACAATCCCGCGTCCATATCCGCAGGTATTTCCGTTTGAAATATAACGATGATAAGCAGCCGGAAGAACGATACGTCCGTCTTTCAACTGAATCATACGGTCATTGTTTACAACCAAATAGACCGGCGGAATCCCGGCAATGTCCACTGGTTCACTCCAAGTCTCCGCTTCATCGGAAGAAAAACATATCATGGGTCGGCAATCAACCGCATGGGATCCGGAAATGGAACTCTTGAGAAGATACGCCATGGCGACACGTCCGTCCTGCAGGCGCAGCAGAGAAACCGACATTACATTCTGTGCCGGATTCTTAACTAAAATACGGAACCTGCCCCAGCTTCTCCCGTTATCAGCCGAATACAACGCCGCAATATCCGCTGTGCTGTTGTCGGACCAGTCGTCCCCACTGTATTTCGTATAGGCAAACATGATTTCACCATTATTCAATGGAATAAATGCGCCCTCGGAGTTTCTCGGATTCCCGGCCCCGTGTTTCAAATCAAATGTCATTTCTTTCATATTATGAACCTTTCAATCATGTTTTCAGGAAAGAGAAAATTTTCGCAGTGTGCTTTTCTTCTCACAGGAATAATCTACTGCTCTCAACGGCAAAATCAACCCCGGTTCCGGATTTTTACGCAAACTTTTCAAATGGAGAAACCAAGATGTTCTCTCCGGAAAAAATCATCTTCCTTCATTCGCATTTTCAATGCCGGATGCGTTTGTGAACTACTGGCTTCCAGAGAATTTTTCGCAGAAAATGCGGTGTATTCAATTGAAATATCTGCGAAAAGTGCTAAATTGCCCCATATATGCGGAACCATCACTTTTGGGGAAAGGTTTTATGAATACGAGCAATCATGTCGAACTTCTTGCACCGGCGGGAAATCTCTCTTGCGCTCTCGCTGCTTTCGATGCCGGCGCCGATGCCGTTTATGCCGGTTTGAAAAAATTCAACGCACGGGAACGAACCGAAAATTTCTCCCGGGATGAAATGGCAAAACTGATAGCGTATGCTCATAAAAACAACCGCAGAGTTTATGTGACTTTCAACACCCTCATCAAGGAAGATGAACTCGAATCCGCGGCTTCTCAACTGGCGGATATGGAACAACTCCGCCCCGATGCTCTCATCGTTCAGGACTTGGGTATTGTCCGGCTCATCCGGGAGTATTTCCCCAAATTGACGATTCACGCATCCACTCAGATGGGACTCCACAATTCGGTCGGGTTGGCATTTGCAAAAGAACTCGGAATCAGCCGCGTCATCCTGGAACGCCAGACAACGTTGCCGGAAATCCATGCAATACTCAAAAAAAAGCCGCCGGAAATCGAAATCGAAATGTTTATTCACGGAGCCCTCTGCTGCAGTATTTCCGGTACTTGTCTTCTCTCAAGCTGGCTCGGCGGATGGAGCGGAAACCGCGGAAAATGCAAACAGCCTTGCCGGCGCCGCTACCATTCGGATTCCGGAAACGGTTTTTTCCTTTCTTCTCAAGACCTCTGCACGATTGAAAAAATACCGGAAATCATCGCTTCCGGAGTAAAATCCCTGAAAATTGAAGGACGGCTCCGTCGTGCCGACTATGTGCAAAATGCTGTCGCAGCATACAGAATGGCGGTCGATGCTGCGGAAGATGAACAGAAATTCAAAGAAATCATTCCGGAAGCAAAAGAATTGCTTACAAAAACATGCGGCAGAAAATGGTCCTTGGGCTATTATACCGAACAATCACGCCAGGAATTGATGAAATTCGATTCCCTGGGTGCTTCCGGTCTCCTCTGCGGAAAGGTCATTGCAACCGCAAAAAATGGTTTCACTGTCGCTCTTTCACGACGAATCCATATCGGCGATGTCGTCCGGGTCCAACCCCGGTCCGGTGATGAAGGACCCGCCGTCACAATCACAAAAATGTCAGTAGCCGGAAAAGCCGTTTCCCGGGCACTGAAAGATGAAACTCTCTTCATCCATTCCGATAAACCCGTTGCTATCCAGTCTTTAGTGTTCAAAACCGGTGAATCCGTCGGCGATTATTCCAAACGGATCGACTCCCTTCCCGCACAGAAAACTTTATTGGATATGAATATCCATTTAAGCAAAACGTTTCTGGCTTGTTCCGTCTGCGGAAAATCTTTTCAACTTCCGCTTGACCTGTCCGAGGCAAATTCCCGTCCTTTAACTCCGGAAATGCTCAAAAACGAGTTCGAACAGCTGAGCACTCCCGACTTTTCCACAGGATTCGTAACCGCAAAAATCACCGGTAATCCTTTTCTGCCCGCAAGTATTCTGAAATCCATACGCAAAGAATGTTCTCAGTGGATTTCCGAACATATCTCCGTTGATGACGTTCTGAAGAACAACAGAAAAAATCTGGATGAGTTCATCCGGCATCATCAGGAAGAAACGGGACATATCCCCAAGACAAAATACCCCGATTGCGCGGCCGTTCCCCGAAAAAAACGTTTATCGTTGCCGCAAGGAACCCTCATCGTCAGAGAAATCAACGATGTTCCCTCACCGCACGAAGAACTCCTGCTGCCTTTTTCCATTCGTGAAAATGACATACCGCGTATCAGCGGGGCTATTCGGGATTTTGCTCAGAAAGGCGGAAAATGTGTCCGTATCACTGCCGTCTATCAACTGGCTCTCCTCAAAGATTACCCGCAACTCGCCGTAAAAACGTGCATGCCGCTGCCGATTTGCAATTCCATGACGGTCGAAGAATTGAAAGCTCATAACGTTTCTGTGGCTCAGGCATGGATCGAATTAGGAAAAAAAGAATTGGAAGCATTAGCGGATAAATCCAATCTTCCCCTGGAACTTTACACATACGGCAGACCGGTTCTACTTTCCACTTATGCAAAAATACCCGCCGACGGTGCAATCACCGACAGCAGAGGAAATACATTCTTCCTTTCAAAAAACGGAAAAATGACGTCTATTACGGCTCAAAAGGTCATGAGCATACCCCCGATTCGCGGATTTTCCTGCTCTTTTGCAGACTATCGGAATGCCGATCCCAATGAAAAACAAACCGCTATTTTCAATTTTGAGTGCGGGCTGTCCTGAGTCGCATGACAAAAAATCTTTTCCCTTTTTGCAATAACTTGAAAAACACCCAATACAGAACTATATTAATGTTTTAGTGAAATGTAAAAAATATATCGGTTGAGAAATTCAAAAGACCCGTCCCGGAATCTTCAAAATGTCCACAACCGGAAATTACGTTAGAAAAGCACACAGCGCTTTCCGCTGAATGTGCAAAAATACGAGGAGACGATAGAAAAATGTTGTTCTTTCTTTTGGGTATCGCGATTCTGACCGCCGGATATTTTATTTATGGCGGAATCGTTGAAGAAGTGGTTAAACCGGATTCCCGAATCACTCCGGCAATTCGGCACGCTGACGGTGTGGACTTTGTCGTTTTGCCCTGCTGGAAAAACATGATGATTCAACTGCTTAATATTGCAGGCATCGGACCCGTAATTGGCGTCATTATCGGAATCCAGTTCGGAGAAATTACATTTCTGATTATCCCCATCGGTTGCGTTATCGCAGGTGCGGTACATGACTTTCTTGCAGGAATGATGTCCCTGCGCGACAACGGGGCCAATCTGCCGAAAATCATACATGATAATCTGGGACGGAAGTTTTCAATCATCTTCTCCTGGTTTCTGGTATTCCTGCTCCTGCTTGTAGTGGCCGTTTTCATCAATATTCCAGCAACGCTCTGTGACAGATTAATTTTACCGAGATTCAATTCTTTCTGGCTCTTTGTCGGTTTGATTTTCCTGTACTACATCATTGCAACCTTATTCCCTATAGATAAAATTATCGGTAAAATCTATCCGTTTTTCGGTATTCTGCTCCTCATCGGTACTTTTGCGTTGTTTATCGTTATACTGAAACAAGGCTTCGCTGATCCACTGATTCTCACAGAATCCGAAGGTTTCAAGGAACACATGTTCACCAACGAGAACAATCACCCGATTATCCCCTTGCTCTTCGTTACAATCGCTTGCGGTATTCTTTCCGGGTTTCATGCCACACAATCCCCGATTGTTGCCCGTACCATGAAAAGCGAAAAAGAGGCTCGTCCGACTTTCTTCGCCATGATGATTGCCGAGGGCTTCATCGCCATGGTCTGGGCGGCAGTTGCCATGATCGTTTACAATGATGCACCGGAACTCATGGGTAAAAATGTTCAAAACGTTGTTCTGCCAAAAATTACAGCTCTTTTGGGCAACGGTCTGGACATAATAACGATGACAGTAATTGTCATTCTTGCCGTAACATCCGGAGATACCGTCATGCGCAGTCTTCGTCTTTCCATATCCGAAATGCTCCATATCCCTCAGAAACCTTTACTTCCACGCATTCTGACTTGTTTGCCGCTGATCGCAATCGTTGTCTTTTTACTCTGGTGGTCCAATCTTGCCGCAAAATCATTCGGTTATCTTTGGAACTATTTTGCCTGGAGCAATCAGGTTATTGCCGCATGTACACTCCTCGCGGCCTCCGTCTGGCTCTTCCAACGCGGAAAACGCATGGAGATTGCTCTCGTTCCCGGATTGTTCATCACCTTTATCGTGTCAACTTATATCTGCTGGACAAATATAAAATTCGGTCCGCCGGGTCTCGGTCTGCCCC
>CALCCZ010000062.1 GCA_937900075.1 uncultured Lentisphaeria bacterium
CTTTAACAGGGAGTCGTGTCAGATCAATATCCGGGGAGATGAGGAACTGACGCGTCCTTTGCTCTTGGGGTGGGGGTGTGCTGCCAACCAGATAGAAGGCTTTTTACATTGGGGATGGAATTATTACCTGGGCTATAAAAAACAGAATACAAGCCGTCAGAATCCGTTTGAGGAAACATCCCCTCATGAATTTGGAGACAGCACTAATATCCTGCCGCCGGGTGATACACATGTAGTTTATCCGGGTGAACATGGTTCGGTATGGTCCAGTATGCGTCTGGAAGCTCAACGTCAGGGATTGGAAGACTGGGAGCTGATTCGCATGCTGCAGAAAAAAGCACCACAGAAATGCAAGACAATCGTTTCCAAAGTATTTCGTGGATTTGACGATTATACACCGGATGCTGCCTTGATTGGAAAATTGCGTGGTGAATTGCTGAAGGAACTGGAAAAGTAAGATGACAAAACGTGTCATCAGGGCAGCTTTTATCGCTTCTTTGCCTGTCTTGATGGGATATTTGGCTATGGGAATGGCTGCCGGTATTCTTCTTGCCGGAACCATTCACATTCCCGATATTTCCCTGTGGGCTTTTTTGACTTCATTCGTTAATATTTCCGGGGCATTACAGTTCTTGCTTGTCGATTGGATTGACAAGGGAACGCCAATGATAGACGTAATACTGCTTACGCTTTGCTTGAACCTGCGGTATGCCATGTATGGTTTTTCTCTCCTTGAGAGGTTTCGCGGTTTGCCATTGCCCTTGAAATACTATCTGATATGGACTTTAACGGATGAAACGTATGCCATTGAAGTTGCCAACAAGGTCCCGGAAGGTGAAGACAGTGTTTCCTATTGCATTGCAGTCGCAGCATTTGACCATTTTTACTGGATTGCGGGAGTGGTTTCCGGTTCTCTTCTCGGTACTGTTCTTACATTCAATACTTCGGGGATAGACTTTGCTATGACGGCTTTGTTCCTTGTTATTCTTGTTGACCAGTGCAGAGAAAAAATCAATCGAATACCAGCATTAATCGGTGCTTGTGCAGCGTTGTTTACACGGTGCTTCTTCGCAACGGATAAAATGCTGCTGCCAACCATACCGCTGATTTTGATACTGCTTTTTGTATTTCGTAAACCATTGTTGAAAAATTCTGCGGAGACGGATGCCTGAGCCCGTAATTCAATATGACTATGTACTTGATAAAACTTTTAATCGCAACAGGTTTTGTAACGATATTTCTTCGTGCGTTTCCCTTTATCGCTTTTGATACGGGAAAAAAGCCACCCAAATCTGTGACGGATTTAGGACTTTTAATCTCTCCCGCTGCGATTGCCATGCTGGTTGTGTACTGTTATTGTTTGTATTTTCAGAATACAGGTTTTGCAGAGAAATATTACGGTTTATCCGAATGGTTGGCGGGTATTACTGTCATTGCCATGCATCTTTTGTTAAAAAATCCACTGGTTTCCATTATTTCCGGAACCGTTGTGTACATGCTTTTGACTCAGCTTGTATTTGTCTGATTCCCGGTAAAGACTTCCGTTTGAAGTGCGCAGAAATCGGGAATTTCCAGTCATTTATTGCTAATCAAATCATTGCGTGTGATGTTCTTGACCCATTTGTATTTTCGGAAATGCAGAATAACGAATGGCACTTTTCCGACTTCGTCCAGACAGGTACAGGCATAAACAATGAGAACGGGCAGATGGAACACGAATGCACCGATGAATGCACAGGGAAGGGCAAAGCACCACATAAATATGATAAGAGTGCAAAAATCAAACATTGTGTCCCCGCCGGAAGCAAAAATACCGCCGAGAACAATCGTACAAATACACCTGCCAATCATGTAAACGGAGAGTATAAGGAACATCCCGACCATATACGTATGGGCTTGAGGCGTAAGTTTCATGAAACAGGAAATGAGCGGAATTACTGCGAGAATGACAATCATTGACAGAAGACCAGTGAGAATGGACAGAATCAATGTACGTTCGCCGTACTCTTTCCCTTTTATGAGATTTCCCGCTCCCAATTCATTACCGATAAGAATTCCGGCTCCGCCTGCCAATCCATTGCAAATGCAGCACATTAAGTCGCGTGCAACAGCGGCAATTGCATTTGCCGCAGCCGCATCCGTTCCCATGTGTCCCATGATTGCTGTATATGCCGTAAATCCGATTCCCCAAAGCATACCCGCACCGAAAATAGGGGAAGTATAGCGCCAGAAATCGCCTGTCAGTTTCCAGTTGAATACAAAAAGATCTTTGATTTTCAATCGAATATAAGTTTTTTCAAAAGTGGAAATAATGCACCAGGTTAAATCGGCTATTCTTGCAATGACAGTCGCTACAGCTGCTCCTCTTACGCCCATTTCGGGAACGCCAAAAAGACCGAAAATAAAAACAGCATTCAAAACAATATTAAGCAGGACAGCCATTGTGCTGATTTGGGCAGATCGTGCAGCATGTTCACTGACTCTCATAATCGCAAGATAACATTGAGAAATTCCGGCAAGCAGATAGGACCAGCTTGCTATTTTCAAGTATTGAGCACCTAAGGATATCAGTTGTTCGTCTTTGGCAAACAACAGCATGAGTTCACGCGGAAAAAAGAAACATCCTGCGAAGAATGCGATAGAGAGCAATGTAGATTCCCGTACGCTTAATCCGAAAATCTGCCCTAAAACCACCTTGTCATTTTTACCCCAATATTGAGCACCTAAAACAGATATGCCTGCAGTTATACTCCACAGAAACATACATTGAACAAAATGAATTTGCGTTGCTAAAGATACTGCAGCCATTGCATCCTGACTTACCGCACCCAACATGAGCGCATCCCCTGCAGCGACAAGGGCAAGCATAAGACTTTGAAGTGTAATCGGAGCTGTCAGGGATAGCAACTTTATGTTGAAGTCCCGATCTTGGAGAATATCACGCAGTTTCATTTGTACTGTAGAGGGTTCATGCTTTCTGAATTGTGAATGCAGCTTATTCCGCAACAATTCAAGATAAGAAAGAGGCAAAATTTTTTATGGAACAGTTGTCAATCCGTCAGGAAAGGAATTGCTGCATGGGGGCAAAACCTGTCTTGCGGAATATTTCCTCGGTAATACGAACGACCTCAAGTGCCTCATCGAAACGGATCGGATAAGGGATGCCTTCGAAAATGTCGGCAGCGATATGTTTCCAGGCATCAGCTGTTGAAGTCGGTGGCAAGTCATAATCGGCATCCACAAAAGTCAGATGTTCGTCAAAATTGCCATATTGGAAAGGAGGATTTTCACGATGAACCTTTAACGGCTTGAATTCAATATCCGGGTCCACCATACGGACATGCAGACGATTTCCGCCATTATAGACGATGGTGCCGCGTGAACCGATGATTTCCATTTCACGACCGGGAAGAACGTTTGTCCCTGAGACTTCAACATCTGCAAGACGCCCGTTTGCTCCTTTCAGAATGATTTTGTAGAGGTCATCGCCTTCACCAATGGATATGACATGACGAACATCCGCCCAGAGGTCGACAACTGGACTGTCCAGAAAACGCAGAGCCTGATCAATCAGGTGAGGTCCCCAGTTTGTGAGAAGACCTCCGTAGAACTCCGGAACAGTCATCCAATCGTTTCTTCGGCAGTACCCGACAGAACGATAAATTTTGATATATTGAATCTCTCCGATTATACCGCTTTTAATGAGTGACATAGCCTTTACGAAAGCAGGTTCAAAACGGCGGTTTTGACGAATGAACAGTTTGCCCGGATGTGCTTCTGCAACGGTTTGGAGTTTCCGCATTTCGCGTACAGACGAGGCAACCGGTTTTTCAACAAGACAGTACTTATTGGCTTCCAACACTGCGATTGCCATGGGAACATGATCCAAATGGCGTGTTGCAATGGTGACAAGATCAACATTACTGTCAGACAAAACCTGTTCAAAAGAACTGTACTTTGTGAAGTCGTTTCCCCAAGACTCAGGAAGGTCGTTCAATCTGTCCGGTGCATTGTCACAAACAGCAGTAAGTTTATATGAGTTTTTGCATGTCTCGATGATTTCTGAAATATGTCCGCGTCCCATTCTGCCGAGGCCGATGACTGCATAACGAATTTTATCCATAGAAATATCCTTTCAGCTTAACATTCCATAAAAGTTCAAACTTTTGTAGAAAAATATTGTTTATATAATCTATAAAAATAGAACGAAATTATTCTAATGAACTTATTAAACCCTTGTTTCAATTTGAAAATATTCAAAATAAAATGATA
>CALCCZ010000063.1 GCA_937900075.1 uncultured Lentisphaeria bacterium
GTCTCGATTATTGGTGTCACAGGGTTGATGCACATCAGTGTATGAAGATTGATTCCTGCGATTATCTTTCCTTCGGTCTGGCTGAGCGGATATACGATTGGGGTTGCGTACATCCAGAGCTGGACGATGAAGCTGAACAGTATCTGGAGGTCACGGTATTTGGTGGTCAGCGAGCTGAACAGCACTCCGAAGCCCAGGGCCAGTCCCGCCATCATCACGACCAGCAGGGGGAAGAGCAGCGCATACCAGTTTGGATGTACGGGGATTCCCTTTGCTTCCACAGCTTTTAGAAGCGGCGTGCGGCGGTAAATGGTATCGAAATAGCGTATATTCGAGCGGGGAAACAAGTCCGGATCAATCGGCATGGGTTGTTCATCTTTCAGTCCCAAGCTGGTACATTGGACCGCTAATCCGGATTGAGCCAGAAATTCCGCAGTTTTCTCTTTATCCTGCAATTCTGCACAGTCAGAGATAATAGACGGAAATTCAGCGCGGACAGCCGCCAGCAGTAGTTGGGCTTTCTCAATTGTCCTGTTGAAAATACGGATGGAACGCACCCCGGCGAGAGCGGTGTGCCAGACAAGTGCATGAGATACGCCGCCGCAACCGATAAAGCAGATATCCGCATTTTTCAAGGGGAACTGGAGATTTTCCAAAACGGCCCGTTCGAATCCGTAACCGTCGGTTGTATCGCCGTAAAGGATACGGCCTTCCTCGTCAATTCGGACGGTATTGACACTTCCGCTGAGTGCGGCGCCCGGGGAACGTCTGTCCACATTCTTCCAGGCGATCTGTTTATGCGGAACGGTTACATTGAATCCTGCGAGGTGTGATCTTGCTTCTGTCAGGAAGTCGTTAAAATATTCGGCTTTGACTTGGATTGCGGTATATTCGGCATTTTTCCCCGTTGCTCTGAAAGCGGCATTATGCATCACCGGTGAAAGGGAGTGTGCAATCGGGTCGCCGATGACAGCATAAATTTTTTTTCCGTTCATAAATGTCTCCGTTTTGCTTGAATTGAGAGATGTTCTGTACTTGAAGGCAATGTATCATTCTGTGTTTTTTTTTCAAGCGGGGAAAAATTTTTTTTGATGAAAAAACTGGGGGAACAGATTATCCCCGCATTGGCGGTACGATTGTCCCATGGTCGGTCAATACGGTACGTAACACATTGAAGTCCAGTTCCGCGGGCGGACAGTCGGATTGCAGGGAAAGAGCCGCCGCAGCTCCTGCAGTTTGTCCGGTTGCCATGCAGGTTGCCTGAATGCGCAGCAGCGAATTTGCAGGGCGGTCGGAGGAAATGATTCTGCCAGCCACAAGAAAACGGTCATTTCTATCGGGTATCAATGCGCGGAGGGGGACGGAAGGAACGACGCCTGGGGGCAAGTCGCGCTTATCCAAACCGATGACGGAATCGTGCAAATCAACCGGATAGAAGGCATAACAAACAGAATCAGGAAATAATTTACCGGACATAACATCTTCAACGGTAATTGTATAAAGGCATTTTACTGTTCTGGATTCCCGAACGCCGCATTCAGAAGATACGAGTTCTGTCTTAATGTTTTCCAATCCTTTTTGTTTGCGGAAGAAACGGAGAGCCCGGAGGACCGAGGCGCGACCTTCGATTTCCAGAGATGTTTTGTTCCGGCTGTTGTATGCATTGATACCGCATATATGATTGGCATTGATACCGGCTCTGTCGAAGAGGAAAAAGGAGGCGGAAAAGTAATTGAACCATCCGGTATCGGTATAGAGTAATTCTCCGTTTTGAACCGCTTTGCGCCAGTTGTTTTCGAGTTCATCATGGTCAATAGCGTCCCGGTCAAATCCTGAAAATTTCACACTGTACGTTGCCGGCTGGCAAGGTTCGGGAGTCCGGAGCGGATATCCTGCGAGTTTGGCAACATTGGCATCACCGGTGCAGTCGATGACGGTTTTTGACTTGATGTCATAAAGTCCGTCTTTCCCGCAAAGGGTAATGCGCCAGTCTGTGAGGTCTTTTTCCACTTTTCCCGGCATAGTATGATACTTAATGTCAATCCCCAGTTTAAGAAATTCATTTTCGCAGTTGCAGGCAAAAACGAACGGGTCGATAGGAACCTGAAAATGAAAATGTTTATCCATGCTGAATTTTGTGAAATCGGGCAGAATTGAGCCGGACTCCAGCGAAGCGGAAACCAGTTCCCACCCGATTCCGGAGATAACCTGTTTGCCGTTCCACGCAAAAAATAAACCCGGTTCGGGAATGGAGGAAAGAGTGATTGCGCCGCCGGGCAATCCGGTTTTTTCCACAAGGCAGACACGGCAATGAAGTCTTGCAGCCTGTATTGCCGCGCAAATTCCGGCAGGACCTGCGCCGAAAACAGTAACATCGTATGTATTCATTTTTTAGTCCGTTCAGTTGTTGTTCAGAAAAAATGAGGAAAACACAAGGCAAATTTGTATTAATAACTATACCGGGCATAATTGAAAAGTCAAGTTTTCTTATTTGACGCCAGTCTCAAAAGTCCCGTTGTAAATTTTGTTTCTCATTTTGATCTTTCAACTTTTATCTTCCTCGAGTTACTTTACAAGTAGCTTTTCGAAGGATAAAAGTTGAAATCTTTTCATGAAAATTCAAAATTTACTTGATACGGCTATTTTTGAGACTGCCGTCTTATTTGAAAATTCTTCGGAAAAAAGTGCAAAATTCGGCTTGAAAATTGATTGACAATACGTTATATTTTATCGGTGATAAAGTAAGTTGTGATGTCTAAGTTTAAACGTGTGAGGTGAATTATGGCTGTTAAAAAGACAAGAAAATCATCTGCTGCTCGGACCGTCAGACCTCTGAAGCAAGTCAAGGAAAAAAAGCCCATGACTCCGGAAGAGAACTTGAGACGTCTCAGTCGTTCGAAACTTCCTTTGCTTTTTGTGAAAAAACACGAAGGAAAATGGAATCATGAAGATTGGCTGGAGTTTCTTGAAGAAATTAAATAATTACCATTTATTAACTCCGGTTGGGGTTCTCCAACTTTTTCAACCTGAAAACATTGACTT
>CALCCZ010000064.1 GCA_937900075.1 uncultured Lentisphaeria bacterium
ATCGTTCCTATGACTACCTTGGCTTTCCGTCCTTTTACTGCTTCACCGCAGTTTATTTTTATACCGCCGCTTGTGCTTTGGAAAGCAATAGCCGGAGGATAACATGCTTCCCCGAATTTTCCTTCCCCCGCCGGGTCGTATGCCGTGAGAATATGACGTCTGGTTTCTTTCGCTACAGCATCACGATTTCCTGCGAGACTGAAAAAATCCTGGATTTCCGGATGTTTCCGCCCATGGCCCGGGAAGTGATTATAGATGTACATCGTATCTGCGCCCTGTTCGTAAAAGTTGGATGCAAAACCGAGATCCGCTTCTTTTACGTTTTCTATGCACCAGGGGCCTCTGCTCTGAGCCGTGCAATTGATACATGGTGCGATTAAAACCGGGTGGGGCGCAAGCAGTCTCCACAGTTTTACCCGGGTATCCTGTTCAGTCATGTGATGAAAAGGACCGGGAATGATAATGTCAACGCAATGATTATTGCACCAGGCAGGAATATCCATGCCCATTCCCATTGCATCTGAGGGGCGCGAAGGAACACGTGCGGCAATGCGGATTTTATGTCCCCATTTTTTTTCGGCATCATCTGCCACATTTCTTACATCACGCATAAACTGAGTCAGAATAGGAGTATTCAATTCATCAAAACCGGGTTTGAAAATCGGCATACAGCGCATCCAGTCAAGTTCTAAGCCGTCGGATTCATAGTTCAGAAGATACTCTTTTACCATGTTAAGATGATAATCGTAAACTTCAACTTGCGCGTAGTCGAAAGTATTATCGCTCCAGATGCTGCGCTGAAAGTGGCGGTACCAGGCACGAAGCAAATCTTTTCTTTTTTGCCACAAATCACTGTGTTGAGGACGATGTTCCATGTGCAGCGGGGTATGGTGAACATCATTCATACGCATACTGTGCCACATTTCAACCCCTTTTGAATGGCAGTAGTGGTAACGGATCTGCATGAAATCGGGCAGAGTCTCATTCAGATATTTTGCTTTTGTAACCAGAGAACGGTATTCGCGGTCAACTTTTTCCTCTAAAATTTTTCCGCGCAAATACATTCTGCCGTCCTCCCGTATTTCGCAATCTTTCCAAATCGGTGTTCCAACCTGGGTGGGGTAGAAACTGCGTTGAAAATTCATATTATACAAGATGGCTTCGACGCCACCGCGTTCCGTATAAAAATCCACATCTCTGCGGATTCCCGATTCATTTATGGAATCGAAATCATTGTCGTTCCAGAAATTCCATGCGTCAGAATTGATAAAGATACCGCTCATTGCCAGACCTCTTCGTGTTGAATTTGATGAAATCTTTCCGGAATATACTTCACCGGACCTGAAAAATCAAATGCTGCGGCTTTATTAACCGAATAAAAAGTCATTTTGGGGGGATAGTTGATGGTGGGATGAAAAATGCCGTGGTGTTTTCGTGATTGCCCGAACGTGCTGGAAAAATAGGACCTATAGGACCTATATGGTTAGTGGAATTGCCGGATGTTGTTCGTGATTGTGCGGGACGGGATGGAATGCGGTATGAAAAATGCCGGGGTTCCCGGCACAAATAAAAATAAGTCTTGTAGGTCTTATAGGTCTTACAGAATATATTCGTGGTTTCCCAAAATCCACTACCCGCTGACCACTAATCACAGACCGATGATATCAATTGTCCTGAATTTTTGCTGTCTTGCGTTTGACTTTTTTCTTTTTACGGGTATTTTACTAAAAAGACGGCAGTCTCAAAAGTCCCGTTGTAAATTTTGTTTCTCATTTTGATCTTTCAATTTTATCTTCCTCGAGTTACTTTACAAGTAGCTCTTCGAAAGATAAAAGTTGAAATCTCTTCATGAAAATTCAAAATTTACTTGACACGGCTATTTTTGAGACTGCCGTCTAAAAACCAACAATGACAGGATTTGTGAATTATGTTTGATTTGATAAAGCTGGAGCAGCGGACAGGAGTTTCTTTTAAGAATGCGGAACTCTGCAAGGAGGCTTTTACTCATAAATCCTTCGCTGCGGAACATAACTTGAAATATGACAATCAGCGTTTGGAATTTTTAGGAGATGCCGTTGTTCAAATCGTTTTGACCGATGAGATATACAAGCGTTATCCGGATGTTCAGGAAGGCACGCTGACGAAAATGCGTTCAGCCTTGGTAAATCAGGAAGCTTTAGCTGCCTTTGCACGGGATTTGCAGCTTGGTGAATTTCTGATGCAGGGGCATGGGGAGCAGGCGCAGCATGGAGAAGACCGCGAATCCACAATTTCCGACTTGTTTGAAGCTTTTATTGGAGCTATTTATCTGGACAGCGGGCTTGAAGTGGCAAAAAACTTTTTTCTGAAAGAACTGTATAAATTGCATCCGGAACCTCGTGATGCTTTGGTTTCGTTGAATCCAAAGGGGGCATTACAGGAATGGACACAGCATCTTGGCCGCGGTGTTCCTGATTATAAGCTGGTCAGTGTAACGGGACCCGGTCACAATTTGGTTTATGAAGTGGAACTGGCAATTGACGGATATCCTCCTGTTCGAGCAAAGGCGACTAACCGGAGATTGGCGGAAGTTGAGGCTGCCCGCATACTTCTGACAAAAATTGACATAAAACTGTAGAAATTGTGTGTATAGGGAAGTTTGGGGGAGGGGAACGCTTACGTTTTTTTTGAATTATTACTCAGGAGTTTGATATGACAAACCAAAATTACGAATATCGTTTGAATCAGCCGCGCAGAATTTTGTTCGGCGCAAATGTATCCAACTGTCTTTGTGATGAATTGCCGGAGGCGGTAAAGAGTGTTTTGCTTGTTACCGGTACGCATTTGGTTACCGATGGTACGGCGGAACGGATAGAAAAGATGATACGCGATTCCGGGCGCAGTGTTTTTACGATATCCGGAGTTGCGGCAGAACCGCCCTTGGAAGATGTGGATCGTGTAGTGATTTCCGGACGTGCCTTTCATGCGGAAGCAGTGGTTGCTTTAGGTGGTGGCAGTGTGATTGACACGGGCAAAGCGGCGGCGGCTCTGATTCCTTTGGATGGGCAATGTGCGGATTATTTTTTCGGAAAGAAAACGATACCCGGCAAGGGGGCGTTTTTTGCAGCACTGCCAACTACAGCTGGAACCGGTGCTGAAATGACATCGAATTCGGTTTTGACCGATACCGCGACTCAGGTTAAAAAGTCATTGCGGAGTCCGTTTATGGCGGCAGATGCAGCGTTAGTGGATCCCGTGTTGACTTACAGTTGTTCGCCGGGTGTGACTGCGGCAAGCGGTTTGGATGCTTTTGTTCAATCGGTTGAAGCGTATACGAATCCCAAGGGAAGTGCTTACACGAAGTCTTTAGCATTGTCGGCATTGAAGAAAATCTACTTTAATCTTCGGACTGCGTACCGGGAACCGCGGAACGAAACCGCCCGTTCTGAAGTTGCCGAGGGATCTATGCTTGCCGGTATGGCATTTGCGCCGTGCGGTTTGGGCGGGGTTCACGGAATAGCCCATCCATTGGGGGCACTGTTGCATGTTCCCCATGGTATAGCCTGTGCGGTGTTGATGCCGTCCGTATTCCGGTTCAATATGGCAGAAACCGATTATTCAGAAGTTGCAAAAAGTATTGGATGTGCGACGACGGAAGAATTTATTGTTGCAACGCAAAAACTTCTTTCGGACTTGAATGTTCCTGAACATTTCCAAGCATACGGTCTTCATTCCAATCATTTTGATTTTATTTTGAAAAACTGTCGGAGTGGCAGTATGAAGACGAATCCGCGGATGATGACGGACGAAGATGTTATATCGATTTTGAAACGGTTGATGTAAGCGCAGGAAATTGTGTCGGTTGAAATTTTTTCAAGCGGAGAGCATTGGTTACGACAAAAAGGGAGCTGATGCTCATTGCGAGCGCGCCGAAAGACGGAGATAATTGCCATCCCAGAAGCGGATAAAAGACTCCGGCAGCCAAAGGAATCCCCAAACTGTTGTAGAAGAATGCCCAAAACAGGTTTGCCTTGATATTTTGAACGACAGCTTTGCTTAATTCCAGTGCCTGAATCAGAAGGAAGGGGTTACTGTTGGTCAGAATGACATCCGCCGAGGCAATAGCGACGTCGGTACCTGACCCGATGGCGATTCCGATATCCGCAGAGACCAGTGCAGGGGCGTCGTTGATGCCGTCACCGATCATTGCGATTTTCTTTCCGGAAGCCGAGAGTCGTTTGATTTCGTCTGCTTTTTCTTGAGGCAGAATTTCTGCATGTACATCATCAATGCCAATACGTTTAGCCAATGCTTGGGCGGTTTGACGATTATCCCCGGTTAAGAGGATTGTATTGATATTTCTGTTTTTCAACGATTCAATTGTTTGAGCGGAATATAAACGTGGAGCATCCGTAAAAGCGATGATTCCGATAAGTCGCTCGCGATAGGCAAAGAAAACAGGCGTTTTTCCGGATTCGGCAAAACGGCTGGCAATTTGTTCCGCATGTTCGGGAACCGGAATATTTTGCGAATGAAGGAATGCCATATTTCCTGCCAGAGCAGGGGAAGATACTTCATTTTTTTCTGTAAGAGTAACGGAAAATCCCAGTCCGGGGAATGTTTTGCAATTTTCGGACTTGAGGATCTGTACTTGTTCTTTTCTGGCGAGCTGGCAAATTGATTTTGCGAAAGGGTGTTCGGAATAGTGTTCAATACTTGCGGCGACAGATAAAAGTTTTGCCTTATCCGCAATTTCAAAACATTCAATATCGGAGACGGTTGGCATTCCTTCCGTTAATGTTCCTGTTTTGTCAAACACGGCAGTTTGGATGTTGTGCAGACTTTCCAAAGTTGCGGCATTTTTGAAAAGTATGCCCAATTCAGCAGCCCGTCCTGTTCCGGTCATAATGGCGGCTGGAGTGGCAAGTCCCAGGGCGCACGGACAGCTGATGACAAGAACCGCAATAGCGGATTTTACCGCCATATCAAGAGAGAAACTGAACGAAAGCCAAGCGCAGAAAGTCAGGGCTGAAATTCCCAGGACAGTCGGGACAAATATACGACTTGCTTTATCTGCCAGGCGGGCAATGGGCGCTTTTGAGTTTGCGGCATCCCGGACAAGTGAAATCATTTGAGAGAGAACAGAGTCTTTTCCTGTTTTTTCAGTTCTGTATTTCAGGTTCCCGGACAAACAAACGGATCCGGAAATCACATTGGTACCCGGATATTTATCAAGCGGAATGCTTTCCCCGGTAACAGCAGATTGGTCAATAGAAGCAACGCCCTCAATCACGGTCCCGTCCGTAGCTATGGTATCGCCGGACCGGAGTATGACTATATCCCCGATTTCTATTTTAGAATAAGGCAATTCGACCTCAAGACCATTTTGTTCCACAACTGCGGAACGCGGTACAAGACTTACTAATTTTGCTAAAGCGCTGCCGGTACGGATTTTGCATTTTGCTTCCAAGTACTTGCCCGCAGATATAAAAGTCGGAATCATTGCGGACGTATCAAAATACAGTTCATCTGATAATTCAATGTTCT
>CALCCZ010000065.1 GCA_937900075.1 uncultured Lentisphaeria bacterium
GTGGCAATAACAGCGGCAACGATTGTTGCAGTGAACACCGCTCCCCTATCCATGCCCGCGGCCGACAGAATGGCCGGATTCACGGCAAGAATGTAAGCCATTGTAAGGAACGTCGTCACACCGGCTATTATCTCTTTGCGATAAGACATCGTGGCGGAGTCGAAGCCGACAAGTTTGTGTAGAAATGATGCTTTCATATTTGTTTGAAATATATAATTGACATCGCAAAAGTAGCAATTTTCTTTGTATCTACAAAAAGAATGCAGAAAAAAATACCTGCCATGGGTAAAGCCGGCAGAAGCCAGACATGCCAGGGGGCGCCGGGCAAACAGGCAGTAGTCCAATCATGTACTCGGTAACAGAACCACCGCAGGACAACGGCGGCAAGACCGGAAATGATTCCTACCATACAGGCAAGAATGAGCAGATAGTTTTTCTCTCCGAGTGTTCCGCTTATCACGATGGAACTCGCCCGCATCGATGTAAAAGATGTCAGAAGATGCTGAGGTTTGAATTTCGATTTTGTCATTGCATTATCCCGTCCGAAAAAAGGGAATTTCACGGCTTTGCCGCTTTTTCTCCATAAGATGAACGAATCTCGTTCACAAACTCGTCAACATCCTTGAAATCACGGTAAACAGAGGCGAAACGCACATAGGCCACTTTGTCAAAATCACGCAGATGGGACATGATGACCCGACCGATATCAGCAGATGTAACTTCACGTTCAAACCGGCTTTCAATATCCGCAGTAATCTCACGCGCCAGAACATCGATCTGTTCCTGACTGATTTTCCGCTTCCAACATGCCTTTTCAATCCCGCGCCGTATTTTTTCCGCATCGAAATCCTGACGGATGCCGTCGCGCTTGATGACTTTCAGTTCGTCCGGGATAATCTCCTCGTATGTGGTAAAACGATGTCCGCAGGCGATACATTCCCGACGTCTGCGAATACCGATACCATCGTGCAGAATACGCGAATCTATCACTTTATCTTCGGAACTGCTGCATTTCGGACAACGCATAAAATCCATTCCTTCCACAGAAGTTTTGCACAATCAAAAACATTTCAAGAGCATAAACCGGAAAACAGCATTCCCGGACATCATGACATCTTCCATTCCTTAATCAAAAAAAGCAGAAAAAACACCGCCAGCGTAAATAATATACCACAATATCGGGAAAAAATCAAACGAATCCATGTTTTTTCTCTTGAAACTCCGGGTTCGTGTGTTAAATTCCTGAATAGACAGTAGTCTCAAAAGTATTCGTGTCAAATAAATTTTGAATGTTCAGGAAGAGATTTCAACTTTTATCTTCCGAAGAGTTGCTTGTAAAGTAACTTCAGAAAGAGAAAAGCGGAAACTCAAAATGAGGAGCAAAATTTATAACGGGACTTTTGAGACTGCAGTCTGAATGTACCGGATAAACTCAAGTTCGTTCCCTTCAACTCCGTTTTTCCGGTTCAGTCCAAACGGCAAAAAGAAAAATTCGTATAAGAACTCTGAAAACAGGAGAAAGAAAAGACATGAAAAGCTACCGCAAAGAACTCGTTTTCAAGATTCCGGGACGCAGAGCATTCATCAACATCACCCCGGAAATTACCAGAATTCTGGCGGAATCCGGAATCCGGGAGGGACTGCTTCTCTGTAACGCCATGCATATTACGGCATCCGTCTTCATCAACGATGATGAACCCGGACTGCATGAGGACTATGACCGTTGGCTGGAACAGCTTGCCCCGCATTTTCCGCTGGAAAACTACCGTCACAATGATACCGGCGAAGACAATGGAGACGCTCATCTGAAACGTCAGATCATGGGTCGTGAAGTTGTCGTGGCAGTAACAAACGGACGTCTGGATTTCGGGCCCTGGGAACAAATTTTCTACGGGGAATTTGATGGTATGCGCAATAAACGCGTTCTGATAAAAATCATCGGCGAATAAACACGGTCAGGTAATAAACAGGATTCGGGTATGAACAATACAACGAAATGTGTGGCGGAAACTTTCCGCTGGCAGACCGCGTCCGTCGAAAAAGAACTGAATACGGCTCTGCTGACCTTGCAGAAACGTTATCCGCGTCTCTCGCATTCCAAAGGCAAAATTCTCCTGTCCTTCCAGAAAATCACCGGCTCCGATGAATGTCATGCTTCACGCACGGACAACACCATTACCGTTACCTACGGAAAACTGAATATGGCGCTCCGTATGGTCGGCAACATCCTTTCCGGCTCGTATCCGGAAAAACCGGAAAAAAGCTGTTTTGAAATGTTCGGTGTAATGCTGGACTGCTCCCGTAATGCGGTCATGACCGTCCGCAGTCTAAAATCTTATTTGGACAAGCTGGCGATTTTGGGTTACAACACGTTCATGCTGTACACGGAGGAAACCTATACGCTGGAAGACGAACCGTTTTTCGGTGTGATGCGGGGTGCCTATACAGCGGAAGAAATACGGGAAATCGATGATTACGCTGCTAAACTCGGTATTGAACTGATTCCCTGCATTCAGACCTTGGGTCATTTGGAACAAATTTTCCGCTGGCCGCGCTTCCAGCCTCTTAACGATATGCGGGATATTCTTCTTGCCGATGAACCGGAAACCTATAAACTCATCGAAAAAATGCTCGTTTTCTGGAAAAACAATGTCAGGTCCCGCCGTATTCATCTGGGAATGGACGAAGCAGATGGTCTGGGACGCGGGAAATACCTGCAGATTCACGGCAGAAAATCGGTTTTCGATGTCATAAACGGTCACCTGAAGAAAGTTGTGAACCTCTGTAAAAAACACGGATTGCATCCGATTATCTGGTCCGATATGTATTTCCGTATCGGCAGCAAAACAGGCGATTACTATGATGAACACTGTCAAATTCCCGAATCCGTCGTTAAAAAAATACCGAAAGAGGTTCAGCTCGTTTACTGGGACTACTACCACGACAATGCAAAATTCTATGCCGAACGGATCGAGCATCACCGCGCAATTGCCGGTGACCCCATAGTGGCAGGCAGTGCCTGGACATCGCGTAAGTTCTGGTACAACGCCTTTTTTGCCGAAAAAACCATCCGTCCCTGTATTGAAGCCTGCCGTGAAAAAAAAGCCCGCAATTTCATGCTGACACTTTGGGGCGATGACGGAGCCTATTGTGATTTTGACAGTGCTTTCGCCGGACTCGCATTTTCCGCCGAACTGGCTTTTACCGGAGAAGCGGAAAAAAAGACTCTGTCAGCAAAGTTCCCGCACCTGTTCCGCGGTGCCGATTATGAAACTGTTCTGCAGCCGGCGGGTATAGAATTTGCCAACCGGCACTGCATTCTCTGGGACGACCCCATCATGCTGCTGTATTCAGGCAGCTTCATGAATGAACCTGTCCCAAGATGGCGGTTTGGATTTCAATATCATTTCTCAGATGAACTGGAATTGAAAAAAGCAGCCGCCGAAAAGCTGGCAGCCGCCGACGACAAAGGCGATGCCGGAAGTATCCCGTTTGCCCGGGCATACCTGAATGCCGTTCTGGCAAAATGCATCTATGCGGAAGCATATCTGAAAGCCTACTCCTCGGATCCGGATCGCAGAACCGCATTGATTCCGGTCGTTCCTTTAGTCGAAGATTACCGCAAAAAACTGAAAAAATTCATTGCGGAAATGCGCAAAATGTGGTTCAGCCACAATAAGCCATTCGGATTCGAAACGGTTCAGATTCGTCTGGCGGGGCAACTGGAACGCACGGATGAACTCCTGATCCGGCTTAACGAACTGATAGACGGAAAGGTTGAAAACATTCCGGAAACCGACGATTTGATGAAAGTCTGGTCGCAACTGCATCTGGAAACCGCATCGTATGACCGGATATCTCATGGTACGACAATTGTTTGAACTTATTTTTGTTTTCATAAAATTTAACAAAGGAACAAATCGAAATGACAAAAGCAGAAACAAAAAAGAAATGCGGCTGCAAAAAAGCCGCAAAACAGGAAACTTTCTTCTGGCAAACAACCAAAGTGGAAAAAAGCCTTGATACCGCTTTGAAAACACTGAGCGCCCGCTATCCTCAGCTGGTACCATCCAAAGGCGATATCAAATTAGTCTTTGAAAAAAATCCCGGTTCTTCCGAATGCAGTGTAAAAAAAGAAGACGGAACCATCACTATCACCTACGGAAAACTCAATATGGCGCTCCGTATGACCGGCTCCATTCTCTCCGGTCTCGGAACTCCGTCTTGCTCCGCAGAATGCCGATTACTGCCCATTCGAAATGTTCGGTGTCATGATTGACTGTTCCCGCAATGCCGTGATGACGGTCGATTATATGAAAACCTATCTGGACCGTCTGGCGATTCTGGGTTACAATATGGTCATGCTCTACACGGAAGAAACCTATCAGATCAAGGAAGAACCGTTCTTCGGTCTCATGCGCGGTGCGTATTCCCCGGAAGAAATCCGTGCTATTGACGATTATGCCGCAAAATTGGGAATAGAACTGATTCCCTGCATCCAGACATTGGCACACCTGGAACAGATGTTCCGCTGGCCGCGTTTCAATGAAATCAACGATCTGTACGGAATTCTGCTGGTAGATGAACCCAAGACATACGAGCTGATTGAAAAAATGCTTGTAACCTGGAAACAGAACGTACGCTCCCGCCGTATTCATCTGGGTATGGATGAGGCGCACGGAGTCGGGTCCGGCAAATACAAACAACTGCATGGCGAAGAATCACAGTTCAACGTTATCAACAAACACCTGAAAAAAGTTGTGGAATTGTGCAAGAAACATGGTCTGAAACCCATGATGTGGTCCGATATGTTCTTCCGCATCGGCAGTAAGAATAACGACTATTACGACCAGTCCAGCGTCATTCCGAAAAAAGTCATTAACGACATCCCGGAAGGTCTTGAACTCGTTTATTGGGATTATTACCACGAAGACAAAGCGTTCTATACGGAATGGATCAAACGGCATCGCGCCATTGCGGGTGAACCCGTAATGGGGTCCGGTGTCTGGACCTGGAACAAATTCTGGTACGACCATTTCTACACTACGACTACCGTCACTCCCTGTATCGCTGCCTGCCGCGAATCCAAGGTCAAAGATGTCTTCTTCACCATGTGGGGCGATGATGGCGGATTCTGCGACTATGACAGCTCCTTCGCGGGTCTGGCATTCTCCGCCGAACTGGCATTCACCGGAAAAGCGGAAGAAACGATTATCAACAAGCGTTTTGACGCTCTCTTCAACGGCGCAAGCTACAGTGATGTACTCCTGCTTGCCAATCTTTCCTACGCCAGACTGCCGCAAATCCTCTGGGATGACCCCATTATGCTACTCTATTTCGGCGGATTCATGGGCGAAAAAGAACCGCGGCTGGAATACGATAAAAAGGTAACCTTCACCGCAGTGTATAACCAGATTATGGAAACTGCCGGAAAATTGGCAAAAGCCAAGGATGCTCAGGACGGCGGCAGTATTCCGTATGCAAAAGCTCTTGTCAATGCCGTTCAGGCAAAATGGGTCTATGCCAAAGCCTATCTGGAAGCCTACACCGGAAAGAAAGATAAACGCAAAGCAGTCGCCAAGGTCATTCCTCTCGCTGAAGATTATCAGCAAAAACTCAAAATCTTCATCCGGGAATTCCGTGCCATGTGGTTCCGTCACAATAAACCGTTCGGTTTTGAAACCATTCAGATCCGTCTCGCCGGTCAGCGCGCCAGAGCCAAGGAACTGGTTATTCGCCTGAAAGAATTTGCCGAGGGAAAAGCGGAAACCATGCCCGAGACCGATGACCTGCTGAAAGTGCAGAAAGAACTGCAGCTGGGTTGGGGCGGCTGGGCTCGTCTTGCCCACGGCACCACAATCGTATAAAAAGCAGGGGACTCATACGGGCAGGACCTGACAACAGGTCCCCCGTATCCCGCGAAAAATCAAACGCAAAAGTCAAACGCCGCACCCGAATCCGGAATGCGGCGTTTTTTTCGTACAGATTATTCTCCGGAATCAAATCAGAGAAAAGCTCCCAATTCCTTCAGCTTTGCCCGGACAAGTTTGCCATCCAGTTCATCACATGGGATGCCCGTCTGGGCACTCATTGCTGCAGCAACTCCCGCAGCCTGCCCCAACGAACATGCCGGCGGCATCACGCGGGAACTGGAATGAAGAGCGTGGTCCACGGAAACAGGTCTGCCGCCAACGGTCAAATTCTTGACTCCCTGCGGCACAATACAACCGTATGGGATTTCATAATATTCCGTCCAGGGCATGAACTCCCGTTCCGTACCGCTTCCGTCCGGAGAATGAATGTCTATGCCGTAATTGCAGCGGCAAACCGCATCTTCAAACTTCTGACGGTTCCGGAATGCCTCCCTGCCAATCCGCCGGATACCGACTATACGGCGACTTTCACGCACACCGATGTGTCCGGCGATGGAACGAACCTGACATTTTTCAAAACCGGGAACATCGGAACGCAGCCAGGCTAGATACTCGCGGAACTGCTTGTGTCCTTCCAGTTCAGCCTCGGACAGTTCCACACCATTGACTGCCGACTTGCGTATAACGCGCGTCGTATTGAAATGAAGTACATCCTCATCAAAATAAGAAAACATCAGAAGATTTTCGCGGGTTGTCGTCAGGCGCCCGTCTGCTTTCGCAGCATCAAACAATTTCTGAATCGTTTTGCCATCGGGAATTCTGCTCCGGTCCACATGGTCGAGTTTGAAACACAGCGTCATGGGTTGACAATGCCCGGTCGGACCGCCGAAATCCGCCTGTCCGCCCGCCAGTATCGTCAAATCCGCATCGCCTGTTGCATCCACGTAGGCCTTGGCACGAATTGCGACAAAACCGCTTTTGGAAGTAAAAACCGCAGCCTGAATCACGCCATCCTTCACAACAGCACGCACTAAATTGTGGTGATACAGAATTTTTACACCGGCTTCCAAACACAAATCTTCCGCAGCCATCGCCGCAACATCCTTGGAAATAATGTGCGATACATCCGTATCCGTATCTTTCAGAAACGAAGGCCGGAAAGACTCCGGCAGATAAGGAGCCATTTTCGCAACCCATTGCGGATAAACGGGCAAATCCATACTGCGCGGAACAGCTTGGTCATCCGATTTGTAGTGATTCCACATAAACGGAGTAACTTCCCCGCTGAACGCCATGCCGCCGGGCATTCCATAACGTTCCACAAGAATCGTTTTTGCACCGCTGCGGGCAGCCATTACAGCCGCACCGAGTCCGCCGGGTCCGGCTCCTATCACCAATACATCCGCCTCGTCTATAACGGGAATTTCTTCCTGAACCTGAAATAAAATCGTATCCATAAATTTACCTTCCCAGAATTAATCTATGATATTGACATTCCAGCGTAAATATTCTCTGTCCGGTTCCAGTTCGTTCATGAAATAAATCGTGTACGGACTGCCATTGTCCGGAGTCAATTCCGCCGAAAGGAATGAATAGAACGGCCCGCCGTAATGCACACTCTCAATACCGATGAAATGCCTGCCGGGTCCCAGTATTTCATGCAGCGGAATCTTCGGGGAAATCACATCCGGCCAGATGTAATCGTCCGGTCCGGGTTCGTCCTTTACAAATCCCTTTTGAGAAATCCAGCCCAGACGTTTTTTGGTACCGTCCGGCAAGAATTCCACAAGCGCCATGGAATTGTAATACAAATCGTAACACAGGGAATACTCGTAGGAAAGATTGGTATTGGGTACAGTCAAAGTCAGATACAGTTCTTTCGTCGCTGCGGGCTGTTCACGGAACTTCCGCTGCTCCGCCAGATAATTCAAATACTGCTGATTTCCCTTGGACAAGGCCGGATAAGACTTCTCGAAGCGGGCAACCGCCTGATGAAATTCCTCCGTGTCATCCAGAGTATAATAAACCGCAGCCACATCATTGGGTCCCAGTGTCAGCGTATGCTGCTTTTTGAACTTGCAGAATACCGCCTTGCCCGGTTTCTTTTCTGTCGGAGTCATCACACATCCATACGCCTTGGTAAAACCTTTCAGTCCGCAAAGAGCTGGATCGAAAGACACTTCCACGGTTCTGGTCTTTTCTTCAAAGTTGGAAACAACAAGCAGCATCCGTCTTCTGTCTTTTGAAACCATCAGGTAATGGCCGATATCCGGAGTTTTGTCAAAAACACCAAAACTGTTGTAATCGTTGTACACCGACAGTTCTGTTTCATCATCAAAGAAATGCCAGATCTTCCAAAGCGGACGGAACGCATGGTCGTTTACACCGGGTTCACGGGGATGCGCCAGCGAAGAAGTCTTGAACTGTTCCCCCAGCGGATTGTGCGGCGATTGACCGGTTGCCGCCAGGAACGGCCGCATCTTTGATGTGGAATACGCGGGGAATGCACCGGTCCACATGGTTCCCGGTGATACCGCTGCCATACTGAAGTACTCATGATCCTCACGACTCCGGACCATTACGCCGCCTTCCCCTTCACCGGATACATATCCGTCAATTCCGCAACTTGCATACCAGACAGCCGAATAGCAGGTGCCAGTATGCCCGAAAAAGACTCCGTTCTCGCCAATCCGGTTACGCAGTGCCTGCATACGCAACATGTAATTTTTGAGAGGAACGCGACCGCCGGGAAACGCTTCATCGGGATGACTTTCATGGAACGGTCCGCCATAATCCATATACAGACCGTCGAAATCACGTTTCAAATAACGGTCGAACCAGGGGCAGGCATCATCGCAGGCGGAAATCTCGTTACCCCGGATATAGAGAGCAATACGCATACCACACTTATGAGCTTTTTCCACGACTCGCTTCAATTCCTTTGCATCAAACGGAATTCCGTCGTTCTGAAGATCAAAACGCCAGTTTTCGTGAAGAACCAGCAATTTTGCACCGGCTTTTGCAAGATTATTGATACATTCGTCCGTCGGATATCTCAAATAGTTGTCGAAATAGTGGTAAAACGGTATCGGCGGTAAATGTCTTGTCTTGTATGCCGTCTTCAACACCCAACCCCACTGGTTGCGCCACTGCCACAACTGCATCAGTTTGTTCCTGCATGGCTTGGTCCGCACAAAAGAATACGTCGTTCTCAAATTCCCGCCTGACCAGCCAATATCCGTCATACAATCGCCCTTATCACCGGAAATAGAGTTCTCGCCCTCCATCAAAATTTCGAAATAAGAACATTCCCCAGTCCCCGCCCGCACATTCACAGAAACATCCGGCGATATCTCACCGTCAATATGGCGTTCTTCCCCGCGCGGCAGATTCCTGCCGGATCGCATACTCTGTATCATGCTGGCATCGAAAACTTTCGGACGCGGAACCAATGCCCACCTCGCCTCCGGATAGGCTCCCGTTTCCAGCTCAAAATCCACATCAAACTTGTCTATATCCGGAGAATGCATATCGGTTGCCACAAAAAAAGCATTCACAAAAGCACGTCCGTGCGTCAACAGTTCATACCGCAAAGACAGACGGAAATTCGGAATCCGGTTCCCTGCCGTGTCACACCAGAGAATCTCCCCGTATTCCACCACATACGTCCGTCCCTCGCCCTCCCCGCAAGACGTGATCTCCGGCTCCCGTTCACAATACGGAACTAATTCCCTTCCATCTGACAGCTGTATGTGAACTCGCCCGAAATCTCTCCCCGATACTGGATAAACCGCTCCGTGAAATCCTTTCACTTTCACACTTTCAGGAAAACCGTCATCCCCGAACCGGTACAACACATCACCACAGTCCAATACTGTTTTTCTGACAGACATTTTTTATTTCCTTTCATTTCAGTTCATACGGGTCCGCGAAAATGCAGACCAGCGATGTTCTTCAACACCGGACTCCGGCAGATCGCTCCGGCATCCGGCGAATGGCCTCATGAAACACAATATACAACAGAAAAAGAAAGAAATCAACTCCGATTCCCGACTTTTCAATATCCGGATCGGGGAATACCGCAGAAAACACACCTCAAAGGTAATTTGTCAGTGAATTTTTCAGGGGTAACGAACGAAAATCTCTCCAACCCGGATAAGGTTGGAGAGATTGCAATGACAAGTTTTCTCGTGTTGGCTCAAACGACTGTAGAACGGCATCCCCATTCACAAGTTTGAGTTCCCAGTTCTCACGCCAGCAGAGTCTTGTCCGTTTCGAATATCTTTTCCGAGGTCTTTTCGCTGAAGGCGCCCTGTGCCGACAGCTGCTTGTACTCTGTGCTGCCGTCATCCCCGAATTTCAGTTTGACTTTGTCCACAGTAACGCCACTCACCGTAACACTGTTCCCCGAATCATCACGGTAAGTCAGGGTTTTGTCATTCCAGTTTCTGATATCTCCGGACACAAACCACAGCGTAACACTTCCGCCATCCAGCTGCATGACAGTATCCGCGCCCAAACCTTCGCAGAAAGTGAAAGTATCATCCCCGCCACCGCCGTGCAATTGGTCATTCCCTGAACCGCCGGATATCACGTCATTTCCACTCCCACCGACAATTCTGTCATCCCCGTCATCGCCGAAAAGGAAATTACTGCCGTTGTTCGCCCAGATTACGTCATCCCCGCTGCCGCCGCGTATGGTCAAGCCGTTCTGATGGCATGAATAGGAAAAACGGGAACTGGTCAGATCAATTACATCATTGCCCGCACCCGCCCGGACTTCCTGGATTTTTGAGAGACGCGACTCTTCTTTTTTATCCCCGGGTGCATCCGTATAGAGGTCATCAACGAACAAGGCATCGCCGTTGGCATCATCGGTCAGAACCAGGATATTGGCATCTGCCACACCCGAGATGATATCCCCGATCTTATTTTTGCCGGCTAAATACACCCGGTCTCCGGTACCTTCCCAGTCATTGCTGTTTTCATTGCCCGAATGCATTCCCGTATGTTTCGCCACATAGCCGATTTCCCATTGCCCCAAAGCGTTCGCAAAAAACAAATCCGTAACTCCATCGTCTTGTGCCGTCAATTGGGAAGGCGAGCCGGACGGTTCACCGAAAATCGTCTTGTTCGCTGTCTGAATCATATCACTGCCGGATTGAACTCCCCAGGAAATTCCCGTTTCCGGTACACCGTAAGTTGCGACTTCGTTTTTTCCGTTGGGGGTTACAGACAGAACTCCGGAAAACGAGTCATCCGCCGCAAAGACAGCTTTCGACAGGGTTTCGTCGGAATTTTTCCAAGTTACTTTACCCTCATTGCTCACGTCAAGGTCGGTAACAGCGACCTCCTCCGATATACGAAGGAAGAGCTGATTTTCATCGTTCCGGGAAAGAATGTAGTTCCTGCCTTCATATTCTCTGGCGACATTCACGCCTAAGGCAAGGATTGTACCGTCGGCAAATCCCGTAACGGAAATGCTTCCCGTGAAAGTCTCCGCATTACCCGCCAGAAGATAAATGCCGACTTCATGTTCATCCGAAATTGTGACAGAATAGCTGCCGTCGCTGAATTTGGAAATGTCATCGACTATGAGAGTTTCATTCCCGGAGATCATATTGCTGAGGTCGAAAACAACTGTTCCAATATTGGTAACGGTTCCGCCGAACGTATTTGATCCGCTTAAAATCAAGGTGCCTTCGTTGTAAATGGTATCGCTTGCGGTTGTGAAAGAACAGTCAGTCAAGAAAAATGTACCGGATTCAGTATTGTACACTGCACCGCCGTTGTTTGCGAAGTTGTTGCTGAACGTGCAGTTACTCGCTATGAATATGCAGATTCCGTTGTTGTACACCGCGCCGCCGTTGTTTGCGGAGTTGTTGCTGAACTCGCTGAAGTTCGCAGTAAAAATGCCTCTGTTGTACACCGCGCCGCCGTTATCTTTCACTATATTCTTGCTGAACGTACCGCAGTTGTCGGTAAAGATACCGCTGTTGAATTCACTATCAAGATTATTCAATTGCCACGTACCACCTCTGACGGCAGCGAGGTTGAGTAGTTCATTTGCGGTAAACGTGCCTAAGTTGTACACCGCACCGCCGTTTTCCGCCGTATTTCCGCTGAACGTGCTGGTGTTTGCCGCGAATGTGCCTAAGTTGTACACTGCGCCGCCGTTGGCTGCCGTATTCCCGGTGAAAACCGCGTTGGTGATGCTCACTGTGCCGCCGTTGCTGTACAGGGCGCCGCCATTGCCGGCTGCCTGATTGTTGTCGAAAATCGTATCTGTTGCGACAAAAATGCCGTAGTTGCTTACGGCACCGCCGTTCGTGTCGGAACGGTTGTCGGAAAATGACGCGTGCTGGTTGAAGTCAGAACCGGAGAAGCTTGTCACCGTAAAATTCCCGCGGTTGACTACCGCACCGCCTTCATTCTGGGTAATATTTGCGTAGAAACGAACGGTGTCGGCAATCAGTTCATTGAAGTCGTACAGGCTGAGATTCTGGCCGTCCAAACTTTGGACCTTGCCTCCCTGCATGGCAATTTGCCCGACATTGCCGATGAAATCGAAAATGTCCTCTGTTTTCTTTGCTGTTCCTGTATAGGTGGTGCCGTCGATCACCACACTCGTTGCCGTTCCCTGCGGTGTGACAATGGCGGGGAGGGTTTCCCGGATGGCCAGATAGAGACTGTCATTCTCGCGTATTATGGAATATTTGGCAGTGTCGATCTCCGCGGATTCTCCAATGTTGAGAGCCATGCCGGTCTTGCCGGTTCCGGAATAGAGGGTAATGGTTTTATTGAAGATTTCCGGCAGATCATTCACAAGCAGATAACGTCCGATTGCCTGCTGCGAATCGACCGTTACCGACAGTGACAGATTGCTGTCGTCGGCGAAGGAGAGACGGTAATCGGTCACAAATGCATTGGTCTCATCGGGGGCATGTCCGGAAAGGAGCATGCGCAGTTCCGTATCGCTTTTTACGGTGATGGAATTGCCGCTTGTCAGCTGTCCCGCTAACATAACCGTTCCGCCC
>CALCCZ010000066.1 GCA_937900075.1 uncultured Lentisphaeria bacterium
AGTGAATCTTCGCTAAGGATTCTTTTTTTACTATTGCAACTTCATTTGACAATCTGCATCTTTTTTCTATTCAATAGATGGTAGAACAGCATAATCGTTTGATTCCAGAAGCACTTTCAATTTTTTTCGCAAATCGAACAGCTTCCAGTTGACCGTGTTTTCCGGTATTCCGAGTTGCTTGGCTATGTGGGCGGAGGATTCCCCCGCCCAATATCGCTGAACAAACATATGTTGCTCATTTTCATCTAATGACATGACAAAGCGATTGATGAGTGCCGCCAATTCGGATGCAAGATATTCTTCCTGCACATTCTCCGAGGAAGGGACGCAATCTTCCAATTCGGATAGCATAGAGGTGAGATTCTTTCCACGTTTTTCAGCTGTTTCATATTTGATTCGGTTCAACGCCAGGTTGCGCGTGATTTTACCTGTGTAGGCTTTCAAACATTTTGGGTTAGTAGGCGGAATCGTGTCCCACGTTTTTATGTAGGCGTCATCTACACATTCTTCACTATCCTCGTGATTCTCCAACAGGTTCATGGCAATGCGATAGAGAAAACCGCCGTATTTGGTGGCCAATTCTTTCAATCCCTGCTCAGAACGGTTCCATAGAAGTCCGATAATTCCACTGTCTTCCATTTTATCACCTTTTCCTTATCTGCCGGACAACGACCAGGTTACTCCGCCGTCATAGGATTGGACTTTCAACCGAGAAAGGAGCTGCCATTTTCTTTCGGTTTCATCCCACCTGCTGAGTCCGCCGAAATAGGAGTCGTTCCATTTTCCGATGCAATCAATTTTTACGATATCGTTAATCATAACTCTGGTCATATCGAATAATTTTTCTGTAAAAGTCTCCCCGAAATCTGATGTGGAATGAAGTTCGACGCCGCCATTTCCATATACGTAACCGATTACGATTTTGCCGTTGTCAAGATATGACAGAGCCGAGAATCCCAAGGAAGCGACTTCGTTGCGGAAGGTCCAGGTTTTCCCGCCATCCTCTGTGGTGTAGAGCAGATTTCGGAAGCCTTCAGTCGCATTTCCGCGACCGAGCAGGAGAACTCCCATATTCTTCGTTTGAAAATCCATCAGATAGGCATCAAACACAGTGTCGGAAAGGGGGAGAGAAAGATTTTCATCAGACGGGTTGAATGCCGTTCCTTTCGTCCAGGTTTTGCCGGCATCATCACTGAACAAAACGTAGTAGGACTGCTTGTCCTCCGTACAGAGAAGAGCCGTTTTGGAAATCGTAACATAAGGAATCGCCATGTTGCCCATGGATTTTTCGGTCATCGGCTTCACAAACGCAGAAGCAAAATCCTGCGGCAAAGTGACCTCTCCACCTGCGAAGTAGTTGAAAATGAGGGTGTTGCTTTGCTTGGAATAAGTATAGGTTTTGTTATTTTCGACTGTGTCGGAAAGATATTTGACATTTGTGTAACCAACAGTCACTGTCACGCGGCCATCAGTGGATACATCCTCAAATTCAACCTTTGCCCACTGAATTCCATCGGCATCGACAGCCGATGCGAGGCCGGTCTGATGCACTTTTGTACCACGGTACAGTGTCCTGACGGCCGAGGCAGATAGAGACGGTTCGGAACGAATAGTCAGCATATTGTCGGCGGCGATCAGCATCTCCTTATCATACGGTTCCATCACAGCAGAGTCTTCTTTCTCCGGTTCCGGTGTGACCGTGTTTTCCGAGAGGTATTTCTGTTTCAGATACCCCGAGACAACAGAGGGAGACGGATTGATCCCTTGATATGAGAACTCAATATGCGCCCATACTTCCCCATCGGGGGTTGTAATTCTTTCCACCTGATGAACCTGCGTGTCTTTTACCAAAGTGGCGACAATCTTTGAGGTCAAGTTTCGCTCCGCACGGACATTGATAGAATAAACTCCCGTTATGGTACGATATTCATCTACCTCCCGGATGGTATCCGTCGGATCTTCTATCGGAGGATCTTCTTCCGGAGGATCTTCTTCCGGTGGATCTTCTTCCGGAGGATCTTCTATCGGCGGATCTTCTGTCGGATTCTCTCCCTCACGACTCCAAGTAATGCCACTATCGTCAGAAAGATACCGATAGTGCACCTCTTCCGTAAAACTTCCCCCGCGAACGATTACCGTCAGAACAATTTCATTTCCGTCGAATGTCAATTCCATGGCTTCGCCATACCCGTCTTTGATGATTTCGGGCGAGAGTGTGACATTCCATTTATTCCAGGTCTTCCCGCCGTCAAAGGTCAGATAGGTTCTGTCAGCGGGTTGCTCGGTGGCAAAATAACGGTAAGAGACAAAGCCGACTTGATTGTTAACGAAGCCCGCCGAGCGAACCGATTCGTGAGAATTATCCGACGAAACTGTACTTCCTGCCACAAAATTCCAGGTTTGTCCGCCGTCAGTCGTTTCGTAAACGGTACACCGCTGATACTGGTCGGATTCATATACAATCAGTTTGCCGTCATTCGCCGAATCAAAATGGCAGTACAATCCCTGCAAATACAGGCTTACGGAAAAATCAATCTGTCCGTATATGTGGTTACCTTGACGGTCGGTTCTCATAACCGAAAGTCTGCTCGTATTTGAGCCATTTCCGTTGCTTACAATCAGCCAAGCGTAATCTCCGCAAACTGCGGCGGTCTGATACTCTGTACGAACGGCATCTGTTTCAAGGGATCCGTATTGATGATAGGATGTTTCAATATATTGATTCCACGCCGGAATATGCAAATACAACTTACCGGTTGAATCGTGCGCCAAATCCACCCCCGCATAACCAAAGGTTTCTCCGTTAGCCGATTTCCCCTGATAGATGCCCGTGTAATTCAACAGATGCGGATCAACAGGCTCTGTACCGGGTGTGTCCCCCTCATCAGGAGGAGTCACGGTCAGTGTCCAAACCTTTCCGTCGGGCGAGGTAAACGTCGCTTCAGTCACATTTCCCCAAGTGATTTTGACCGTCAGAATCAGTTCTCCGTCTTTTTCGGTCAGAGACTGTACCGTAGAAGACCCCCCTCCGATGAGTTGTTCGGGAATTGCCAGTTCTATTTTGTTCCAGGTCAGACACTCGTCAGTGGTCAGGTAGGCAATCGGTGCTCCTTCGTAATTGGCACCCGCGGTCACGAAGCCTACATTTTCATTGATAAACTGGGCATTTACCATCAAATTCTTTTGGTTGGTGACAGGTGAATGACTCGGCATTTTCGTCCAGGAATAACCGCCGTCATGGGTGATAAACAGATCACTGACAACGCCGTATCCGACCATTTCAAACTCGTTATCAGTGACCGAATATTCCCCGGTTTCGACATCATATTTCATCATAACTCCACAGCCTATCGCAACCATACCGTCGTTTTTCGACCAGAAATTTCCGCAGACATTCTGCCCCGAAGCACCGGTCAAATCGGGGGAAAATTCTGTTACCCGATAGTAACTGCTCATATCACCGATTCTTGTCAAGCGGACACTCTGTTTAACCTCATTCCATTCATAGGAGGAAACAATCCCCTCAAAAGCGGAAACGTGGTCGTATGCCGAGTTTCCGAAAAAGGAACCGACCTCCGAAGAATAGAGTTTCGTCAATTCTTTTCCGTCCGGCATCAAAAGATACTCGTCGTTTCGCTCGTTACAAAGGTAGTGAAGCGAATAGTTGCTTCCCGCAAAGCAATCCTTGCCGATAAAGCGGATTTTCTCATGGAGAACCACGTTTTGAACACGGGAATTGGAAAATGCGTTTCCGGACAAAAAGAGGGTTTCATTCGGGATAACAAAAGAATCCTCTTCCCCGAAATACTTGACCAGTAACCGCTTATCGCAGGAAAAAACGGCTCCGTTTTCCTCAATAAAGTTTTCGTTGGATTCATCGATGAGAATTTCCGACAGTTTCGAACAGCCGGCAAAAGCGTTGGCACCAATTGAGCGGACGCCGGAGAGTATGGTCAGGGATTTGAGTTGCGGTGCCTCACTGAAAGCGTAATCGGCGATGGCAACCACTGATTCCGGAAGGACAATCTTTTCCTCTTTGCCGGTATAGGACAGTAGAATACCGTTTTCAATCCGAAAATTGTCATCAATTTTCGAATGTGGGTTTCCATTTTTTAAAAGCGTTAAGATAACAGCCACGGCAACAATCAGAAAGGCGGCCGACGCAATCATCCACCACCCGGGCGGGATTCGCTTCTTGTGGGTAGAATGCTCATTCGATTCGGATTTTTGATCGGAAAGCCCCAATCGGACGGTTCCTGTATCCAATTCGCCGATGGCTTCCAAAATTTGAAATGAATTCATTTTTTACTCCCTGGTTTAGTATATTTGGCAGAACATTTGTCCTCCTACTTATATAGACAACAAATCGAGTGCGAATATTTGAGATTTTTTAGTATTTTTTGAATTAGTACATTTTTTGTAAAGGCATCACCGCATACATAAATACAACCGGCTACTCAATACCTTTTGGTACTGAATAGCCGATTTTTTCTTTTCCAGGCCTCTCTTAATGCAACAGCCCCTTTTATTATTTTATTCCACGATAAGTTTCGTATATGCATCCGGCGTCACCAACGCCGTGTCGGTGGCACCCGGACGGAAACCGACGGAAACGTTTTTGAGTCTGACCGTCAGGGGTGCGTCCGGTGTCGTCATGATGCGGGAGGTTTCCTTTAACCCCGTGAAGGTGACGTTTTCCAGCGTGATCTCCGACAACGGTTCTCCCTTTTCCAAAACGTCCTCCGAGCCGTAGCGGGAGCACAGGAAATACTCCGCGTTTTCTATCGTGCAGTTCCGGATCACGACGTCACGGTAGGGTTCTTCCGCCGGATAATACGGGGTGGCAAAATGCAGAAAAACGCCGTACAGATTGTGTCTGCCCATGTGGAGCGGCAAGGTGTTGGCCTTATCCTTCACGGCGTCCGTACCGCGGTTCTGCACCACGGTCATGCGGTGCGGATAGATCCCGGGTCCCCACATACGGCAATCTTCCACCAGAAAATGCGAGCCGCCCGCGCGGAAAATATCGCAGGACGTATTGAGTTCGCAACGGCGTACCGTCAAACGGTTCATATTGATCCCGGCGATGCAATCGTCGCCCGTGCGGAACACGCAATCTTCGATCAGGATGTCCGAACTGCAATGCATATGCGTGCCGTCCGAACCGCCGAGGCAGGTCACGCGGCGCATCACGATATCGGTGCATTTTTCGATCTCGTGCATAAAGTTGCCGCAGTTGGCCGCCGTATAACCGTACAGATACACGCCGTCGATATTGGTCAGAAACAGACCGTGGGGACCGCGATAGCCCTCCTCCCCCTTCGGGTCGGTGCAATCGCTGCCGTCGATCAGCGTGTCTTCCTCACCGATCACGGCCACGTTTTTGCCGCCGTACACCGACAGGATCGCGCGGCGGTAGGTTTCCCACGGGGTCCCGTAGTAATCCCGGATCAGTTCCATGTCGGAGCGCAATTCCACGCCCGCGGGGATCGGGAACACGGCGTAATCCTCGCATTCGTCGGAACCGATGATATGCGCGCCCGCCTCCAGATACACCGTCGTATCGCTGTACGCAAGCAAACCCGCCGTACGGCACGTACCGCGCGGGAACACGACGGTCCCGCCGTTTTTGCAGGCGTCAAACGCAGTCTGCAACGCCTCGGTCTGCAGACCTTCCGCGTCGGGGCGCACGCCGAAATCCGTGACGACCGCCACGTTTTCATGGCGGAACTGCGCGGGGATGAGTGATGTTTTCATGATTTTGTTTCCCTCCTGCGTTTTCCCCGTCAATAGCCGTTGAAGTGATATTCCCGCATCATTGACGGATAGTTTTTAAAAGCAAGGTCGATGTCCACGGCCGCGGTCACCCCGCCGACCGTACCGGTACAGGTGTATTGCCACATACCGTATTGCGCGCTGTATGGCGCAACGTTCGGTGCCATGGATTTGTAGGCGGCAAACCACACGTCGTATTTTGCCGTCACGGTATCGGACAGCATGGCGTTTTGCAAAAAATCGTTGTTGGTATACAGCGCCGGGAACCATCCGGCGTTGAACATTTCCGTCATATACGTCCCGATCAGTCCCGTCAGCCGCTCTTTGCCCAGATTGCGCTGCGTATCCTTTTCGATGTCCAGATACACGGGGTACGTAAACGTCTTGTCCTTGATCAGTTCCTGCAGGCGTTTGATATCCTTTGCCATTTCTTTTTCGGTGGTGGCGTAGGATACGAAGTAACAAACCTTTGCCGCGGGTGTCTTGCCCACCGCTGTGAAAACACCTGTAAGCGCAAAGCCATAGAACTGAGCAAGTATTCCATTGAAGAATACGAAGATTACTTTGAAAAGCTGAAAACCGGCCGAGAATTGTATCTGCAAATGGGCGATAT
>CALCCZ010000067.1 GCA_937900075.1 uncultured Lentisphaeria bacterium
GTGGAGTTCAACAGCGAACATGAAACGGTTGTGGTCCAGTTCGCCCGCATGGATACGGATAAGATCAGCCGTCCCGGTTGGCTGGAATACACAACTCTGGAAGAATGGAAGAAATTCCGGACGGAAAATCCATACCCGGATCCGGACAGAGTTCTCTGGTGAAACCTCCTTTCCCTTGCCGTTCCACTTGTTTCTTATTTGTGGAACGGCAAGGTTTTTTATGACGTGCAAGCTGTCAGAATGAGTTTGAAAACCGGGAAAATGAGAATTTTTTGCAAATATTTTTCTTTTCGGACTTGCGATTTTGGAAACAAATGCTAAATTAAGTATATCATCAAACAAGCCAACATAGCTCAGTCGGTAGAGCGGTTCACTCGTAATGAACAGGTCATCGGTTCGATTCCGATCGTTGGCTCCATTTTTTTTGCCTTTTTCCGGGGATACTGACAGGGGCAGTTTACGCTGAAGATAAAAGACAAACATTCTTTTGCAAATAAAAATCGTGTGTTCAAGTTGCTTTCTTTATTTTTTCGTTGTATAGTATTGCGGTTTGAAAGTTGAGATATAAAACCAGCCGAAAGGAGAAAATGATGAAAAGACAATTTCTAACCATTTCCGTTCTGTTTTCCGCATTGTTTATTTTTTGCGCCTGCAACAGTGTTTCTCCGAATACAGAATCCGGGTTAGATATGCAAAAAAACACTTTGACAGAGAAACAGAAAGCCGATAACCGTGCGAAAGTTTATCAATTTTTGAAGAAAGCGGGTACTTACTACATTGCTACCGTAGAAGGGGAGCAGCCACGAGTTCGTCCGTTTGGTACGATACACCAGTTTGACGGCAAGCTGTACATCCAGACTGGTAAATCCAAGAAGGTTTCCAAACAGATTGGAGCGAACGGGAAAGTTGAACTGTGTGCGATGTACGGGAAACGCTGGATTCGTTTAAGCGGGACTTTGGTTAACGATGATCGGCGCGAGGCGAAAGTCTCCATGCTGGAAGAATATCCGGCGCTGAAATCGATGTATACCCCGGATGACCCGAATACACAGGTTCTGTATTTTGTGAATGCCACAGCGGTTATTACCGGTTTTGGCGAAAAAACAGAAATTCTCAAATTTTAAAATCAGGAAAGAGGTATTCTTTATGCTGCAATTCAACAATCGTGTTGCTCTTGTAACTGGAGCTGCCGGGGGAATCGGCAGGGCATTATGCAAAAAATATCTGGAGCAGGGTGTTTCCGTTGCTTTGACGGATATCAATGAAGAAACTGCGGCGGCAGCGGCTTCCGGGATGCAGACGTTTTATGAAGATGTACAAAGGCGTTTTCATGAAAACGGCGGCAATGTTCCGGTTTTGCGTTCATACGGTATGAATATCCGGTCCATGGACGATGTCAGCAGAGTTGTTTCTGCAGTTCAGGACGATTTTGGACATATTGATATTCTGGTGAACAATGCGGGACGCTGGCCTGCTAAACGTTTTCTGGATTCGGATGAAGCATATTGGACCGGGGCAGTTGATTTGAACCTGAACGGGACATTTCGGGTGACCCGTGAAGTTGCCCCGCTCATGATTGCCCGCGGTTACGGACGCATTATCAATTTGGGGTCTATTGCCGGAGAAGTCGGTTTACCCGGTTATTGTGCATATTCCGCCTCCAAAGCCGGTGTGATTATGATGACAAAAACATTGGCTATGGAATTTGCGAAATCCGGGATTACCGTGAATTGTGTTTCACCGGGCATGGTTGCGCCACAGGATGATCCTCCGACGAATCCGAATCCCGGTACATGGTTGGGACGGAGCGGAGCACGAACAGAGATAGCGGATTTGATTGTATTTTTGTCTTCGGATGATTCCGGTTTCATTACCGGTGTGGATTATACGATAGACGGCGGCAGGATTTTGGGCCCCTACAACGCTCATTTTGAATAATGTTTAATTTCTGAGGAAAGGTTTGTTTTTATTATGCTTCAACTTGGCTCCCCGTTTCAGTCCGGCATGATATTGCAGCAGAAAATGCGCATCCCCGTCTGGGGAACGGCAACTCCAGGAAAACGTGTGCTTATTGTTTTTGCCGGTCAGGCACTTGGGATTCTTGCAGATGAGACAGGTAAATGGCAGGGGAATCTCTCTCCTGTTGACGGATCCTTTCTGGAATATGAAATGATAATCCGTTCCGAAGATGAAAAAATCGTTTTAACTCACGTGCGGGTCGGTGAAGTATGGGTTTGCGGCGGACAATCCAATATGCAGCATTCTCTGAAGGAGACACCTCTTTTTGAACTGGCGAAATTGGTGTCCGGTCATGTGGATATTGCGGAATTGCATGTTGCCATGACGGAACATCATGCAATTCAGGAGCAGGTTGCCTGCTCCTGGCATGACAGTACGGATCACTCGGCTTTGGCTGGATTTACCGCTGAAGGGTGGTCTTTTGCCTACGAAATCGCCAACCGCATGCATGTGCCCGTGGGGCTGTTGAATATTTCACGCGGCGGTACTGTTGTAGAGGCATGGACTCCGAAATTTATTTATGATGCGGATCCTGTAAAGTTCAAACATCAGCTGGATCGTATTGCCGAAGCTCAAAACTGTAAATTTGCCAACGGCAGGGATGAGTTTCTTGCTGTTGCCGATACTATGCGTCACAAAGATGTGTCTAATGACGGTTTTCCTGACGGATGGGCATCGGACCCGCTTCCGCAACCGGAAAAGTGGCGTTCGATTCCGGTTCCCAATTTCAATGCTGTTTTATACGGTGATGTGAACGGGGCGTTCTGGTACCGGAAAGAAATTGAAATCCCTGAGGAATGGATTCATGATGAACTGGAATTGCATCTCGGAGTCATTGATGATTTGGATACCACCTATTTCAATGGCGTGCAAATCGGTTTTACCGGACCGGAAACAAAGGACCCGTGGGGTGTGAAGCGCATTTATGCGGTTCCTCAGGAACTTGTCCGCAAGGGCAGAAACCTGATCGCTGTGCGGAACTTCGATGAGCAGCAGATGGGCGGTATGATGGGACCGGAGTTAAAACTTGTGCGGAAGGGGACCGATGACTTTATTGATTTGGCAGGAGACTGGCTTATACGGGCGGAGAAATTGCTTCACCAAATAGAATATCCCGTTTCCGCATTTTCCTATTATGAGCCTTCCTCGTTATTCAATGCCATGCTGGCACCCCTTATCCCTTACGCCGTCCGCGGCGTGCTGTGGCAGCATGGGGAAAATAACAGCTGGAATGCTGAAGAATACGGAACATACTATCCTGCCATGATACAGGGCTGGCGAAAAGCCTGGCAACGCGATGATCTGCCCTTTATTTCCGGTCAGCTTTCCGGATGTCACGGCAGAGCCCATGTTCCAGGGGAATCTTCGTTTGCGACGATTCGTGAAGCTATGCGCCGGGCAGCACAGGAAATCCCCGGAGTTTATTGTGTGCCGTTAGCCGGCGTGTCGGAAGAACATGAAATCCATTTCCGGGACAAATTGACCGTTGGACGACGTATGGCCGATGTGGCATCCGCCGGTATCTACGGCATTTTGAAACCGGATTTTGCATTTGCCCCTATGGCGGTTGATGCCGTGCTTTCGGGAAAGATGGTTGCCGTATCTTTTGATTATGGGAAGAATCTGTTCTTCCGCGGCGATGACACAACGGAACAAATTGCGTTGTGCGGGGAAGACGGTGTCTGGTATTGGGCAGATGCTGTTACTGCTAAAGACGGAAAATTGTTCGTTTGCTCGGGGAAGGTTCCGACTCCTGTAAAGGTCCGGTATGCCTGGACAGACAATCCCAAGGCAGAACTTTGCAATGCCTTTGGAATCCGGGCTTTCCCCTTTGAGA
>CALCCZ010000068.1 GCA_937900075.1 uncultured Lentisphaeria bacterium
TCCAACACACCGGACGGAATGCTTTCCGGCGAGTTTACATTAGCTGACGGGACTAATGTACAAAAGAAAATAATGGTTTTGTAATATGAATTGGAATGATGAATATAAAATGCCAGATGTGGAGGGATTAAATAAAACAGATATTTATTTTGGTAATGAAAATAATTCTGATATTCAATCTCAACCATATATTCTAATAAAAAAGAGAATGCCTGTTTCCCGCACCGATGACCGGATGTTCTCATTCCTGAAAAAACATCAATATATCTCAGTTTTCCGTTTGAAAAAACGGGAAAGGTATAGTATTATACTCATCGGTATGTCAGGTAATCTGTGATGATTGACCGGATATTTTGTCCCCAATATGCGCGATGAGCGAGAAAGGAACTAAAAGATGAAAAGCAAGTTATGGGGTGTACTGCTGTCAGCCGTTTGTTCGGCGACTTTGTGTGCCCAGGTTGAAATTTTGCCCGATGAAGCCAGAAACGGGCATTTGGAAACTTTCCGGAAAATGCTCGCAAAGGATAGTTTTCTAAAGCAGCATTTGACCCGTTTCAAGGAGAAAAACGAGACTTGCAGGATCAATGCGGCACGTGTTGCCACGGATTTTGAAAATGTGAAAGCGCCCAATCCGGTATTGCATTATATCGTGCCGGCCATGAGTGAAACCCAGTATCTGCCGGATGTTTATCCCTTTGACGGAGAACCCAATGCGACTCTGAAAATCATTGCTGCGGGTGATGAATATGAGCCTGGCAGTTTTGTTGTTTATCCCACGGAGACACTGGGTAAGGTCCAATTTGAAGTTTATGATTTGCGGTCTGCGGACGGAAGTGTTTTCTCCGCACGGAATTTGGATTTGAAAGTTGTGAAGGTCTGGTATCAGAACGGTAACGGCTGGTACAGTTATTTCCAGGATGACGGAAGTAAACTGTGTCCGGAATTGCTCTTGAATGATGAAGATCTGATCAAGGTTGATACGGAGAGTCAGAACAATTTTGCACGGATTACGGGAAAGAACGGGAAGTTCTACTATCAGTGGATTACTCCGCCGCGAGCTGTGGATCATCGTTGTGAAGATACCCCGATTTACTGGATTGGGGAAAGTTTTCAATGTATGAAACCCGGTTTTCAGGATGCTCCGGCATTTCGCGGTGCGACCTTGAACGAGGGCGAATTCAAACAGTTCTTCCTCACGGCTCATGTGCTGAAAGATCAGAAACCCGGTTTGTATTCCGGTAACATTATTCTGAAGAAACAGAACAACATTGTCGGACGGGTTCCGGTAAAATTGAGAGTTCTGCCTTTTGAACTGCCGAAGCCGAAGACATACAATGATCCGGAAAAGGATTTTCTTGTGTTTTTCTGCGAGTATGTGGGAATCGATCCGATCTGCAAGCTGAACGGAAAGGATCCGGAACTCGCACGCAAGCAGCTTCTTGCCATCCTGAAGAATTTTGTGGCGCATGGAGAAACCATGCCGAATTTCAGTGATGCTTTCAATCTTTCGGATCTCGCAAAAGAAGCCGGTTGTGACCTTTCCACATTTGTCACATTCAACATGTCCAACCACAATGCCGCTGACCGGAATTTCCATGTGCGTCGCATGGCGGATCGGCACCGGAAAAAATTTGGTAAGGTTGAAGGCTACTTTGGCAGCTGGGGCGATGAATTCGGTCTTTCTACCCTGCGCAGTATCCGTCCCATGATTGAGGCTTACCAGAATGCCGGCTTCAAATATACCGTAAACAGTCGCAGCGGATATCAGTTCGGCGGCTATCTCGCCGATTTGTTCTGGCCGCCTGTCGATCCGGATCAGAAAAGTGCGGATATGACTACCCGTTACCATTTCCAGTATCCTGACGGATATTTCGGCTGGTATGCAAGTCAGCATGTGGGAACGGAAAATCCCGCGTTCAACCGTCGTCAGTATGGTCTTGGCGCTTACCGCGCCGGTTTCAGCTGCCACTATAACTATGCCCATCACCTGGATGGTTATAACGATAAGCGGGGCGATACTTATAAAAGCATGAACTTTGTGTACGGCTGTGCCGACGGTGTTCTGAGTACCATCGCCTGGGAAGGATTCCGCGAAGGTATGGACGATATCCGTTATGCCACAAAATTGCAGCAACTGGCGCGTCCTCTGGAAAAATCACCGGACCTTCAGGCTCGCTATGCCGCACGGAAAGCTCTTCATTTCCTCGCAGAACTGAATACGGACTCCTTTGACTTGTCCGCTGCACGTCTGGAAATGATACGCCATATTCTTACCCTTCAGTCCTACAGCAAATCCACGGAGACGAAACGATGAAACACTCTCTTCCCTATAGCTTGTTACTTGCCGTCCTGGGCGCGATTGCCTTACCCGGTTGTTTGCCTCAGGAAAATGCCGATGACGCCAAAAATCCTTTGACCGCGCAGGAAAAACAGAAAGCGGAAGAAAAACGCAAAGCGGAGGAAGCCAGAAAAATCGCCAATGAACAGCGCATTGCCCTGCAGAACAAAATTAAAGGTATTCTCAAGCAGCACAGCAAAAATACCCGCGATTTTGTTCAAACCGCCCGTACTCTCCTCGCAGATAAGGAATTTCAGGATCGTGTTCATCAGGAATTCATCCTCGCTCAACTCCTGGAACGTTCCCGTCCTTTCTGGGGCGGTGTCGGCAATATCAACGATGTCGCTGATTTACTCCCCCTGACGGTCAATGAACTCGTCCCTACGGACCGCATAGGCGTTTACTCCAAACGTTCGGCTCTTCTGACGCTGGCGTATCACTATTGCGACCGGGAAATGTACAAGGAAGCGGAAGCCACTGTCCGGCGTGCGCTGGAGTTGAAAACGCTGTCCACGAATGATATCGCGAATATTTATGTGGTTCTTGCCGATATTTACCGCTATCAGGATAAATATGATGAAGCCATGAAAGTACTGAAAGATGCCAAACATTATTCTCCGTTTATCATTACCGGGGTAATGGCGGATCTCGCTCTGTGCTTCGATAAGGAGGACGAAGCCGAAGCGTTTTGGAACGAGTGCGGCGATATTTACGAAAAACTCAGATATTATACTCAGGTCGGACACTCTTACAAGGGACATTTGCACTCCGCGGCCAAACAACGGTACCGTTTCGGAAAGGGTATGCGCGAGGCTCTTGATTATGTCGCCAATCTGAAAAATCCGGAAGATAAAAGATTCAGTGTCGCAGCAATGTACCTTTTCAGTGCATTCGGAACAGATGAAATGTCAACTGTCCGGCACTCGCTTGCCGGTATCCCCGCAAACCACAAGGGGAACGGTTCGATCTGGCAGGTCGTGACTCCGTTCCAGTACGCGGATTATCGTCTGGCAGATGAAATGTGTGAAATCCTTCAGAACTGCGAGCGAATCGCCAATGACCCGAAATTCAAAAAGGTCCGTATGATTTCCAAGGCTTGCAATGGAAAAACAGCAGAGGCGGTACAGTTGGCAGAACAGTATGCCAAGGAATCCACTACAACGCCGCTTGACCAGATGCGTTATCGCTTCTATGCCGCAATTCTGTCCGGAAAACCTACGGATGACCTGATGAAGAACACAACTCTGACCCGTAAAGAACAAAGTCAGGTTTATCTGAGTGCTGCCCGTCAATGTCTTCTCTGGCACAAAACCGAGGAATCCATGAAGTATGCCGCACTCTATGAAAAGTTTTTCGCGGAAAAACCGAATCAGGTCCTGAATGTTCATTTCAGCGATACCCCTGTCACGGTCGAAGTCTGGCGAAAACTTTATCCCTCTTTGCAGAAACAGCTTTGCGATATCCCGTTCAAAGGCTCCATGGACTTCCTGGAAACGGATGTCGCTACCGGTCAGCGCAGCGTGCATTTTGAAAAAAATTCAAAAATCAGCCACTTTATGGAAGTGTCTTCCCTGTTTGATACTGACAGATTGCATATCTTCCTGCGCGTAGAGGATGAAAATGCCCGCCGTATCCTCAATGGATTTGCTCACGGTATGGGAACGGAAATGTATTTCGCCCCCGGTCGGAATCAACCGTATATCTGCATGGGTTCCAGCCCCGCAAAAGGGATTGAATTCATGTTCCAGACAACCTACAGCAACAAGTCTCATCACCGGATCAATAAAGACAATCCGGATTCTTTCCGTCAAGAAGTCGTATTCACGGATAATGACTATGTTTTGCATTTTTCCTTCTCCTGGAAGAACTTTTTCGACAAGCTCCCCTCGGTTTCCGGTACGGATTACCGTTACGAGTGCATTTCCTGGACTCCCGCAGGCGGTTTCTCCTGGGGCGGCAGTCAGGGAATTCATTCAGCATCAAACTGGGGCAGTCTGCATATCCAACCGACAGCCTCGCAGTTGACGGCTATCCGCAAAAATCTGCTGTTCCGTACCTTCCGCAACTGGAAAAATATTTCCAAGGACCACTTGGGTATCAATCTGTTTGACTACTGGGCGGACAATGCTATCGGGGATCCGGAATTTTATAAAACCGCGCTGGTTCCCTTTGAAAAAGAGCTCGCCGGTTATGCTGCCATGGTCAAGGAAGATATGTCTGACGAGGATGTGAATCTGGTCTATACCAAAGGCGCTATGCGCTGGATGTGTTTAACCGATGAAATCGATCGCCTGAGACGTATTTATCTCAGCGAGTATTTTGTGCGCTGAACTGCTGCAGACGGGGATGGTCGGAACCATCCCCGTTTTTGATAATCCATGTTTGTTATGAATGAACGAAGGAGTTTTTTTATGTCAAAGATGTATCCCTGCCTGTCGGGCTGGTTGTTTTCCCGTGATGGAAACGACTGGACCCCGGTTACCCTGCCACATGCTGTTTTCCGGGAACCGGAAGAAATAACGGATCCTCAAATCGGGAAAGCGGTTTACCGATACGAGTTCGATGTCCCCGCAGATTGGGCATCCTTTGTGCCGTATTTTGAAATCGGGGCAGCTATGCAGCGAACAGAAGTTTATCTGAACGGTTCGTATCATTTTACCCATTTCGGCGGCTATCAGCGGTTTTTTATCCCCTTGGGCGATTACCTCAAATACGGCGAAAAAAATGTCCTCGAACTCCGCCTCGACAATGCCCCGTCCCATGATGTTCCACCCGGAAAATCGGTAAAAACTTTGGATTACTGCTATCACAGCGGCCTCCATCGTGGCGCCTTCCTGCATCTTTGGAATCCCGTTCATATCACCGACCCGCTGGCTGTGTCCGTGACTGCCGGCGGCGGTATTTTTATCCGCACGGAACAGCTGAATGTGGAAACCGGGGAAGCGGAACTTTCTTTGTCCTGTCATGTTCTGCATGAGTTCCCCGCCATACGCCGTTTTGATCTGAAAGACGTCTATGAAGAATCCAATGACGTCCAGATCAAAATGGTAATTCGCGCCCCGGACGGAAAGACCGTGGCAGAACAGGTCAGTCCTGCCGTGGAAATTCGTCCCAATTGCGACAATACTTTCCGTTTTTCCGTAAAATTGAACTCGGTTCAGCCCTGGTCGCCCGTATCGCCCGCTCTCTATACCGCCGAGTTTTACGTCTTCTTTCAGGGCAGGGAAACTGACTGCAGAACCGAACGCTTCGGAATACGCACAATTTCCTTTGATTACAGCGGTTTCCGCCTGAACGGAAAACGTATTGTCCTGAACGGTACGAACCGTCACTCGGAATATCCCTTTATCGGCAATGCGGCTCCTTCCAATGCACAGAAACGCGATGTCATTACGCTCCTGAAAGCCGGTTATAACTTTGTGCGTCTCAGTCACTATACTCAGGACCCGGCATTCCTGGATATGTGTGACGAAACCGGTATGCTGGTTATGCCCGCTATCCCCGGCTGGCAGGCTTTTCACGCCAATTCTGCGTTCTATGAAAACGCTTTCCGGGATTGCCGCGAAATGATTCGCGATTTGCGTAACCGTCCGTCTGTGATTCTGTGGGAGGTCTCTCTGAACGAATCCTATCCGCCGATTTGGATTAATGAAGAATTTCACAGAATCGCACATCAGGAATATCCGGGCGAACAGTGTTATTCCGCCGGGGATACCTGGGGGTATTACGAAGGATGGGATGTTCTCTTCCCCTGCGCACGTCAGAGAAATCACGACAAACCCATGCTGCTCCGCGAATACGGCGACTGGACTTTCGGCGGCCCGAACAGCACCTCGCGCCGTTTGCGCGATGCCTCTGTGAAAGAACAGCTTGTGCAGGCTTGGAACTTTATGTGGAATTTGAACTGTATGCTCGCAACCCCGGGTATGGTCGGCGGTTCTGACTGGTGCGGAATCGACTATAACCGCGGATGTACTCCCAAGATCGAAAGCAGTGGCACCTTCGATTTATACCGTCTCCCGAAACCGGTGAAATACCAGTTCTATCGCAGTCAGGGCCTTTCGGAACCCATGGTGTATGCCATACATGATGAAATCGATAAACTGATTGTTCTTTCCAATTGTGACAGCGTGGAATTGTTCCTGAATGGTGAGAGTATAAAAAAATTGCAGCCGGATAACGGCCCCGATACCTCCTATTCCAACAACAGCAAGGCTTCTTTTGAAACGGCTTTGTTCACTTGTTTTGATACTTCGGGCGGAAATCCGTTTGACGGCGGAAACTGTCGTCATTTGCCACATCCGCCCTTTACTTTCCGCGGAATTGCACCCTTGAAGGATGGCGATGAACTCCTTGTCGCGGGATACAAAAACGGCGTCCGGGCAGCGGAAACGGTTTTGCGGAAACCGGGTGACGTGTCAAATGTGGAAACATTTGTCAGAACCGAAGGCATTGAACCGGTGGTGAACGACTTGGTTTTTGTAGATGCTATTCTGCGCGATGCCAAGGGAACGGTTGTTCCTGTTTCCAGAAAGGTCCAACTGCAAATTTCCGGCTCGGCGGAAATTATTGGCGGAATGACGGAAACTGCCGCCGGTATCGCTTCCTGGCTCGTCCGGATTACCGGTTCCGATTATTCTTTTTCTGCAACGCTTGATTGAGCAGGAGTGCTGTCCATGCAAACTGATACTCTCTTGTTGATCGACTCGTTCGCTCAAATCTTCCGCACTTATTATGCTGTCCGGTCCCTCACTAATACACGGGGCGAACCGACGAATGCTGTTTTCGGAATGATGCATTTCCTCCTGAAACTCGAAGAAAAGTTCCCGAACTCCAACGGCGCATTCGTTTTTGATACCGGTCGCCCGCAACATCGTCTGAAACTCGCTCCCGATTATAAAGCAAATCGTCCGCCTACACCGGAAAATCTGATCGTGCAGATCCCCGTAATCCGCAAAATGATTCAGGCATTCGGTTGGAATATCATCGAAGCCCCGGATTGCGAGGCGGATGATTTGATTGCTTCCATGGCTGTTTCTTTCCGGAACAAGCAGATCCGGATCGTCTCCTCCGATAAAGACTTGGCTCAAATCATTGATGACCGCGTGCAGATGCTGTTGCCGGATAAGACTGGAAAGGGCTTTTGTGTGCGCGGTATTGATGAAACAAAAGAAAAGTTCGGCGTTCCGCCGGAGTCCGTTCGCGATTATCTCGCCATTATCGGAGACTCCGTTGACAATATCCCGGGTGTTCCCGGGGCAGGGCCGAAAACTGCTGCTCAACTCCTGAACCAGTTCGGTTCCATTGATGCCATGCTGGCTCATCCGGAACAGATTCAGAAGGAAACGCTTCGGGCGAAAATCACTGCAAATGCCGATTTGCTCCGCAAGAACATCGGATTGGTTGCACTTGTCCTGGAACCGCCCGCCGGTATTCAGTGGACGGAAGCCCATGTTACCCGTCAACCTCTGGATGTCGCCGGTATTCGGGCCCTCGCTGAAGACAATGCTCTGCGCAGCATGTATGCGGAAATCGATGCCTTGGAGAACAGACCCGGGGAGGAGCAAAACGCCAAAAAAGCAGAACCGCCTGTCGTGGAACAGCTGACACTTTTCTGAAAGAAAGACGTTCAGTCGGAATGCGGGGAGTAAATCATTATGAATAAATACAGGATTATTGATTTGGCAACTTGGAATCGCCGCAAAATTTTTGAGAGTTTTCAAAAATTCGATTCATCCGTTTTTAATGTAACAGTGAGTATCAAGGCGGAAAATCTGTACAGGGCGGCAAAGGTGCATGGTGAATCGTTTTTTCTGATGTCGCTTTACGCCATCCTGAGGGCTGCCAACAGTGTTCCACAGATCAGACAGCGCTATATTGACGGTCAGGTGGTAGAATTTGAAAAAATAGCGGCAATGACGCCTGTAATGACTAAGTATGAAACGTTCTGCCAGACCTGGTGCGAGTATGAGGATACGTTTTCTGCATTCAAAGCGGCTGCTGTTCCGAAGATTGAGACAGCAAAAAATTCCCTTCCGGATTCCGGTGATGAATATGGCGAGGACTTTATATGCTGTAGCTGCCTGCCGTGGTTGCATTTTGATTCTATAACGCAGGCGGCTTGCTCGTTTCATCAGGCAGTTCCCGTTCTTGCCTGGGGTAAAATGGAAAAAGGCATAATTCCCGTCAGCGCAAGTTTTTCGCACTGCTTTCTTGACGGTCTCCATGTCAGCCGTTTTTTTGAAAATATGCAGAATTCGTTTTCAGATCCGGAGAGCCTGGAAAAATAACGTGAATTTTGCGTTCGTAAAGGCGAATGGGCGAATTTCATCTTCTCCCGTTCGCAAAATTTTTATCTGCAATCACGGATAACATCCGGCATTTTTCATTTCCCTATCCACCACCTCTGACCGATTACGCTGCGTCAGCAGCAAAAAAACGTCTCCAAAAAATATACAATGTCTTGAAAAAATGGGAAACGGGTGTATATTATAAACTTAACAGATACATTTTTCTCTTTTACAACAATATAAAACCCGCAAGGAGGAATTCTAATGCCGGGAAAAACAAACACTCAAGACGGCAACTATGCCGCCGCGTACGTCGCTTATGCTTTGAGCGAAACCGCCGCAATTTACCCGATTACCCCGTCTTCAACTATGGGCGAATGGGTTGACCAGTGGGCCAGCGAACACAAAACCAACATTTGGGGCAAGGAAGTTTCTGTTGCCGAAATGCAGTCCGAAGCCGGTGCCGCCGGTGCCGTTCATGGCTGCTTAGCCGCCGGTTCTCTTACCACCACTTACACGGCCTCTCAAGGGCTGCTTCTGATGATTCCGAACATGTACAAAATCGCCGGCGAATTGATCCCGACCGTTTTCCATGTTACCGCCCGTTCTCTGGCTTGCCAGTCCCTGGCTATTTTCGGTGACCATTCCGACGTGATGGCTTGCCGTAATACCGGTTTCGCAATGCTTTGCGCAAACTCCGTCCAGGAAGAAATGGATATGGCTCTCGTCGCTCATCTGTCCACCTACAAAGCCAAAGTCCCGTTCCTGCAGTTCTTCGATGGTTTCCGTACCTCTCACGAAGTTCATAAATTCGAAGAAATTTCCTACGATGATATCAAGAGTTTGGTCGAACCCAAGTACATCGAAGAATTCCGTCAGCGCGCTCTCCGTCCGGAAGACCCCGTGACCAAGGTCGGCGCTCAGAACGGCGATGTCTATTTCCAGGGCCGTGAAACTGTCAACGCATACTACAACGCAACTCCCGCAATCGTTCAGGAAAAAATGGATGCCGTCGCAAAAGTTACCGGCAGACAGTATCACCTGTTCGACTATGTCGGCGCTGCCGATGCTACCGATGTAATCGTTGCCATGGGTTCTTCCTGCGAAGCTATCGAAGAAACCATCAATTATCTTAACGCCACCCGCGGAACAAAATACGGCCTGATCAAGGTCCGTCTGTATCGTCCGTTCTATACCGAGGCTTTCCTCGCAGCTCTGCCGTCCACCGTTAAACGCATTGCTGTCCTTGACCGCACAAAAGAGCCCGGCGCTATCGGCGAACCGCTTTACATGGATGTAAAAGTCGCCATCAATAATCCTGCCATCACCATTATCGGCGGCCGTTATGGTCTCTCCTCCAAAGATTTCACTCCGAGCATGATTCTCGCTGTTTACAAACATCTGGAAAACAACGGCTTCCATGGCTTCACTGTCGGTATCAATGATGATGTCACCAATACCTCTCTCAAAATCGAAGAAGAAATCGCTACCGAACCTGCCGGCACTACCGCTTGCATGTTCTACGGCTTGGGCGGCGACGGTACTGTCGGTGCCAACAAGACCACCATCAAGGTAATCGGTCATCTGACCAACAAAGATGCTCAGGCATATTTCGCATACGACTCCAAAAAGTCTTTCGGTCTGACCTGCTCGCATCTCCGTTTCTCCGATGCTCCCATCAAGTCCACCTACCTCATCACCAGCCCGGACTTCGTGTCCTGCTCCTGCGCTGCCTACATCGGCCGTTATGACCTGCTCAAAGGCATCAAGGAAGGCGGTACTTTCCTGTTGAACAGCCATTTCTCCAATGACGAAGTTTTCGCTCACCTCACTCGTGATATGCAGGAAACCATCATCAACAAGAAAATCAAATTCTACAATGTGAACGCCGAACAGATCGTGAAGACCAAACCCGGTCTCCGCGGCAAAGGCGCCAACACCGTTATGATGGTTGCGTACTTCAAAGTTTCCGGCATCGTTCCTTTCGAAGATGCTGCACAGGAAATGAAAGCTCTCAACGCCAAGACCTTTGCTAAAAAAGGTCAGGCTGTCATCGATATGAACAACGAACTGGTCGATGCTGCCGCTGATGCCTGCCAGGAAGTCAAAGTTCCTGCCAGCCTCGATGGTATCCCCTGCGTTGAACCTCTGAAACTCATCCCCGATGATGCCGATGACTTCGCCCGCAAAATTATCGAACCGTCCATGCGCAATAACGGCGACTCCATCCCCGTTTCCGCCATGTCCTTCGACGGCAAAATCCCGACCGGCACCGCCTGCATTGAAAAACGCGGCTTTGCTCCCAAGGTTCCCCGCTGGAACGCAGCTTCCTGCATCCAGTGCGGTATTTGCGCCAGCAGCTGCCCACACGCTGCCATCCGTACCAAACTCTTCAAGGATGAAGCTCTCGCGGATGCTCCTGCCTCCTTCACTACCAAAGATACCATGCCGCCGGTACCCGGCCTGAAGTTCAAAGTTCAGGTCTTCATCGAAGATTGTATGGCTTGCGGTGTTTGCTTGGATCAGTGCCCCGTCAAGGAACAGAAAAACGAAGACGGTTCCGTCAAGAAAGCTGCTGCTCTTACTTGGTCCACACTCGAAAAAGAACGCGCTGAAGGCGAAAACGCAAATGAAAAATTCTTCGAAGCTTCCGAAGACAATATCATGGGCAAGAATACCGCTGCTACCGTTAAAGGTGCTATGCTCCGGAAACCCTTGTTTGAATTCTCCGGCGCCTGCGCAGGTTGCGGTGAAACTCCGTATGTCAAACTCGTCAGCCAACTCTTCGGCGAAAATATGATCGTCGCCAACGCCACCGGCTGCTCCTCCATCTACTCCGGTACTTTCCCGACTATCCCCTACACCAAGACCAAATGCGGTCGTGGTCCGGCATGGGCAAACAGCCTGTTCGAAGACAATGCCGAATTCGGTATGGGAATGCGTATGGCTGTCGATTCCAACCGTACTCTCCTGAAACAATACTGCGATAAGCTGCTTGCCAACGAAAAAGCTCCGCAGGATGCCAAGGACGCTATCAATAAAGCTCTGTCCTTCTGGAACAACAGCAAGACTTGCGAAGCCTTCCAGGCCCAGAAGGAAGCTAAAGCCGTTATCGCCAAATACGCAGAATCCTGCGGTTGCGAAATCATCCGGAAGATTAATGAACTTTCCGATTATTTCTGCGACAAGAGTGTCTGGATTATCGGCGGCGATGGTTGGGCAAACGATATCGGTTACGGCGGAATTGACCATGTCGTCGCATCCGGCAAAAACGTCAATATCCTCGTTCTGGATACCGAAGTGTATTCCAATACCGGCGGACAGGCCTCCAAGTCCACTCCGACCGCTGCAGTTGCCAAATTCGCTGCCGGCGGCAAGCAGACTTACAAGAAGAACATGGGCTTCATGTGCATGAGCTATGGTTATGTTTATGTTGCCAGCATCGCTCTCGGCGCTGACCGTCAGCAGGCTCTTAAAGCATTCCAGGAAGCTGAAGCATACGATGGTCCGTCCATTATCTTCGCTTATGCTCCGTGTATCGCTCACAACATCGATATGAGCAAGACTCAGACGGAACAGAAGAAGGCTGTGGAAAGCGGATACTTCCCGCTGTACCGTTACAATCCTGCCGCAGAAGTTCCGTTCTCTTGGGATGTCAAAAAGGCCGATAACACCAAGTTCCAGGAATTTATCCAGGGCGAAGGTCGTTATAAAGGTCTCTTGAAAGCCAATCCGACGGATGCTCAGGCTCTGTTCGAAAAGGCTGAAAAAGATGCCGCAAAACGTATGGACTTCCTCCAGAAAGTCGGTCCTATGATGTAATTCCTCCTGTTTCTCAGGAATAAACATCAAGCCGGGCAGTTTTTACCAAAAAACTGCCCGGCTTTTTTGATGCACTTCGCGAGCTGTACTGACATCATATAATTTACGACGGTCCTTGTTCCCCATTTGTTTTTGAATTTTTGCACAATTCTCCGGACGTTGTCAAAAAAATAAAAAAATTGTTTTTCTTATTTGCTTTTTCATAGTTGACAGTGTAAATCACATGTAGCATACCCTCGTAAGCCTCCCGGCTTTTTGCCGGTGCTCAACCTTCGAGGGGATTTTTTTGGGGGGAGTTATTATGGGGACTGTGTTTTATTCAAAACAAGCATTGAAGATTTTCCAATGATACATCTTGTATCAATGGCCATCACCAGCGGTTTTGAAAATTCTGCTATTTGGCGTTGAACTTTCGTAAAAGTGGAAAATGCCGTAGCATTTTCGTGCTTGCTCTGGCGTGATGGAAAAATAGGACCTATAGAAATTATAGGTCTTTATAGGAGCTGAAAGACGTTCTCGTGCTGACGTTTCTGTCTGTTTTTCAGCGGATGGCTGCGAGAAGGGCGGCTGCCTTTTTCTCTACTGTTTCCTGTGTGTCGCCGGGCTTGAATATGGCACTGCCGATACCCAAACCGGCACAGACGGAAAGGAAATCTTTGCCGTTGTCCGGACCGATCCCGCCAACAGCGAGAATGGGAGTTTTAATGACCGCCTGCAGGTTTTTGACGTAATCTATCCCGAAGTTTCCCGCGGGGAAGAGTTTCAGGAAATCGGCACCTGCGGCAATCGCGGTAAAGGCTTCGCTCGGTGTGAGAAAACCGGGGATGGAGATGAGACCGCGTTTCACTGTTTCCGAAATGACGGATACGTCCGTATTGGGGGAAATAATGAATTTTCCGCCGGCATCGGCGACGGCATTCACTTCATCCGGAGTGAGAACGGTTCCTGCGCCGACAATTTGCCGACTGCTGCAATGATTAACAGCAGTTGCGATAATCCGGATGGCATTCGGGGTGTTGAGAGGGATTTCGAGAGCATGAACTCCGGCACGGAAGAGGACATCGCAGATATCTGTAATTTCCGCTTCCGTGATTCCCCGGAGAATCGCGATGACAGGAACGTTTCCGCAAAGATTTTGAACAGAAGTCATGGTGAAATTCCTTCAGCGTTTGACACGTCCGGATGTATTGCCGTTCATAAGATTCAGAACTTCGTCTTTTGAGGCATAGTTATAGTCGCCGTGTACGGTATGTTTCAGGCAGCTGGCAGCGACGGCATATCGGATGGCGTCTGCGGGTGCGGAATATTCATCGCTGTAGAGTGCGAAAATCAGACCTGCGCAGAAGGAGTCACCGCCACCGAAGCGGTCGATAATGTCATGGATTTCGTAGGGCGCATAGGAGCCGTCGGCTGCGAGGGGCGCGAAATGAGCGGTATCGTTAGCCTTGTCATAGAGCATTCCGCCCCAGTTGTTATGGTCGGCGGAGAAACTTTCGCGGAGAGTGATGGCAACGAACTGTGCTTTGGGAAAGGCGCTGCAAAGTTTTTTTGCGACATCAGTGTAACCGGCGATATTGATTTTGCCCTGTTCGACGCTGGAATTCTGAGCGTAGATACCGAAAACGTCCTGGGCATCTTCTTCGTTACCGATGATGATGTCGGCGTAGGAAACGATTTCTTTCATGCATTTGCCGGCGAGTTCCTTTTGAGAGAGGTTAGCGCCGCCCCATTTCCAGAGTTTTTTTCTGAAGTTCAGGTCGCAGGAAATGCGGATATTTTTTTCAGCGGCTTTTTTTACCAAAGCAAGCGTGGAGAGGAACGCGTTTTCGCTGAGAGCCGGGGTAATTCCTGTTACATGGAGATGGGAAACGCCATTGAGCATGTCATCGAAATCATAGTCTTCGGGCTTGAGGAGAGAGATGACGGAATTGGCGCGGTCGTAAACGACATTGGAACCGCGTTGTGCGGCACCGTGTTCAGCGTAATATACGCCCATGCGTCCGTCTTTGGTATAACGGATATGCTCCACATCTGTACCGAAACCGCGTTGTTCCGCTGCGAAAGCCTTTGCGAGGAAATTATCGGGAAGGGCAGTGAGGTAACGGGCCTTCCCGCCCATCATGGCTATAGAGGCGCAAACGTTTGCTTCGCCGCCACCGAACGTGACATCCATAGAACCGGGGAGGACTTGAGCGAAACGCATTTTATCAGCGGGTGAGATTCGTAACATGACTTCGCCGAAACCGGCGATGATTTTGCCATTGTCAGACATAGTTTTTATTCTCCTTGTAAACAGTGTTAAAATGCTTTGAAAGAATCCAGCAGGTTTTTCCGGATTTTCTCCGGGAATCCTTCATAGTCGAGCATGACGAAGGACCCGTGACGAATAGCGGGGATGCGGAAAGCAGCGATATACAGATATCCGTGTTCATCCACGTAATCCAGCTTTTTTTTCATTTTCTTTTTTGTGTTATCATATTTTACAAAAACCACCTGCCGATCCCCGATTCGAAGCGCGAATCCTTCGACAGCATGAAGTGGACGGACCTCCCAGGGGCCATCCCAGACGCCGCCGGTAGCGTTAATCATGTAGGTAGCCAGTTCGCGGGTATCGCGGTTATTGTTGTCAACGGTAGAGCATGCTGTGAGGAGAGCAGTGGCAGAAATGAGGCAGAAAAAAAGGAAATAGAATTTTCTGAAAGACATACTGGTAACTCCAAGATTTATCAAAAAATGGGACTTTTGGTATAAAATACTGCTTTTTTTTTTATTTTCAAGTTGCAAGATTGAAAAACGGGACTATTTTATGTAATATGCTGTTCGATTTTTATGTTATCAGGATGATGGAGAAATGACAGAGAGAAAAGAGCCTCTTTACAATATAGTTCTGTTCCAGCCGGAAATCCCGCAGAATACGGGTAATATCGGCAGAATCGCGGTCAACGCGCTTTCCCGTCTTCATTTGATTGAGCCGCTGGGGTTTGTTATTGACGACAAACATTTGTTGCGAGCCGGGATGGACTATTGGCGGAAAGTGGATTGTGTTTTTCATCGGAGCTGGCAGGATTTTCTTGCGTATAAAGGGAATGCGCCGATTTATTTCTTTTCTACAAAACATGAAACACTGTACTGGGACTGTCCGTTTGAGCCGGGCGCTTATCTTGTTTTCGGCAGAGAGAGCAGTGGATTACCGCAGGAAATACACGATGCCTTTGCGCCGTATTTCTATACATTGCCGATGCCGGGTCAGTTCAGTCGCAGTTTGAATCTTGCGAACTCCGTTGGAATAGCGGTTTATGAAGGACTTCGCAAAAACCGGATTCTGTGGGAAAACAAATGAATACCATGACCAATACGGATACGCAAAAGATAAAGGTCCCGATATCTCCTCAGGCGGAAACGCCTGAAGTGAATTTTACCGGTTTTACACCCGGTATGATTTACGGGGACACGCATCAGGGGCTTGTCCGGATGGGGAATGAAGATTCTTACGCCTATTCTGTTTCCGAAAAAGGCGATTCGATTCTGGCACTTGTAGCGGATGGAATAGGGGGAAATGAATGCGGGGATCTGGCGAGTCGTTTTGTCGCGGAAAAGATGTTGCGCGATTTCCAGATTCGCAGCGGCGGCGGTTTTGAGACCCAGCAGATGGCGCTGGATTACTTGCGGAGTTCCATTATTCTTGCCAACAGTGCTTTACGGGGCTTGAATTCCAATTTCAATATCGTGCATCCTATGGGGTGTACTCTGGCATCTGCTCTTTTCCTTCAAAATGTCGTAATTACGGGTCATGCAGGAGACAGCCGGGTGTATTGTCTCCGGGATCATAAACTTATTCAGTACACGCAGGATCACAGTTTAGTCGCCGAGATGCTTCAGCGCGGGGAAATCACTCCGGAGGCGGCGAAACGTCATCCCTTTGCGCACGTGATTTCGAAATCCATAGGAATTGAACAGGAAATGGATCCGGAGTTCAATGTTTTCCGGCGTGCGCCCCATGACCGTTTTCTGATTTGCTCCGACGGCGTTATGCTGCATTTGTCTGACAGCGTTATCCGTGACATTCTGGATTCGGCAAAAGATGCCCGTGAGGCCGTTTCAAAAATCATTTCCATGACTTTGCGCGGTGGTGGTGGTGACAATACCACCGCCGTGTGCATATTTACCGGGTAAAAGTAATCGGTCAGCGGGTAATATATAAGACCCATAAGACCTGTTTTCACTTGTGGCGGGGTAGGGTGCGTAGTTTCCTTGGACCCAAAGGATAAGATGCCGAGGACGTTGCACAATCTCCGGTTTACCACAGAAAAACTTCGCTGGCAGAAAGAACCCGGTACTTACAGTTCAGCGGCAACTGTTCCGTCGGTGAGTTTCTTTTTGAATTTGACTTTGACCAGTGTTCTGGGGGGTACATTGTCGCCATGGAAACGTGTTTTTACGTAGTTCCCAGACCATCCCTCACAGATGCCGTTTTCATTTTTTGTTTCCACCAGAACCATTTCGGAATGTCCGTACAGGGAATGAATGAAATTATCTGCGGATTCCGCCTTGATTGTTCTCATGGTTTCGAGTCGTTGTTCGAGTATTTCGCCCGTAGGACGATCGGTCATTTTTTCCGCTTCGGTGCCGGGTCTGGGGGAGAAAGGAAAGATATGTATGTTTGCGAACCCGACTTTTCGGATATTGTCGCATGATTCCTGAAAGAAATCATCGGTTTCGCCGGGGAATCCTACGATCAGGTCCGTACCGAGATGGATATCGGGAATGTTTTCTTTTGCCATTTTGACCATAGCCAGATAATCTGCCACGGAATATCTGCGTTTCATTGCTTTGAGAACTGCATCGCAGCAATGCTGGGCAGGAAGATGGAGAAAACGGCAGATTTTATCCGGATGAGCTGCGATACAATGAATCAGATCCGGTACGATTTCAGAAGGTTCGGTGGAACTGAGACGTATGCGGTAGTCGCCGGGGATTTCGAGCAGACGTTCGATCAGGTCCGTCAGATTATATTTTTTGCAGCGGTAATTGCAGATATTGACGCCGGATAGGACGATTTCATGGAATCCCGACTGAACGAGCTGTTGAAAATCGGCGACAGTTTCCTCTAAATCGCGGGAACGTTCCTTCCCTCTGGAAAAGGGAACGATACAGTAGGAGCAGAAATTTTCGCAACCTTCCTGAATTTTCAGAATTGCACGTGACTTGAAGGGGAAGGCGCTGTCGGCGTGTTCGAAGAAGATATTTTTATCAGTAGATTTTTTGATAGCGGGGGACTTTTCGACTTTCAGGTCGGCGAGATAACGCGGAAGGATTTTTTCAATATCTTTTTTCTGTTCATTGGTAAGAATCAAGTCACATTCGCCCATCTTTTCAAGCTGTTTGCTGTCCACATTGGCGGAGCAGCCGATCATAACGATGAACGACTGCGGGTTTTCCTCGCGGATAGCCTTCAGAGCTTGTCTTGATTTTTTAGAAGCGATAGCCGTTACCGCGCATGAGTTAACGAAGATGAGATTGGGACTGGAACTGGAATCAGCCGAAACGATTTCAAAATTCATTTTGCGGAGACGGCTGGTAATCAGGGCACTGTCAGCCTGATTCAATCGGCAGCCCAAGGTGATAATAGCCGCAGTTTTTTTTGTTTCCATAGTATAAAAATTCCGTGAAATATATCTGACAGGGAGAGTGAATTAGCGGGTTTGGCCAGTGCCGTAGATCTTGTATTTGTATGTTGTGAGTTCAGGCAATCCCATAGGACCGCGTGCATGGAGCTTGTCGGTGCTGATTCCGATTTCAGCGCCCATGCCGAACTCGCCGCCATCGGTAAAACGGGTGGAAGCGTTCCAGTACACTGCAGCCGCATCGACATGATTCTGGAAATATCCGGCAGCCGCATTGTCATTTGTGATAATCGCTTCGCTGTGACCAGTGCCGTACTTGTTTACGTGTGCAACTGCCTCTTCTACGGATGCAACTGTTCTTACGGCAAGAATCAGAGCAAGGTATTCCGTATAATAGTCATTCTCATCTGCGCAGGCAACATCCGGAACAAATTTTCTGAACTCGTCATCGGCACGGAGTTCCACATGACATTCCAGCATTTTTTTATGGAATCGTTCTGCGAATGCGGGTAAAATATCTTTGTGGAGCAAGACCGTTTCCACGGCATTGCAGACGCCGGGTCTCTGGCATTTTCCGTTGACAATAATATTCAGAGCCATATCCAGGTCGGCATTTTTGTCCACATACACGTGACAGACACCTTTATAGTTCTTCAGAACAGGAATTGTGGATTGTTCCATTACGGTCCGGATCAGACGTTCTCCACCACGCGGAATAATTACATCAACAAACTTGTCCATTTTCAACAGACAGGAAACGGCATCGTGGGAAGTATTCGGCAGGAGCTGTACTGCGCCGTCCGGCATTCCCGCTGCCGTACCGGCAGCAACAATGGCTTTGACGATGGCAGCGGATGAGTGAATGGCCTCGGACCCGCCGCGTAAAATGACGGCGTTGCCGGATTTTATGCTGAGACCTGCGGCATCTGCCGTAACGTTCGGTCGTGCTTCAAAAATAAAGCCTATTACCCCGAGCGGGACGGATATTTTTTCGATACGCAAACCGTTCTTGTGGACGAAAGTGGAAATTGTTTTCCCTACCGGGTCTTCCAATTTTGTAACGAACCGCATGGAATCCGCGATGGAATGAACACGTTCGGGAGTCAGTTTCAGACGATCCAGGAGGGCAGGGCTCATGCCACGTTCCAGCCCGTTCTGCATATCTTTATCATTTTCCTTCAGAATTTCATCCGATTGTTCGTCCAAAGCGTCAGCCATCGCCTGAATCCACTTATTTTTTTCACTTGGGGAAGCATTGGCTAAACATTCAGCTGCAGCGGAGGCTTTTTTACAGGTAGCCTCAACTTCAAGTTTCAGTTGTTCCAAATCCGGTTGCATTGTTTTATCCATGTTTTCTGAGAGTATCCTATGTGAGTACCGCCTTCCGGACAAACGGAAAATCCGGTCCGGAGAACGGGTAAGATGAAGTCTTGTGGATTATCTTCTGTTTCCGTTACACATTTGCCAGAGTTTTCTTGTAGCTGTCAATCAGATCCTTCAGCGGAATGGAGATGTTTCCTTCACGTCCCCGGATATCCAGACTCTGTTCTGCGCATACCATACCGATTTTTGCCACGGGGAAATCCTTGAGCATGTTTTCCAGTTCGGCAGCTTTTTCCGGACGGCAGGTAATGACGAAACGGCTGTTGGATTCACTGAAGAGAATTTCCGCATCGGAGAGACCGGCTTCTGCGGGTATTTTGTCGATATCAATGGAGAATCCGAGACGTCCACCAATTGCGCTTTTTGCAAAGGCGATTGCGAGACCGCCGAGTGCGGGAGTAATAATGGAAGAGGGGATATCGTGTTTAATCACTTCGGCAAGGGCATGATAGAGAGCGTTGGCTTTTTCCGCATCGACTTTAGGTACGTTGTTGCCGTGTGCATCGCCGAGCATGGAGAAGTATTCACTGCCACCGAGTTCCTTTTTCGTCAAGCCGACAGCATAGATGAAATCGCCTTCGAATTTTGCATCAGGTGAAACGGCATGGGAAATATCATCAATTTTAGCTATCGTGCTGAACAGAACCGTCGGAGGAATGGATATTTTTCTGCCACCGCGGGTACTGTCGTTTTTCATGCTGTCCTTCCCGGAGATACAGGGAACGGAGAACGCTTTTGTATAGTCGTACAACGCCTGATTGGCACGAACCAGCTGTGCCATTTTGTATTCTCCATCGGGCGTTTTTTCGCTGCGGACCGGGTCGGGCCAGCAGAAGTTGTCAAGTCCGGCGATGTGGTCCGGGTTTGCGCCGACGGCAACGGAGCGTCGTATGGCGAGGTCAATGGAGGATGCCATCATGTGATAGGTATCGATATCGCTGTAACGGGGAAGAATGCCGCTGGAAAGGACAATGCCTTCGTGCCCGAGGGGTTCCGCCATAAAGACGGAGGCATCCGCCTGAACGTCACGCATTTTTCCCGTATAAGGTTTCAGTACGGACAGTCCTTTCACTTCGTGGTCGTACTGTCTTGCCTTGTATTCACCGGAACAGATATTCAGGCGTTCCAGCATAGCGGTGATATCATTTTTCAGATTTCTGCCAGTGAGACACGGCTCTGTAAATACAGGCGTTTTCCATGTGGCTTTGAGATGGAGTTTCGGTAATCCTTCGTGCATGTAGGCAATGTCAATCAGACAGACGGTTTTGTCGCCGTAAGTAACGTGAAACTTGCCGTCATCCGTGAATTTTCCCAGAACGGTAGCTTCTACATCGCGGGATGCTGCAAGAGACAGAAACTCGTCAAGTTTCTCGGGCGGGACGGCGAAACTCATCCGTTCCTGTGCCTCGGAAATCAGAATTTCCCAAGGCTGCATACCGGAATACTTCAACGGTGCTTTGGAAAGATCCATACAACAGCCGTTACTGATTTCCGCCATTTCTCCGACGCTCGAGGAAAGTCCGCCTGCACCATTGTCGGTAACGAAGCGGTAGAGCTGTTTATCCCGTGCTTCATACATGAAATCGCCCATGCGTTTCTGCGTAATCGGGTCACCGATTTGTACTGCCTGAACGGGGCTGTCTTTATGCAGTTCTTCGCTGGAGAATGTTGCTCCGTGGATACCGTCTTTTCCGATACGGCCGCCGGTCATGACAATGATATCGCCCGGTTTGATAGTTTTTTCCCAACCGTTGCGGTCTCCGATTTTGCGGGGCAGGGTTCCTACCGTACCGCAATAGACCAGAGGTTTTCCAATGTAGCGGTCATCAAAATATTCCCAGCCGACACCGTATGGAATACCACTCTGATTACCGCCGTCAATCACGCCTTTATGAACTCCGTCGCGAAGTCTGCGCGGATGAAGAAGCCCTTCGGGTACTTTATCTTTTTCCGTGAAGGGAGACCCGAGGCAATATCCCCAGACATTAAGCAGAAGATTGGCTCCCTGACCAGTACCCATAGGGTCGCGGTTCACGCCGACGATACCGGTCATGGCACCGCCGTAGGGATCCAGCGCGGAAGGACTATTGTGTGTTTCGACTTTGAAAACGACATCGAAGCGGTCATTGAAACGGATGACACCGGCATTATCCGTGAATACGGAAACCAGCCAGTCTATATTTTCAGCGATTTCCTTTGTGGATTTTTTAATGAAACTTTTGTAGAGATTGTGAATCGTGATGGTCTTTCCAGAGCCGTCATCATAATCTACATCTGCGGCAAAAATTTTATGTTTGCAGTGTTCTGACCAGGTCTGAGCCAGGACTTCCATTTCCACGTCTGTAGGATTATTGTCCAAGCCATACGCTTCGCGTCCTTTGACATTCCGGAAATAATTCTGGATGGATTTCATTTCTTCCAGACTCAAAGCGAGGGTCCCCTTGTGGCTGATATTCATCAGTTCTTCATCGCTGACTTCCAAATTGAATTTTCTGACGATACCTGACCGTAAACCTTCAATTACCGGTTTATTCAGCGGGATGGGAGTATCTTTCAATTCCTCGCGAGTGAAAACTTTCACGGACTCAATCAGTTCGTTCGCCAGCAGGTTTTTACCGATTTTGTTCATATCATCCACGGAAAGACCGGGCGCTTTTACGAGATATTCCACGGAACTGAAAACCTGTTCTTGTTTGCTTAACTTGCGTCCGATAATGTCGCCGATTGCTTCATGTGCGGTGCGTGCCACGTTGTCCGTGACGCCCGGGCGATATCCCACAACGATGATGAAGTCGAATGCGGGGGTATTTTCCAGGGAACTCATACCGACATGCCATTCCTGTGTGACAGGATTAGCCAATTCCCTGGCTATTTTTTCCACCTGCTCAGGAGTGATATCCGCTGAAACCGTAAAAACATCGCGTGAATGCAAGTCCTCAATACCCTCAAGTCCGAGGATGTTTTTTATCCCGCGTTTCACTGACTCGCTACGGGAATCTGTCCATTTTTGTTTTACCGCTATTTCGATTCTATAGTCCATTGAAATACCTCCGGAATTGAAAGATGATTTACATTGCGTTATAACTTAACTCCAAATTGGCTATTTTCAAATCTTTTTTCAAAAAAAAGGATAGTTTTTTGAGCAGTTTTACGCACGAATTGTCAGCGGATAGGGAATAGTGGATAGGTTCGTTACAAGCATTTTTCATACTGCTGTCCATTTCGCCTCAAACAAACACAGTTATGCCATTTCACTATCCACTGCCCGATTACGCACGAATTACGAAAAAATGGCGGATTTTTCAGAACTCAATTCCGTTCTTCATATTTGAAGAGAATCCATATCTCTTTCCAGCAGTGTGAGAACATTTTCAACACCGGGGAAATCGTGGAAGAAAAATCCATGTTCGGCAAAATAAGAACTGTCATCGATCCGGCTTTTCAGAACTCCGTTTTTCTTGAGCAGGGCTTTATCTACTCCCAGCAACAGACCATGTTCCGGGTGCGCTTCCAAAGAAAGAAGTCGTTCTTCAAATTGCGAGGCATGCCATCTGTGGAAAAGTTCCAGATATTTAACCGTTTCGCCACACCGGAAGGCAAAATCGGGGAAGATTGCTTTTTGATTTTCAAAGACGAGAAATCCGGGCGCAGTATCAATTTCCCAGCGCGAAGTCTGTTTTTTGAAATAGTTCGCGAACATGGAATATTCTTCAAGGGTTCCGCTGAATTGTGCAATTTGAGATTTCAGATTGGAGGATTGGTCCAGAAGCAAGGAATATTTTTTTTCATTCCGTAAAACTTCGGCTGAGAGTTTCCAACTCGGTAAACGGCAGACGGAAGGGAAAAAACAGGCTAACTGCAGCCCGTATTTCAGACTGTTTTCCAAAATGGAGGCCGGTCCATCAACGGTGATGCGGAGCGTATCATCCTCCGTTTTCCCGGAAAAAAGAAGTTGGAAAAATTTGATGTTCCGGAAGAGATTGCGTAAATCGGCTGCCGGTGTATCAACGGGGATATTCAGATGAATGGCATTGGCGGTAAGAAGAAGTCCCTGAACAAGTCCGACATTATAGCGTTCGAGAACCTCCCGCGGAAAAATCTTTTTGACACGGAGTAAAGTTTCGTTTTCCGGCAAGTCGGCATAGATGAGCCGATTTTCGAAACCATTGTCCGGCATAACATTCAGAACTGCCGCTTTCACGTCATAAGGAAGTTGTGGCAGGGTGCCTGATTGGAGCATTTCTGCCGTTTTTTTGAAAAGGCAGGCACGTTTTTCCGTATAGGGAAAATCATCGTTGATTCCGGAAAATTCGGTGCGGTCCTGAATGATTTTCAGAATCCCGCGAGCCAGTTTCAAGTCTTTGTATTTCAATACAATAGAATCGGCAGCGGAATTGAGTACAGCAGCGGAATCGCCAATACCGTTTTCATATACGGCAAGCAGTTCGACAGCCAGAGAGAGCCACTGTTCATCATCGGTACTGATGAATGACGGATAAATATGGTCACCCCGGACTTTTGTGCGCAACAAATCTTTACCGAGCATAATGATTCCCGCCTTTCCAGCCGAACTTATGCTGCGTGTTTTTTTGTTCGTAAGCACGATTCGCACGCCGTCGTTCACTGACATTCATTTCGGAGGTTCCTTCACTGACGAGTTCGTAGAGAACAGCCTGTTTCCCGTCCTGGGTTCTGCGCAGAATTCGTCCCAGTCTCTGGATGTGTTCTCGGGTCCCGGCTGAACCGGAAACAACAATACCGATGGCAGCTTCGGGAACATCGACACCTTCATTCAAGACCTTGCTTGTGACGAGTATGGAATACTCCCCGGACCGGAACTTTTCGAGGAAATCTTTGCGTTCTGCCGCCTTGGTTTTGTGTGTCAGAACCGGCAGACAAAGCGTTTCCCCGATTTCGTATGCCGTATCATTGTCGGCAGTAAAAATCAGGGTGCGTACCCCGGGATTTTTTCGGATGATGTCCCATAGAGCGGTCAGTTTCGCTCTGCCGCAACGGGCAATCTGACGTTGTCTCAACCATGCGCGCATGACTTCACGACCGCCATGCATTTTTGCACAGGCAATCATAAATTGCTGCCAGCCATCCGGATTGCTGAAATTGATCCCGTGCGCCCGGACAAAATCCATGTATTTTTTTCTGGCAATCTGATATTCCTGCAATTCATCCGGGGCAAGCGGAACAAAGATACGTTGTGTCAGATAGGGCGCGAGAACGGACCCTTCCAGTTCATCAATGAAAATGGTACAAACGATGTCTCCTACCATTTTTTTTATGATGTCAAGAGCGTTCTGATCTTCCGGCGGTGTGGCAGTAAGCGCCAGCCGATAAGGTGCAAGACACAGCATAGCGGCGTTTTTATTGACCTCACCGGGTAAATGGTGACACTCATCAAAAATGACAAGACCGAACCGGTTTCCGATTTTATTCATGTAGAGAACAGCCGAATCGTATGTGGAGACGGTAATTTCACGGATATTATGGCTTCCGCCACCGAGCATTCCAACTTCCAATTCAAAATTTTTGCCCAGTGAACTTGCCCATTGCTGCATTAAATCAATCGTCGGGACAATGACAAGGGTCGGCCTTTTTACGGCAGTCATTGCCATCATCGCCAGAAAAGTTTTCCCGGAACCAGTCGGCATGACCACCATTCCGCGGCACTTCGCTTCCAGCCATCGCTTGAGTGCCGTTGTCTGATGCTTCATGGGGGGACAGGAAGAGTGAAATGTCAGCGGCAATTCAGAATAATCCCGTGCCTTGTCCGTTACGGGGATTCCCGCAGCATAGAGTTTCCGCATGATGGCTTCATAGCGATACGCGGACGCACGCCACGATTTGATACGGGCGTCAAATTGAATGTCATCCAATAACAGATTCAATGCGCCGGGCGATCCGGAAATAATCAGTGTTCCTTCATCGAACGATAAAGTGCAATTTTCATTTTCGGTCATACCAGAAAGTCCAGGGCTTTTTTTGTGTTTCACCGGACCTAATAAAAAAACGGCTGTCCCGTAAGAGAAAAACCGCTTTTTTATTCATTGTCCATTATGCTTTTTTTGATTTTTCGGACTGCTTTTTTATACAGAGCAGATTCAGAACCTCATCTGGAGAAGTCGCCTGCAGAATGGCTTCAACAGCTCCCGGCTGACTTACCGCAACCCCCACGGCGGAAAGGAATTCAATATGAGGTCCGTCTGCATTTTTCGGACTGAGTATCATCACGAATATCTTAGATGGTTTCCCATCCAAAGAGTCGGAGACATATCCCTGTTTGCTGATACCGACAGCCGCAACAGGATGGTCAACACCTTCCGTCCGGGCATGGGGCAGGGCAATACCGTTCTGGAAACATGTGGAGGCACTGTTTTCTCGTTCCAGTACGTCGATGAGAGCTGTTTTTTCATCTGTCAGAAGATGTTTAGAGTTCAGAAGATCAATCAGTTCACGTATGACGCCGCTGATATCATCCGCCTTCAGGTCCATGATGATACAATCTTTGCGGATGCATTTTGCAACCATGGAACGGATCTGTTTGCTGTTTTCGTTCATAAACCCGTCCTGACTGGAGAACATGCTTTTGCACAAATCTTCCGACTTCGTCAGTTCCTGGAGTTTCTCCAGGTTATACCCCAGCGGGATACTGATTTCGTACATCAGGTTTTTAATGAAGAATACCTCGTCCTTGTTGGATTCGAACTCCAGCGTGTTTTCGTTGACGTTCAATGCGAATGACAAGTCGTCTTTACGTATCTGCATGACAGAGTTTTCTTTGTCAAGATGGGTAAAAAGATATCCTTCCTTGCTCAAGGTTTCTCCAATGTAGCTGATGAAGAAATCGCGGATCAGCTCGGACGGCATGTGGTACGATGTATGAACTAGAGAAACATCTTTTGTTTCCTTTTTGACACCGATTCCGGGGAAAGACAGGGCGAACGAGAGCAACGGTGGCGCAAGCAGCGTTGTCGCTAAGGTCATGATAATGGCTACCCCGAAAAGTTTTTCATCTAAAATCGGCACACCTTTACACATCGTTGTCATACCGATTCCCGCTATAATCAGTGCCACTTCACCACGGGGAACCATGCCGGTTCCAATACGGAGTGATCCGATAAGATTGAAATTCAGGAACAGAGCGGGCAGGGCGCAACCGATGATTTTCGCAAGAATGGCAAGAACGGAATAAATAATACCGATTTTCAAAACGTCCCATTGCGTGAAAACGTTTATATCAACAAGCATCCCCATGACAACGAAGAAAACCGGAACGAAAAAGTTGTATATCGGTTCCAGAGAACTTTGGATCCCGAAGGCAACGTCGGTTTTGGAAAGACTCAATCCCATCACATAAGCTCCGATAATCATTGAAAGCCCATTGGCTTCAAAAATACCGGATACCAGCATGGCAAGTCCTAAAGACAGGGTTCCAAATACAATCGGGGATTTGAATATCTTGAGAAATTTAGCAATATATTTTGCAAGAAACAGTCCCAATGCCGTTGCAACAAGCCAGAAAACAATACATTTCAAGGAAATTAAACCGATATGTACCCAATTTGTGCCGCCACTCGTAGGTGTCATGACGATTCCCATGACAACCGCAAGACAGATAATGCCCAGCACATCGTCAATCACCGCCGCCGCAAGAATTGTCACACCTTCCGGAGAGTCCACTTTCTTCTGTTCGGAAAGAATACGTGCCGTAATTCCCACACTGGTAGCGGTGCAGAGAATACCCAGAAAGAGCGAGCAGGGCGACATGAAGGATTTCCCCAGCAGAAATACTCCAACTAAATCTCCGAAGACGAACGAGAAAACAACTCCTCCCAGACCGACAATCGTTCCGACTAACGAATAGCGGAAAAACATCTTCAGGTCGGTTTCCAGTCCGGACATGAAAAGCAATATGACGGACCCAATTGTCGCAAAAGCATAAAGTGAGGAATGATACATCTGGAACGTTACGTTCTTTGCCGAAAAGGCAAGCGTGTCCGTATTAAGGACAAACTCTTTTGCGAAACCGAAAAGGCCGTGATCCAGATGAAAGAGGAACGGCAGAGGAATTCTTCCAAGAAGGTACGGCCCGATAATGATTCCGGCAACCAGTTCGCCGAGTACCGAAGGTATTTTGCATTTTTTTGCCAGAGACCCGCAGAATTTTGCGGCAAAGATAATAATTCCCAACTGGAGGACAAGGACAGCAATCTGTTCCGTAACGTTCAAATTGAAATTCAACATGAGACTTTCTACACCTTAAAAACGTTGTTTTGCATTTCTCGTTCAAAAAAATAATAATTAAATAACTTAACACATTTGTGGAATCTTTCAAGCGTAATTTCAAAAAATTACTCTTTTTTCATCTTTTTTGCAAGAATCGGTTATCGATTGGAGAATAGTGACTAGTGGATAGTTTTCTCCAATAAAAATAAGTCCTATTGGTCTTATTTGCCATTCAGCAACCCCTATTCCCTAATCTCCATCCCCTAACTGCATAGGTCCTATTTCCTATTCCGCAGCCACTAACCCCTACCTACTGACACCTGTAAAAAAAGGATAGATTGCGAAATGGTATATTGACAAATGCGATGTTCGGGGATATAGTTAGGGGATAGTGTCGCTATGCGGCTGAGTATCATTTTTGTTATCGGCAGATAAGAAAGTACGGACGGATTTATGAGCAGTGAAGCTTTTTTGATTTTATTTTTGATTTTGATTGCATCCATGACGCTGTTTTCGGTATTGTTTCAGAGATGCAGAATACCGGAAGTGATATCTATACTTTTCATCGGAATGCTGATCGGTCCGAACGGATTTGACCTGATTCATTGGCTGGCTCCGAAATTGACGGTATTCGGCGGAAGTGCTGCGGAGATAGAAAGCAATGCGTTTTCCCTTGTAAACTCGCTGGGTTCTTTAGGTTTGCTGTTTCTCATGACGCTGGCGGGAATGGAAGCGGATTTTCATCTGTTGAAGACAGCGAAGAAACCGATTCTGTTCATGACCGTCGGGACCTTTCTGATTCCGGCGGTGTCCGGTTTTTTGATTTACAAATTTTTCGAGGCGGAGGATTTTCCCGGACAGCTGCTTTACGCCTCCCTGTTTCACTCGGTAGGAATTGTTTTTCCGGTCATACGGGAACTGAAGTTATCGCGAACGATATTCGGCGGGACGGTATTGGTTTCAACGGTATTGACGGATATCATGAGTATTGTTCTGCTTGGTGTAAGTGTCCAGATGAAGAAAGTGATGCAGCCGGAAGTACTGGAAAACGGAACGATGCACAGAACGCTTTCCGTTTTTGACAAGATCGATCCCTCCTGGTTCGGGAATTTCTTTCTGTTGGTATTTCTTCTGCTGATAGCTGTTTATTTTTGTGCGGTTTTGTATTTTACGCCGAAGATTGGGCGTTTTATACTGAAACTGCTTCCGAACGGAGAAGACTCCGTAATTTACTGCTTTATCTTTGTGATTCTGCTGACGGTGATATGCGGAGAACTGCTGGGAATCAATTTAGTCATCGGAGCGTTTCTTGCCGGATTGGGGTTGTCCCGTGTGATTAAAAGCCGGAACGGCGAATTTTCAAGGGTACAGAAGACCCTGTTCCGCAAGATGGAGGGGATCGGTTACGGGTTGCTGATACCATTTCTGTTTTTGTCCATAGGAATGAAAACCGATTTCACACTTTTGTTCCATTCGCGTAACAATATAGCGATTGTTCTTCTGACCGTGGTCGGGTTAGTCGGGAGCAAGGTTTTTTCCGGTTGGGGCGCGCTCCGACTCTGCGGTTTCCGGGATGCGAAGGGCTTTTGTGCCGGATTCATGACAGTTCCCCAGCTTTCCGCGACTCTTGCTGCAGCAACGATTGGAAAGGACTTGGGGATGCTGTCGGACAATTTTTTCAATGCGATTGTGGTATTATCGGTAGTGACGACATTGCCGATACCGAATATTGTGCGCTGGATTATCGACCATTATCAGCTGAAATTTATACCGATTTCGGATGAAAAAGCGACCCCATTTGAGGTGCCGGATGGTGACAGAGGTGATGAGCTGATTTAATTCAATGGAGAGTGGAGAAGATGTATTTTTTCTCAAGACGTTTTTTTCCTTTTTTCAACACATTGTTCTGGGGCGCATTCAACGACAATGTATTCCGGTACGCACTGTGCATAATGATAACCTATCAATGCAGTTATTCCGCAGAAACTGCTTCCGGATTGACTTTTTTGGCAGTTGCGCTTCTGATGTTGCCATATTTTCCTTTTTCTGCACTGGCAGGAGAGATTGCCGATAAATTCTGTCAGAAAAAGCTGTTTTTCTGCATCAAGCTTGCGGAAGTGATTCTGATGGCGCTGACGATTGTGGCGTTCTTTTTCCAGTCAGTACCGCTTTTGCTTGTATTGTTGTGCTTTATGGGGATGAAGAGCGCGTTTTACAGCCCTGTAAAATATTCGTATATTGCGCGGAATACGCCGGATGAACTGATACGCGGCAATGCTTATATGAATGCGGGAACCAATATAGCGATTCTTCTGGGGCAGGTCATCGGGATTTTTCTCATTCAGTTGAACCATGGACCGGTTATAACGGGGGCTGGACTGCTGCTGTTTGCCATAGTGGGATTCTGTGCGGCACAGAAGATACCGGATCGCGCCAGTGCAGATCCGGGTTTGAAATTGAATATAAACATAATCCGCGGTACATGGAATGTTTTGAAGATATTATTTTCGGACACCACGATACTGCATTGCGTAATCGGTTTGTCACTTTACTGGATGACGGGTGCGCTCTACATATCCCAGCTTTCCGGATTTGTCCGGAACGTGCTTGGAGGAACGGAGGGAACGGTTATTCTTTTTACCGTACTGTTTTCTGTCGGCGTTGCTTTGGGGTCCTGTGTCTGTTCCTTGTGTAATCGGCATTTTAACATAGTGAAGGGAATTTGTCCTGCACTTGTGATTATGGGGTTATTTACCCTTGATTTGTATTTTTCAGCGAAGCAGTGGTCCGTTCCGGGAGGAGACGGGGGCCTGCTTACGATTTCTGACTTTTTGAAAGAAGGTATATTTTACCGTATGTGTGCCGACTTGGCATTTCTTGCCGTTTGCGGTGGTTTTTACTCCGTTATCCTGAATTCGCTACTTCAGATAACATCAAAACCGCAGGAAATTGCGCGTGTGATTGCCGCGAACAACATTGTGAACTCGTTTTTTATCGTGGTCGGTGCGGTAGTTGCCGGAGCATTAGTGAGTCGCTGTATTGTGACGATTGAAGGCGTTTTTGCGCTGATAGCGGTTTTGAATTTCCTCATCGCAGTCTATTTGTTCCCTCTCTGCAGAAAAGCCTGGTTCCCACTTGCGAAAGAAAAAGAGTAAGCGGGTATTTGTTAATGGTTAGTGGAGTCGAACAACAGAATATAAATTTTGAAAAAAAAGCGGGATATCTGAGAAAAAATTCACTGACCGGTGATTACCTTGATTACGTTTTTTGTGTAAAAACAGACAGATAACTTGATTTTTTGCCGATGATGATATATGTTATGTTTTGGAGGCAGTGTTATGGAAAGAAAATATCTGACATCAAGCGTTTATACTTTTGAAAAACTGCGGACTGCAGATTATCTGTATGTTGATAAGACAGCTTATCTCTGGAAGTTAATTCAAAGAGATGGCGCCATGTACTTTCTTTCCCGCCCGCGGCGTTTTGGAAAGTCGCTTACCATCTCCACGCTTGAAGCAATCTTTCAGGGAAAAAAGGATCTTTTCAAGGGGCTTGCTATTTATGACAAACCCTACGACTGGAAGCAATATCCTGTGATACATCTGGATAATGGTAATTGTAACGCAAATACGGCTGATGAACTGAACCGTTATCTGCATGACTCCATTGAAAATATCGCTCTTGCGAACAATCTAAAGTTGAGAGGCGAAACACTTTCAACTAATTTTCAGTTTCTGATTGAGGATTTGTCTTCAAAAGCTCCGGTGGTGATATTGGTTGACGAATACGATAAACCGATTTTGAACAATATTACCAATCCGGCGAAACAAGAGATATTGAATGCTCTGAAAGGATTCTATTCCACTATTAAGACCTGTGAGAGCAAAATCCGTTTTGCTTTCGTGACCGGCGTGAGTAAATTCTGCCATGTTTCCATATTCTCCGATTTGAATAATCTGCTGGATATCACCATGAATGCGGATTATGCCAC
>CALCCZ010000069.1 GCA_937900075.1 uncultured Lentisphaeria bacterium
GAACTGCTTTTTCATGCGGCAAACCTCCGTTTGGAATGCTTGATTGAAATACACGCCAGGCGGGACGAAAAGATGTTTTCTTATCTGTCCCGCCTGGTAAATTGTTTTATCCGGAAACCTGTCATATACTGAAACGAGGAACCCCAAACGATGAACCTGAAAGAATTTTGCGGAAAAGATATCTCTTATTTCCGGTCACGCCCGCGCTCCGCTTTTTTCGGAAAGCTGGAAAATCAAAAATTTTCATTGGAAACAGCTGACCGTGCCATCCTGGGTGATGTTACGGTTGTCAGTCGTCCGTACCGTTATCCGGACGGAAGAATCAATTTTCTGTTTGATGCTACGAAGGACGATCCGCCTCAGAATCCCGAATGGGTATGGCAACTGAACCGGATGTATTTCTGGATCGATATGGGACTGGCATATCTCAAAACAGGAGATGAAAAATATGCCGCTGCTTTTGAAATTCAGGTAAACGACTGGATAAATCTTACCGCCGACAGTGCGCGCGACAATGGTGTCGGCAGTGCCTGGCGTACCATTGAATGCGGATTGCGCCTCATGCAGTTTTGGCAAGTCGCCTTTGAGATATTCCGGAAATCTCCTTCTGTGAAAGATGAAACACTGGAACGGATGATTTTTTCTATGCTGGAACAGGCGGATTATACTTATCAGAACCGGTCGTCCGGGGGAAACTGGCTGGGAATTGAAATGTGTGGCTGCTGTACGTTGGCGTCCCTGTTTCCGGAATTTCCTGTTTCGGCATCTCTCTGGGAGAAGGCTAAAAAATGTCTGGAAGAGCAAATTATGTGTCAGATGCTGCCCGATGGCATGCAGTATGAGCTTTCACCGGACTATCAGAGTGTTGTCTTCAGTTGCGGGACCAATCTTTACCAGCTGGCGAAATGTGCCGGTTTGCTGGAAACGCTCCCTTCCAAGTTTATCAAGTGCCTCGAAAAATATGCGGAATCCTATCTGGATCTGATGTGCCCGGGATTTACCCAACCGCGTACCAATGATTGTTTTACCATGTCCACCTCCGCATTGCTTTCCAAAGCAGCGGAAATTTTTCCGGAACGCAAAGATTTTCTCTGGGCTGCGACAGAAGGGAAAGAGGGAGAACCGCCCCGGGGGAGTTCCCGTACCCTGCCCTATTCGGGTTTTACGGTAATGCGTTCCGGCTGGGACAGAGATGCGTCATATCTCTGTTTTGACCATGGTGCATTGGGAAAGCAGCATATTCATCAGGATAAGCTGAATATTCATTTATACAAAGGCGACGAAGAATTAATTTACGATGACGGCGGCGGTCAATACGATTGTTCCGTTCACCGCGTTTACGGTATTTCCGCTTACGGTCACAATACAATTCTTGTTGACCGCAAGGCGCAGATGCGGTCCGAACCGCGGACTCCGGAAAAAGCGGAGTCGGCGGATTTTGTTTCCACGGAGAAGTTTGACTATGCCCGTGGCTGCTATGACCAGGAGTTCGGTCCTTTTTCAAGATATTACAATACCGGAGAGGAATGTGGAATTTATGCTTCGCATGAGCGTGAAATACTGTTTGTGAGACCGGATTATTTCTGTATTGCCGATACGCTGAAATCATTGGACGCCCAACCACATGAATATACAATGCTGCTGCATACGGATACACGCAATGTTGTTGCGGAACCGTCATTACCCGGTGCTTTCCGTGCGGTTTTTAACCGCAAGTATGATCTGCTGATTGTTCCGCTTTTTCCCATACACAGTGCGGAGGTATTTTCCGGTAGGCTGGAACCATATCCCTCCGGCTGGTATGTCGGACGCAATGATCAGTATCTGCATGAATCCTCCACACTGGAAATGAGTATTTGCGGACAGCGGAACGCATATTTTGTCACGTTGCTGTTTCCCCTCGGCAAAGAGGATGCTCTGCCGGTAATTCATTCCACACAGGAACAGGCGGAAATCACATTCCGCGGTTTGCGCAGTGTGATCCGTTTACGCAATCTTGCGCTGGTTCAGGACTGAATCAAAGTGCCGTGAGCAGTCTCGATTTGCAGAACGCGCTTGCAAATTTCCCATTCCGGGTGTACAGTACTTCCTCAGAAATCAATTTCCTGTATTGTGAGGTAAAGTATGTTTGATGTAGCAATTATCGGTGCAGGCGTATCCGGTGCCGCAACGGCATGGCAGCTCTCCCGTTATCGTCTGAAGACAGTTCTGCTGGAAAAGGAAGCGGACGTGGGATTCGGGATTTCGAAGGCGAATTCCGGTATTGTTCACGGCGGTTTTCATCATCCAGTTTCCACGCTGAAAGCCAAGTTGGAAATACGCGGCAATCTGATGTTCGACATGCTCCACCATGAACTCGGATTTCCCTTTTACCGCTGCGGTATCCTCGTAGCGGCGTTTCATGAAGAGGAAATGCCGACGGTCAAAATGCTCTACGAACGCGGTATCGCGAATGGTGTCCAGGGACTGGAAATGTGCGGACACGACCGGATGCTGCAGCTGGAACCCAAACTGAATAAAGATGTTGTCGGGGGATTTTTCGCACCGAATGGCGGTACCATCGAGCCGTACCGTTATGTTTTTTCGCTGGTGGAATCCGCGAAGAAAAACGGTGTGGAAGTAAAATGCGGCAAGAAAGTGATACGCGGCACTTACGAATGCGATCACTGGAATATTGAAACCGAATCGGGCGAAACTTTTCAGGCTCGCTATGCGGTCAATGCCGCCGGACTTTTTGCCGATGAAATATCCGGATGTTTCGGGGCTGAATCTTTTAACATTCATCCGAGAAAAGGGGAGGAATACCTTCTCGACCGGACTTCCGCCGGACGCCCGGAACGGGTAATTTTTCCGGTTCCGGGTAAACATTCCAAAGGCGTACTGGTCATTCCCACAGCGGGCGGAACAACGATGATCGGACCGACAGCCGAGTTTGTGGATGACAAAGACGACACTGCGACTACGAGTGGAAACCGGCAGCATATTCTTTCTCTCGTACGGAATATGATTGACACCATCTCACCGCGCGATATTATTGCCTCCTTTTCCGGGTTGCGCCCCGTATTGGACACGGAAGACTTTTATATTGCCCCGTCTCAAAAAGTACCCGCATTCATTCAGGCGGCAGGTATCCAGTCGCCCGGATTGACAGCCTCACCGGCAATCGGCGAATATATTAAGGACCTGCTGAAAAAAGAGGGGCTCGTCATGACGGAAAAAACAGACATTGACAACGGACTTCCGCCCCGGTATGCCATCCGCGAAGCCACACCGGAACAAATCGGAAAACTTCATGCGGAAGACCCCGCCTGGACGCATATTGTTTGCCGCTGTGAAAAAATTTCCGAGGCGGAAATCATAGAGGCGGTACGGAAAGGGCATACGACAGTCGATGGTGTGAAATTTTACACCCGTGCCGGTATGGGACGGTGTCAGGGAGGATTTTGCACGGCAAATATTCTGAAGATTATCAGCCGTGAAAGCGGTATTCCCATGGAAGAATTGACCAAATGCGGAGATGGAAGCCGCATTCTGACGGGTAATCTGGGAGATTGCGAGGTGAAACCATGAATCGTAAAGATACAGAACTTGCCATCATCGGCGCCGGAGCCGCCGGACTTTCCGCAGCCGCAGTCACAGCTGCCGCCGGATGCCATACCTTAGTTATAGACCGCGAGGATTTCCCGGGCGGCATTCTGCGTCAATGTATTCACAACGGGTTCGGATTACGCTATTTCAAAAAAGAATTGACTGGCCCCGAATACGCAGAACGCATAACTCAGAAAGCTGTTCATGCCGGAGCAGAACTGTTTCTCGGGGCTACCGTCATGGAAATCAATCGGCAGGAAGACGGTTCTTTTGAACTCCCCGTCATGTCCGCAAAAGAAGGTCTGACACTTGTTCATGCGGAAAAAATACTCCTGGCAATGGGCTGTCGCGAACGGACCCGCAGCAGCATTGCCACGCCGGGGACACGTCCTGCCGGAATTTTCACTGCAGGGACAGCGCAGCGTCTGCTGAACATGGAAGGGAAACTGCCCGGCACGCGAGCGGTAATTGTCGGATCCGGCGACATCGGTCTGATTATGGCAAGACGTCTCCGCTGGTGCGGTATCGAGGTCGAAGCCGTAGTGGAGATTATGCCTCATCCGGCGGGTCTGACCAGAAACATTGTACAATGTCTGGAAGATTTTTCCATTCCGCTTTACCTGTCTCATTCGGTTGTCAATATCCTGGGCACGCGCCGGGTGACCGGTGTAGATGTCGCGCCGGTGGAAAACGGCGTTCCGGTAATGGAAAAAGTGTTCCGCATTCCCTGTGATACGATCCTTTTTTCCGTGGGACTTGTCCCGGAAATGGAACTCGCAGTTCAGGCGGGCGTCAAACTGAATCCCGCAACAAACGGAGCTTTTGTGAATGCGAGTTATCAAACCGGAGTGCCGGGTATCTTCTCAGCGGGAAATGTACTGCATGTACATGACCTGGTAGATTGCGTGTCCGCCGAAGCGGAACGCGCCGCCCGTGCCATTCTTGATGATTTCACCGCAGGAACCGATCCCGTCGAAGAATCGCCGATCCTGCCCGGTTCCAATCTGAAATATGCTGTGCCAAACCGTTATTTTCATAATCGGAAAACGCTCGTTTCCTTCCGGCCGCTGATTTCTGCGGACTCCGCAGTGCTGACCGCGGAATTGAACGGAAAAAAGATTCTGTCAAAAAAACTGCAATTTGTGCGTCCCGCAGAAATGCTGCAAATCGAAATGGACGGAACATTACTGACCGGCGGAGAACTGGTTTTTCACCTTCAGGAGTACAGATGACTATGAACAAAAATCTGATTTGTACAGGCTGTCCACGCGGCTGTCATCTCACCGCAACACAAAACGATTCCGGCAATTGGTCCATTACCGGCAATCATTGTCCCATCGGTGAACAATATGGAAAAAATGAAATGACGGACCCGCGCCGGGTTGTTACGGCTGTCGTTCCCTCCGACAATCCCGATATCCCGTTTGTTCCGGTTCGGACGGACAAGGCTTACCCCAAAGCCCGGATTCCGGCACTTCTGAACAAACTCTACAAAATGAAACTTACCATGCCGCTCCATTCCGGCGACATTATCATGGCGGATATAGACGGAACCGGAATCAATGTCATCATTTCAAGTCTGCCGGATAAAGCGGTTTTTCTGAGTTCCGGCGATAAAAAACGGACGGCGGACGGCAATATGTGAAAATATTTGTTTTTTTTCCTTTCTCATTCGCAAAAGAACAAATCACGGATATAGTATGACAAAACAGCAAAAATGTTTTTCCATGAAATAGATAAAAATCAACTGATAATCAGGAGAATAAACCATGATTAACTCCAAAGTGAAATTACAGGACTGTTTCTTTGCCCCGCGTCAGGACAAAATGGAAACCGTCACTATCGAATCCTCATTAAAAAAATGCAAAGAAACAGGACGTCTGGATGCTTTCAAACTGCAACAGCCCGGAGGGGATATTCCGGTACCGCATGTGTACTGGGATTCCGATGTCGCAAAAGTCATGGAAGGTATGGCTCATGCGGTTCGCCTGAATCCAGAATCGCCTCTCCGGAAACGCCTGGATGAACTCGTGGATTTAGTTGTTTCCGCACAACAGCCGGACGGCTATTTGAATACGCATTATACCGTAGTAGAGCAGGAAAACCGCTGGAAAGCGCTCCATTGGGCACATGAACTCTACTGCTGCGGACATCTGACAGAAGCCGCTGTAGCTCACTGGGAAGCAACCGGCAGCACTAAATTTCTGGATGCCATGAGCCGTTATGCGGACTACGTGGCTTCGGTATTCGGACATGGCGAAGGACAAATCGCAGGTTATCCGGGACATGAAGAACTCGAACTCGCCTTAGTTAAACTTTACCGGGCTACTAAAAACCGCAAATATCTCGAACTCTCCAAATATTTTGTCGATGAACGCGGTCAGTCCCCCAATTATTTCAGCGAAAAAGAAGGTTTCTGGGAGGGAAATCTCTCCAACCTTCAGGCTCACAAGCCCGTCCGCGAACAGGACGAGGCTGTCGGTCATGCCGTTCGGGCAACTTATTTGTATTCCGGTATGGCAGATGTCGCTATGGAAACTGCGGATAAGGAATTATTCTCCGTCTGTGAAAAACTCTTTGACAATATCGCAGACAAAAAAATGTATCTGACCGGCGGTATCGGTTCCACTCGCCACGGAGAAGCATTCCGGGATGCATACGTCCTGCCAAATGCCGATGCTTACGCGGAAAGCTGCGCCTCCATCGGAATGGTTTTCTTTGCCAGCCGAATGCTCCGTGCAACCGGTGACAGCAAGTATGCGGATGTAATGGAACGGGAAATGTACAATGGCGCCATCAGCGGACTGAGTTTGAAAGGCGATGAGTTCTTCTATGTCAATCCGCTGGAAGTCAGCAGTGTGTTTTCCACCACCGGGCATATCCTGCCGGTGAGACAGGAGTGGTTCGGTTGCTCCTGCTGCCCGACCAGTTATTGCCGGTTCCTGCCGCAACTGCAGGATTTCTGTTTCTTTGCCGATGATGACGCCTTACGGATTAATATCCCCGCTTCCGCTACGATTCAAACCTCCGGTTATACCGCAGAAATTACCGGCGATTATCCTTACTCCGGAAAGGTTACCATGCAGATTTCCAGTAACAAGGAAATCAAGCTGTTTGTCCGGATTATGGATTTCTGCAACGGCAAATTCACGGTCAAACTGAACGGACAGATACTTGTCCCGGCCGTGGAAAAAGGATATGCCGTATTCCTGAGAAAATGGAACGAGGGCGATGTCCTGGAATGGGATTTCCCGATGGAGCCCAATTTGGTATATGCCAATTCTCACGTATCCGCCGATGCCGGATGCGCCGCCGTAACACGCGGACCTCTCGTTTATACCTTTGAAACAACGGATAACCCCGGCTGCATAAGAAATTACGCCTTAGCGGAAAATACCCCCGAATTTACCCTGAAACCTGTTGACGGACTTCTGCCCGGGACCATCGCCATTGAATGTAACGGCTTTGTAAGAGAAGACGGGGAAAACGCACCTTTGTATTCCACAAAGAAACCACTTTATCAGACAGTACGCCTGACCGCTATTCCCTACGCTCTCTGGCAGAACCGCGGTTCTGCGGAAATGAAAGTTTTCCTGCCGCTGAAGTAATCCGCCCCGGAACAAAATTTTCCAGAGAATAACTTTGGGCGGAGAGCAATTGTCAGAGTAAACGCTCGGTTTCCATTTTTACCTGTGCGTTTACTTTGGCAACAAGGCAATAACCTTAAACATGGAGCGGAATAAAGCAATGACAAATTACAATTTCACCGGGAAAAATGCATTTTTCTCTATCTTGCCCAAGACGGAAAAACCGCTGGTTTCATTCCTTATTCCAACTTACAGAACTCCTTTGTATATGCTGCGGGAAATGCTGGATTCCGTGTCGATTGTAGCCCGGAAATACGGAAAATGCGAGATTATTCTGCATGATGACGGTTCCGGCAAGCCGGAAATCACCGCCCTTCTGAAAGAATTTCAAACGCAACATCAGGATATCTGCCGCTTGTCTGTCATTGAACCCAATGGCGGCATTGCCCTAGCCCGTCAGATTCTTTTTGAACGTTCCAAAGGTAAATACCTCATCAACTTCGATGCCGATGATATCATGCTTGATTTTGATCTGACAGGAGAAATTGATTTTCTGGAAAAACACCCGGATATAGGGTTCACCTACAGTCTGAAATACTTTTTCGAAGAACATGACGGCGTCAAATACTACACCACTTGGGGTGGCATGCCACCATCTGCATTTTATTCCTCTTTTTCCCTGACTGCCGCGCCCAATGCGGTCATTATTCGTAAATCCGCAATATTGGAGACCGGCGGCTGCGCCAATCTGCGCCCGGGAGCCCTGGATGACGTCACTCTATTTTCCAGAATAAACGATTATTATGCAGGAGTATTGCGCCCGGAGCCGCGAATACTGGGACGTTGTTTCGAACGCGACGCCGACACCAGACATGCTCCGCCGAATCCGGAATCCTTCAACGAGGATTTAGTCTGCCGTCTGAATCATCAGCAGCTTGTCGCCAATATGCTGATGCGAGGGCAACTGCCACCACTGCCGGCACAACAGGTTCTTGCAATCGGGGGCAAATTGTTTGCGCTGAAACAAAGGGATAATGCTTTCATTGTCAATTTGCTCACGTTTCTGACCGCAAATTATCCAGATGATTTCGGGCTGCAAAATATTTTCCTGAATCTATTACTTCAGTACGGAAGATTTGACGAATTCGAACGCCGCCTGGAATTATTGCGACCACGTTTTTCCGACATTAATGCAGTAATATGGCTCTATTATCCAGCCACCGAAGCCGCAGCCAGAGGTCACCGAACCGCAACCACAGACGAACTCATACGCCGTTTTGCGGAAATCAATGTGCTGCCGCCGCAGGTTACGGCGAGATTGCAATTAAAAAAACAGTAAACCAAGTTACTCAAGACGCCAGTCTCAAAATGTGAATTTTGCAAGTAAACGATTAGTCTTCCCCATTCTTCGCGCGGGGAAGACTAATCGCTTACCCGGAAAAGATCGTTTATGTTTCTATTTCTGAAGCTGTCGCAAAAGACTGTATCACTCAATGGATGAAGGAGTTGAACAATAAATGATTCCGTTTGAACTGAAAATTTTCAATATTGTTTACGAATACGGCAGATGTCTGACGTTGATTCTTTCCATCGCGTGGTTTGTTTATGCTCTTCTGCTGATGATACGACAAAACAAATGGTTCTGGCTGTGGCTTCTGCTGCTACCCTGCGTCATTCTGCCATTGGATATTGGCTCTACCTGGTGTGGCTGGCATTACCGCATGGAACTGCGCGACCGTTACGCCGTGGATGAACACGGCTGGATAAACATTGACCGGATGCCGCCTGAAATCCGTGCCGAATATGCGAAACATGATTATCAACCCCGATTTCGGGATATAAAAGCGCAAATCTGCGGTTGCATTGTCATGTTCCCTGTGGTATATTTTTTCGGTGGAATCGGCTGGATATTCAGTTCATTTGTCCACTATTTGATAAGAAAACGCAAACCGTGTCAAAAGTAACATGACAAAAATGAAAAACGGAATCCTTACTTTATTCTTTTCCGCCGCACTTGTTCTTTTCTGTTCCGGGTGTTTTTCCGCGATAACTTGGACGAAAACAGGAAAGATCGAAACGCATATCGAGGACATCCGTGCGGAGTACACCAAACCGAAAGAACTGACGGTGCATTCTACCGGATGGCAGGAAAGGAACTATCTCCCGTTTGACTGGGCAGCTATGGGGCATGTTCCGTGGGAGCAGCATATTGTCCTTCCGCTGGACCAGATGCCGGATAAGCAGACCGGACTGTTTCAGGATATCTCAATTGAGGTGGCAACCCACATGAAAGAATGGCGTTTTTACAAGACAAAGTCAGGATTATGGTCCATGGCAAAGTATCAGCGCGATTATACTCATCCGGATGATATTCCGCATCTCTCCGAGCCATACATCAGCGACGCAGGTATGTGGAAATGGCTGATCATTCCTCTGGAGGTCCGGGAAACAAAAGATGGCAGGAAGGGAAAACGGCAGATCCATGTAAAAGGATACTGGGCACACCAGGTAAAATTCTCCGGAGACATGACAACACAGTACATGGAAGGTGTCGGCATCACAATTTGGCGGTGCTGTCTGATGCCGGTCCCGATTGTGCTTGATGTGGCAACATTCCCCATTCAGGCGTTTATCTGGTTCGGTTTTTTGTATAAAGGCCCCTGCGGCGGGGGCTTGCTGACAGACTGAGTTTATGCTGCTGGAAATTCCAGGCTGAAGGATGTATCATCGTAAATTTGTCACTTGTCAGACTAAACGCACGAGGTTCCGTTTTGCCCCGTGCGTTTACTTTGGCAAGTGACGTTTGCCTGTTTTTTGAGCGGGCATGTTTAACACATTTAAAAAAGGGGCTTGAAAAAAACAGAACAAGGTGTATATTATTAAGATACAGGTGTTCCCGGGTTCGGGAACAAAGGTTTTTCGTAACGAGTCAACAATTAACAAACAGAGAAAAAAATGACTAAAGAAAACGAAACTGCAGCCGCCGCACAGCCGGCACTGAAGAGTTACGTCGATGACAGCTTTACCGGCTCCATGGACGACCTTCTGAACAACAAAACCAAGAATGATTTTGCGACGGAAACCATCGTACATGGTACCATCGTGGAAAAACGTCCGGACTCCGTTCTGGTAGATATCGGATACAAGGCAGAGGGAGAAATTCCCGCGGCCGAGTTCCGGAATTGGGAAGAAGTCAAGGTTGGCGACGAGGTTGATGTTTATTTGGAAGAAATTGAAAATGAACGCAATATGCCTGGTTTGAGTCTGCGCAAGGCCAATGACATCAAGGCATGGGAAAGAATTACCTCCGAATACGCAGAAGGCAGTTCCATCAAAGGCTTCACGAAGCATCGCGTAAAAGGCGGTATCATCATCGATCTCAATGGTATCGAAGCATTCCTGCCGGGTTCCCAGATCGATATCGGTCCGGTCAAAAACATGGACGATTATGTCGGCAAAGAATACGATTTCAAGATTCTCAAGATCAATCAGGAACGTCACAATATCGTTGTTTCCCGTCGCGAACTGCTGGAAGCGTCCCGCAAAGACCGCAGAGCCCAGCTGCTTAAGGAAATGGAAGTCAATCAGATCCGTAAAGGTACTGTCAAGAACATTACCGAGTTCGGCGCCTTCATTGATTTGGGTGGCGTAGATGGACTTCTGCATATCACTGATATGAGCTGGGGCCGTATTTCCAATCCGAGCGAATTGCTGGAAGTCGGTCAGGAAATCGAAGTCATGGTTCTCGTTGTGGACCATGAAAAAGAACGTGTCTCCCTGGGTCTGAAGCAGAAAACGCACAATCCGTGGGATGATGTGGAAACCAAGTATGCCAAGGGCGATATTGTCAAGGGCAAAGTTGTCAATATCGTTCAGTACGGTGCATTTGTTGAACTCGAACAGGGCGTGGAAGGCTTAATCCATGTTTCCGAAATGAGCTGGACAAAACGCGTCACCAAGGCCGACCAGATTGTTTCCAAGGGCGAAGAAGTCGAAGCCGTTGTTCTCGAAATTGACAAAGCCAACAAGAAAATCTCCCTCGGTCTTCGTCAGAAATCCCGTAATCCGTGGGAAGTTCTGGCTGAAAAATATCCTGCCGGCAGCAAGATTCACGGCAAGGTCCGCAACATGACCAGTTACGGTGCCTTTGTTGAAATCGAAAACGATATCGATGGTATGATCCATGTTTCCGACATGAGCTGGACCCGCAAGATCAATAACCCGAATGAAATTCTGAAACCGGATCAGGAAGTGGATGCCGTTATTCTGGAAATCAATCCGGAACAGCAGAGAATTTCTCTCGGTCTCAAGCAGATTGAAACCGATCCGTGGGAAAACATCGAAAACTACTACAAGATCGGCGATATTGTCAAGGGTAAAGTCACCAAGACCACACAGTTTGGCGCATTTGTTGAACTCTCCAACAAGATCGATGGTTTGGTTCACATTTCCCAAATCAGCAAAGAACGCGTTGAAAAGGTAAAAGATGTCCTGCATATTGACCAGGAAATCGAAGCCCGCGTAATCAAGATTGACAAGGAAGATCGCCGGATCGGGTTGAGCATCAAGGCTGTTGACAACGACATCACCGAAGAAGACATCAAGGAAGCGAATACGGAAATCACCCAGTCCGGTTCCTTTGGTGACATGAGTGCGCTGATTGGCGATACTCTTGATTCGCTCAATGTAGTTCAGGATGATTCCAAAAACTGAAAATTAAATCGGTACGGAGCTTTCAATGACGACTGAAAATGACAATCACGATGAGGATCAGCAGCTGACTTTCCCGTTTTACGAAGAGACATCTGCCGGAATACACCGTGATTTCAGTCCTGAAGTCGAATCCTTGGAGGCTCTACCGAAAAATGAAGAGATTTCCGCCGCACCGCAGCCGCCGGAAAACAGTTGCAGCGATGCGGTTGGAGATACTCCGGCCCCCAAAAACAGGGAAAGTTCCACGGGATCCGGAGAGGCCAGTGAAGTTTCACAGGAACTGGTAAATACGGCCCCCTGCAACGAGTCTGTCGAGGCCACAGATTCTATTGAAACATCCATGGAACCGGAGGAGGATTCCGCTGAAATTTCCGTTCTCAATGAGAATGCTGCAGCGGAAAAAAGCACCACCCGGAAACGGAAAAAAGATCTTAGCTTTCCGCCGTTGAACGAGATTACAATCCGTCGTGCGGTTTTAGGTTTTCTTGCCGCGATGCGTCCGGATGGAATCGGCTTGGATTTTCCCCTCGGGGTAGGACGTTTGCGTGCCGATGCCGGATCGTATTTCATGGCATCCATCCGAAAGAAAATGACGGTAACACGTACAATACTCGTGCTGTCCGGAGTCAATCGCGATATTTTCCGTGTGGATATCGCAAAAGAAGAAGCGTTGCGGAATGAACTTTCACGGGAACAGAGTCTGCGGATAGAATTAGAGCAGCGCTTGCGCGTGGAAGAACCGGAACTGAAGAAACCCTGTCTTTTCTCGGAAATCGAGGAATGGGATTTCTCCGCGACCCGGAACCATGCTTATAAAGATTGTCTGCGCAATATAGAACGGCTGGAGCTTGCGCTGAAATACGGAAACAAATTCGAGCGCCTGATGCTTGAAAATACAGCCGATGAATATTATCTGGCGGTACCCGTCGGTTTAGTTCAGCCGGAAGAAATTCCCGAAAAATGGGGTTTTGCAATCGTTCAACCGGATTTTTCTGTTACGGTTGTACGTCCGGCACAAGTTTGTGGCAGTACGCCTGAAAAACGTATGGATTTTGCGTTGCGTGCTGCTTCTGCCACCGTGGAGAATGCGATGTTCGTCAATGGTGTAACTCTTGCAGGGAAAACGCCGGAATTCCGCCAATTGCCGAAGAAACGCAAAGCATACCGTAAGTGACGCTATGTCATGACCGGAGCAGGATGTATGCGTCCCCGTTTCCCGGTTTTCTACCTGACAGTGGCCAGATCCCCGAAAATCTTCTCTTTGCGAGCTGAGAGGAGTTCCACAAACGATAATTCCCGTTCCAATAGTGCCGATTCGTTCAATTCTGCCCATTCCGCCAGCCATGCAAGCCGGATAGCTATTGTCAAATCCGGAAAATATTTCAATGCCATGGGGGGCATATACCGGTTCCGGATCAGATTTCCGATCATGGTTCTTGCGGCAGGACCTGTCATCCATTCCGAGTCATCTATGCCGAGACATCCAATCATCAGGGCGGCATCGTAACCTGCCGTTTTCATGCCGGAAAATTCCCAATCGATAACAGCCTTAATTTGATTGTTTCTCATGAGGATGTTGCCCGGATGGAAGTCACCATGAGCAAAAAAAGCCGGCAGACAGGGTTCGATTTCCAAAAAGTCCCGGAGGGACTCCAGAACTGGCTCCAGTCTGTTCTCAATTCCCGGTGCCCTGCATTTGAGTTCTTTTATCAGAATCGGCAGATATCGTGTGAAGCGGAAATTTCTGTCTGAGTTTTTCGGGAAATCGGGCAATTTGGAAACCTTTCGCAGTGCGAGCAGGAACTCGCTCCATATATTTCCGTAAACTGCCTGATTCCAGTGGCTGTGGTCCGGAAAAGAATCGGCATCCGCAAAAGGTCTCACCTGATAAAAGAGATTGTCAAGGCGAACACCATACCCGCCGGAAACCGTTCGAATAGCCGGCAGAACGGATTCCAAACCGTTCTCCTTCAAAAATTCCAGCATAACGGTCTGGCGTATTTGTTTATCCTCACGTTCACAGGCAAATCCTTCTGCGGTGTAAAGATTGTCCTTATCATCGGAAAAAACAAATCGTGTAATGGTTCTTGAGGGACTGCCGGCGAGGGATATCTTATCGAGCCGTTTTTTGAATTTGATATTCCAGGCTTCTAAAAAAGTTTGTTCATTCATGGAAGGCAGCTTATGGTTCGCGGGGTATCGGGCATTTTTCGCCTTGTTCGTCCACACATACAAACACGATATCCGTATGGAACACGAGCGGATTATCTTCCTGCGACGGTGCTTGAGCATACACGTCAACGTGATAGGTGACCGAAGTGTTTCCAATTTTAACACGTTTACTTTCAAATTTCAGGATACTGCCCTTTTCCACCTTACGGAAAAAAGAGATTTCTCCCAAGCTTCTTGTAACGAACCGGCAGTTCGGGAAATCTGTGCTGACGGCAATCCATGCGAACTCATCCACCCACATCAGCATTTTTCCGCCGAACAGAAAATTATAATTGTTCATATCACCCGGCATTACCAGTTTATAACTCACCATGAAAAAAACTCCTTATCATCTGGATTGTCTGTCTGCTCCGGATTCCGGCGCGGTCTTCTGCAAAAACAATTTCGATACGTCTGCACCGGGCACATCCAATTTGAAATCGACATCCAGCAGAAGAGCCGGCAGCTGAACCGCCTCGTCCGATTTCACCATTCCGCGTTGTGGATCATACCGGTAGAAGAGTTCCTTACCCGGTTTGCCGTTGAAATGAAGGGTCAATCCGATTTTTCCGTTCTCCGACGGTTTCATTTCAAAAGTCACCCAGGCATATTTCATATTTTCCATCATATCGAAAGCGAAACGCTGGGTATCCGCAGAAGTGCCGATTCCCATGGCAGTGGAAGGAAACGAACTTTTCAATGTTCCGTTTTCCCCGGGGATGGATTGGAAAAATGCGTTCTGGAACATTGCCCCGTTTTCCGATACGGAAAAGTCGATTTTCCCGGAAACCATCCCCTCCCCGGCAAAAATTCCGGGCCCGAGCTGAGTCAGAAACGCAGCAAAATCCATGCGGTCGCAATTCGCTGTAAAAACGGTTTCACCGGGTATGAAATCATCGGGTGCAATGGTCATTTTTCCTTTGCACCAACCACAGGAAAATTTCTCCAGACGGAATATACCCTCCGGGGAAATGCGATAAGCGCCCTTGCCGTCCTCCCATTCATACTTTCCGATTTTCAGTTTCCGGAAAGAGAATTTGCAGCCCGGTTTCGTTTGCGACAACAGAATATTTTCTTTCCGGCAAACAATGTGCATTCCGGTCAAGGACATTTCCGCTTTGGGAATCGCAAGTGCAGCATCGACCAGTTCTGCGTTCATGGATAATTTCCCATCCCGGTATTCCAACCGGACTTCTGTCTGTCCGCTCAATACACTGCCATCCGGCAAGGGCGGGAGAAATGCCGCCAGATAATCGCCATCTTTTTTCCGGAAAGTCTGACGGGGGAAGACAAGAATGAATTCGGGCAGTTTTCCCAACTCATAACGCCCCTGCAAATGACAACGGGGATAAGCATTGTTGTCGCCCGTAAACGTGTAGGTGTATTTTCCGGTCCGTGTAACCATTCCGGCAATCCGGCTTGCAAAAAACGGTCCTTTGACGGACAGGGAAAATGTATTCTTTTCCGTATTCGCTTTGGAACACTGGAAAACAAGATTTTCAATTTTTATGGACCCGTCCGGGAGAGTGAAGGAAATATCTTTTCCGGAAACGGAAGATTTCGGTCCGGATTGGTAGAGGAAACCGGGAACCGAGCAAACAATACCGGATTCGGCAAATGTCATGTCATTCAAAGTTACAGAATACTGCTTTTTCCCTGTATCCGTACCGGTCATTTTGCCGGCAGAAAGATTTCTTTCTTTCAGAGTGATATCATTGCCACCGAAGGTCATTGTACCGGTTTTGCGTTTCCACGATTCATCATAAATGCCGTCAAAGCGGAAATGACTGTCCCCGATTTGCCAGCCGTCAAATTCAAAAGCGTAAAAGGTCCCTTCCGCTTTGTCATTCGGGTCGGAATTGACATGCAGTTCATAGTTTTTTTCGGGCAGTCGCGTAAGGATAAATTCCATCGGAATCCCTTGAAAAAAACCGCGTCCGGTGAGCTTTTCCGCCAGTGGCAGAATTTGATTGATTTTCCACTGACGATGTTCCGGTTCTATCGTAAAATCCGTCTTTTTCATGCAATCCGGAAACGCAGATACGGAAAAATCTACTTCCGCCTGACCGGAAAAATGGAGCAGTCCGGATACTTTTCCGAAAAAATCGGGCAATTGGGGAAAATTCCGCAAGGTATCGGTATGCAGAGAGGTAATTCCGGACAGGGATAATTTTTCAGTTTCCCATTCGTAGCGGAATGACAAGTCACAAGACTCCGTTCCGGACAGACTTTTCAAAGACCCCGTAACTGTGCCATTGCTGCCGGCGGGTATTATTTCGCCGGACAAAACAATATCTCCGGCGGGACGTCCGGTCAAACGCACTTTTTTCAGTATGATTTTCTGGATATGAATCACATCGGCAATCGTCTGGAGTTTTTTCAGGACAGAGGCTTTCCATTCACCATTACACCGGATTTCCGCATCGTCTAAAATCACTTCCTGAAATTTGCCACCCGCAAAGGTATCGGGTGTACCGCTGAAACGGATATCCGGACAAAGGAAACGCTCCGAATTTACGGAGAAAACCGAGACAGAATTGGTAACCGACACCACCTGGAAATCCGCACCCGTCAAAGAGGAAAGACGTGTTGCCGTTTTCGCAGCATAATCGACCGGAACGGGTTCCGGAATCAGAAACAGTGCGATGAGTCCGGTTACAAGTACCAGAACAGCCGCAATAATCCCGTAAGCCGTTTTTCTGCGTTCCTGCCAGATCCGTTTTCCGTAATCTGCGATGCACCGCATAACCGGTTTTGCATGTTTGTCTGCAAAATCCGAAAATGCCTGTTTCAGCCGTACTCCAAATGACCGGAAACATTCACGGGATATTGACGATTTTCCGGATTGGGGTACGGGATTTTCCTGCTTTCCGGAAGGTTCCGTTTTCTCAACGGGTTCGGATGGTTCCGGAACAGCCACAGATTCAGCGATAACATCTTTCGCTTTGCCGGTACTGTCTCCTGCCGTATTTTTTCCGCTCTGTTTGTTTTTCTTTGGCATTATTATCCTCGCCTGTGCACTGTTTTTCGTATCTCGCTTACTTTCCATAAAAAAGTTGCGCGGTAAAAGTTTTTCACAAAAAACTGCTATATTTCTGTAAATTCAATTTGATTTTTGCCACTCTGTGATATAAAATATACTAATACAATTCCAATTCGGCAAGTATGAAAAACAAAAAAAATGGACTTTTGTTCCAATTTCAAGGAGAAATATCTATGAATCGCAAGGTAAAATCACTGCTGGCTGTAATATTTGCTGCCGGTTCTCTCTGTGCCGCCGATGCCGTACAGGATAATTCAGCATCCGCTCCCAAACAACTGGCACCCGTCAGTGACGCTAAAGCCGAACCCCAGGCACCCGCTGTTAAGGACGCTAAAACCGATGTTCCGAAAGAAGCCCCGAAAGCGGATAATCTGAAGCCTTTAGAAGAAAATGCGCCCGCTGCTGATGCGGCAAAAGATGCGCCCGCTGCTGATGCGGCAAAAGATCCGAAAGCAGCGGACGGAAAAGATGCAAAAGCGGCTGAGTGTGACAAAAAACCGAAAAAGAAACCCGTTTACAGAAACAGCAAGCTGATACCGTCCCTGATTCTTACGGTGGACTACGAATATCCCCGCCATTTTGCGGAATTGGCATGTTCCCAGTTGAATGTTCCGTACCTGATGATTATCGATGAAGTAACCGAACCGGATCCGAATACGCGAATTGTTTTCTACACTCCGCGGTCCGGGAATACGCCGACACTCATTCTCGCAAAGGATTTGGCTAAATTTCTTGCGTATCTCCGCCCGCGTGACGTGATTCTTCTCGGGTCGGAAGATATTCTTCCCAAATTTTTTGCTCTTGCCGTTCCCAAATCATCCAAAACCATTCTCATCAACAGCATAGATTGGGACTTTAACGCCATGGCGCTTTCCGACACACTTCGTTCTGACATTTTCAAGAAAGCATACAAACGTTCTGCCGATGAACTGCAGCAGAAACGTCAGGCTGTAGAAAATGCGAAAAAAGAATTGAAAGCAGCCGAAGAAAAAGCGAAACGTCTGGAACAGGAACTCCGGCGCGCACAGGGGCAGGAATAAGCCTTTTGTCCGAAAAGACATTTTTATTGTTCAGATACCGTCTTTCCCACAGGAATCCGATATGCAGATATTTTATCAATTAGCGAAAAATACTTTCCGCGAATGTCTCCGTGAGCCCGTATTTTTTCTGATTCTGCTCACAGCATTGTTCTCTATCGGTATCCTTCCGGCTCTCATGTTGTTCGTTTTCAACCGTCAGTTGTGGATGGTTCTGGACAATGCTCTGGCGATTACTCTTTTTTCCGGATTTATCGCTGCCGCGTTATGTGCGACCCACTGTATCCGGCGTGAAATGACAAATGGCGCAATTCTTCTGCTGCTTTCCAAACCGGTACCGCGTTTTACCTTCGTGCTTGCCAAAGTAGCCGGGATATGCGCTGCGATTGCCGTCTATGCTTATATCTGCTGTATTGCCACGATGATATCGGGCCTGGCAGCGGTCAATTCCTTTGATTTTGACAGTGTCATTATGCTTGTTTTTTTTCTGCTGATTGCCGGCAGTTGTGTTTTCGGTGCGTTGCGGAACTATTACAGTCACGTTGCCTTTGCATCCAATACGATTGCAGCGTTGTCCCTTTCTTTCCCCATTGCCGCTGCCATTCTGTACTATCGATCCACGGCCTATCTTGCCTTGGTTGGCGGAGCCTCCCGGAAGGGAACCGGGATGAATCTGTTCATTCCGTTTACGGAACTTTTACCGGCACTTCTTCTGACGCTGTTTGCCTTGCTGCTGATTGCAGTAATTGCCTCCGCACTGGCAACCCGATTTGCGTTTCTGACCAATCTGATTCTGACTTTAACCATATTTCTGGCAGGCGTAGTTTCCGGGCCCTATATCAAGGCAACCTTCGGCAGTGACTCCTTTACCGGTATTCTGCTGGGGGCCGTGATACCGAACTGGCAGTTTTTCTGGATGTCGGACGCAATGTCTCACGGGGAGATTATTCCGGTCTCCTATCTGTTGCTGAATTTCCTGTATGTGCTGATATACGGAGCCGTTTGCACCCTTTGGGCGGGTGTCAGTTTTGAAAATTCAGAATTGGCAAAGGATGCGGGAATATGATCAGAGCTTCTCATATCAGCAAATGTTACGGCACGAAAATGGCAGTTGCCGATGTTTCCTTCTCGGTTCAGCGAGGAGAGGTCTTGGGATTTATCGGTCCGAACGGCGCGGGAAAATCCACTACGATTAAAATGCTCAGCGGCGTTTTGCCCGTCTGGTCCGGTAAAGTTGAAATCGGCGGATACGATATCATGGAAAATCCCATGAAAGCAAAAGCGCTTACCGGATATCTTCCGGAAAATGCCCCGCTTCCGCCGAATATGACGGTTACAGAATTTCTGGATTATACGGCTACGGTACATGGTTTAACCGGCAAAGACAAGCGGGCTGCCATTGCGACTGCCGTTGAACGTTGTGCGTTGGGAAAAGTAACCGATCAGGAAATAGAAACTCTCTCCAAAGGGTACAAGCGGCGTGTCTGTTTTGCTCAGGCGATTCTGCATACTCCGCCGGTCCTGATGTTAGACGAGCCTACGGATGGTCTGGATCCGAACCAGAAACGTGAAATCCGGAACCTGATACAAACTCTCCGCAGAGATACCGCTATTATCATTTCCACGCATATTCTGGAGGAAATCCGTTCCGTTTGCACACGGGTCCTGCTTCTGGCTCACGGAAAAATCGTTTTCAGCGGTCCTACAGCAGCCTTTACTGCCATGCAGGAACAACTGCGCGGTACGTCTCTGAAAATCAGCCCCGAAAATGTCGCTGCAGCCGCCGCTCTTATGCGAAATCAATTCCCGGGCGCCGGACGTCTGGACGGAACGGAATTTATCATTCCCGCAGCCCATCCGGACTTGCAGAATATCCGGCAGGCACTCCATTCCGCCGGAATCACGATCCTTTCCGAATCGCCGTCAGTTACAACACTGGATGATGTATTTGCATCCCTGACAGTGGAAAGTGAAAAGACAGAACCGACGGAAGAATGCAAGTCCGTACAGACAGATGCGGCACCAGAAAAACCTGCAGCAGGAGATGATGACGATGATTAATTCACTCACACGCATCTTTGCTGTTTTCAAACGGGAGTTCTTTTCCCTGCTTGGATCTGCCGCAGCCTGGGTCTTTCTCGTTATTTTCCTGGCGTTATCCGGAGTTCTGACTTTTGTCGTCAGTGATATTCTGAGTCAGGGACAAGCGGATTTAAGTCCCTTTTTCAACTGGATGCCCGTGCTTTTTCTGTTTGTTATTCCCGCCCTGGCAATGCCTTTATGGTCGGAAGAAAGGCGTCTGGGAACATTGGAACTTTCTCTTTCCTATCCGATCCGCATTTCTGAACTGGTCGCAGGAAAATTTTTCGCCGGTCTGGCACTGCTCCTCTTCGCATTGCTGCTCACTGTTGGAACACCTTTGACTGTCGCTTTTTACGGAAAACCGGATGTCAGTGCCATTCTTTGCGGTTATCTGGGTGCTATCATGGCAGGCGCAGTTTTTCTGGCTGTTTCCTGTTTCTGTTCTGCTCTGACGAAAAGCCAGACTGCCAGTTTTCTGTTGTCTCTGATGTTTTGCTTCCTGCTGATTTTTACTGGATTTGACCGTATTGCCGCTTACTTGAGTACGTATCTTCCGGAAAGTGTCTGTTTGTGGATTGAACGTTTTTCCGTTTTTCCTCATTATCAGGCTTTCCAGCGGGGCTTGATTGATTCCTCTGAAATCGCATACGCCCTGCTGATGACCTTGCTTTTCCTGTATCTGACCACTGCCGCCCTGCGTTTCTCTTCATCCGGTATCGGCAGTCTGTTCCTGTCCGGTACTCTTTCCGACTCCTATACATGGCGTCAGATTGGACATCTTGCCACCGGTATCGTCATAGCCTTTTATGTCTATTCCTGTCTGATTTTTGCAGGCGGGACTGTCCGTTTCCGGATTGACGCCACAGCCGACAAGGCTTACTCACTGACGGAACAATCCAAGAAAATTGCCGGCTCTCTTGAACGTGTAGTGGATTTGCGTTTGTATATTTCCGGAGAAAAGACCGGAATGCCGCCACCGCTGAAACAATACGGGCAGCGGGTGGAATGGCTGTTGCGTGAGTTCGTTGCCGCGTCAAAGGGGAAAATCCGTTTTACCGTAGTTCGTCTGGAGGAAGATTCCCGCGAAGAAGAGGAAGCCCGGATGGATGGTCTTCAACCTGTCTCCAGCAGTGAAACGGGCGAGCGCTATTATCTCGGTCTGGTTTGTGCCTGTGGAACGAAAGTGTTGCCGATTAAGGAGTTGATTCCGGAAAGAGAAGCTACTTTAGAGTATGAACTGGTGCGGACAATCAAAAATGTCTCCCGCACAACCAAACCGGTTGTCGGTATCATGAGTGCTTTGCCAGTCCTCGGAACGCCCCCCAAGCCCGGTGAACCCGGAAATAAGCCGCTCACGTTTGCCACGGAAATTGCCGCAGACTACACGCTGAAGGAACTTTCCACGGATATCGCATTTATTCCGGATAATATCGATGTGCTTGTCGTTTTTCAACCGTCTGATATTACGCCGCGGGCACTCTATGCGCTCGACCAATATCTCATGCACGGTGGAAGAGCTGTTATCCTGCTGGATCCCAATGTGCAGTTCCTGCCCGCAAGAACAGCCCGGGAACGTGTGGAAAATATGAATAAACGGACTGCCGGTTTAGGTGGATTACTGCCCGTCTGGGGCGTGTCCTACGATCGGGACAGTGTTGTCGGCGATATGAATTTCAAATTCAGTCCCGCCCCGAACGGCGGTGTTCTCCGCGTCCTCCCGACGGTTCTGGATATTTCCAGTGCCGGTATTAATTCCGAATCCACGCTTACCGCCTCCCTGACCCGGATTTTTATGGCGTCAGCAGGCGCATTTCAAGTGACAACGCCCGTCAAGGGCCTGAATTACGATGTACTTGTTCATACGACAACCCACTCCGGTCTGTTTCCGTCCAATGCGATGGATGATCAGATTTTTGCGGATTTTGCACAGAATCCCAATGCTGCAAACGGTGTGGAATATCCTCTGGTGTTGGAAATCACGGGCGTGTTCCCGTCTGCTTTTGAACAGGCTCCTGACGCCTCTGCGATGGATTCCGGACACAAACATCTTGCCAAGTCCACAGGCTCTCCGGCAGTCGTACTTTTCGGGGACTGCGATATGCTGTTCAAAAACGCCAATAAGCGTTATGAACAGGATGATAATGGTCAGATCCGCCAAATCGCCTGGAACGATAATATGACCCTGTTTACAAATGTGCTGGAAAAACTTTGCGGCGATGAAAATATGGCACAGCTCCGAACCCGGAAGCCCATGTCGCGTCCCTTAGTAAAAATTCAGCAGAACCGCAAAAATATAGAGGCTCAATTTGCCGATAAATACAGACGTTTAGTGGATGATTTTACCATTCGGAGCAGCCGTGTTCAGGCAATCCGGCGGAAATTGGTCATGGGCGGTGGCAAAATCCGTCTGTCCATGCAGGAAAAAACGGAACTGGATGAATTTTCCAAGCTGGAATCTGACTTCCGGCGTGAATGCAGGGAAATGCGGAATCAGCTGAAAACGGGACGGGACTCCATTAATCGGCAAGCCCGTATCCTGAATATTTTTGTAATCCCGGCGGCTGTAATTCTTCTCGGCATTGTCTGGGGAATAGCAAGACGGTTTATGAGGAGACGCAGAGTATGAAGTTCAAAATTTCCGGAAATACCGTCGGGGTCTTGTGTTTAGTGATAGCCGCTACGATTGCCGCTATTTTCGCGGAATATTACCGCAAAGACGACCTCAAGCAAACCGCGCCTGTCAAAAGACTCTCACAAATGCCCTCTTTTTCGCCGGAGTCCGTTACGAAAATAGAAATCGGATTCGGGCCGGAGGATAAGAAGCTCCTATTGTTCCGGAGTGCTGATTCCTGGCGTCTCCGTTTTCCCGGGAGACCGGAATTTTATGCCTCCTCCACCAAACTTGCCGGATTTCTTGAGAGTTTGTCCAAAACAAAATTTCTGAGGGAATTTTCTTTGGAACCTCAGGAAGCGGAAACGTTGTCTCTGGCGGACTATCAGGAAGGGAAAGCCTTGAATACCGACAAGAGCACAGGCCGATATCAATACTATTTCGGGGTCTCTCTGAAACTTTTTGACAAAAATGACAAAAAACTACTGGATATCATGTTGGGTGCAGCCCACTATAAGCCGGAAGAAATTCTGTCCGCCGGACAGAGTATGCAGGTTCCGGACGGCAGATATCTGCGTGTAAATTTACCCAATGGCGAAAAACATTATCTGCTGATGTCACAACTGTTTGAGCAATGCGCCCCCATGCCCGGCCTCTGGATAGAACATCTCCGGTTCAATACGGTGTCGCAGCCCGTTCAAATGGAGTTTCTCCGGAATCGCACTTCCGTATGGCAGCTGAAACAAGCCGAAGACGGAGCTTACGGATTATTAGTTCCTGCCGGCAGCAAACTGGCATCCGGCGAGATTGAAAAGAAAATTAAACTGTTGTCCGGTGCATTTACCAGAGATCTGGCACCTGCCGATGCCATTTTTACACCCGATTGCAAACTGATTCTGGAAATGAACAACGGATTCACTTACACATTGGAAATGCAGGATTCCCGTTATAATGAAATGCAGCGTTATGCCCGTATGAAAATTCATTTTGACGCGGAAAAGGTTCACCGGTTGAAGAGTGAAACAGAAGAACAGTTTTCAGTTCGGACCGATCGTTTACGAAAAAATGCTAAAATCGAAAAAAAATGGTTTGAAAAACACCTTTTTGTCCTTCAGCCGGATGTTATAACAATTTTGGAAAAAATTCCCGGAGCCTGATTATGGAACAGAGAAATATAGGAAAACGAAACGATAATTTACCAATTCCCGTGGCATTAACGATTGCCGGGAGTGACAGTGGCGGCGGTGCCGGAGTGCAGGCGGATCTGCGCACGTTCAGTGCCTGTGGTATTTTCGGGGCTTCGGCTATAACGGCTGTTACAAGCCAGAATCCGCAAAAGGTATCCAGAGTGGATGCACTCAGTCCCGAAGCTGTCCGGACACAAATTGAAATCGTTTTCGAAGCATTGAACGTACGTGCTGTGAAAACCGGAATGTTGTTTTCCGCTGACATTATTGCTGCTGTCGCCAATTCTCTCAAAGATAAAAAATGTCCCGTAGTCGTGGACCCGGTCATGGTTTCCACAAGCCGGGTCAGATTGTTGAAAGACGATGCGCTGGAAATCCTGCAATCGGATATCCTGCCGATTGCGGACTGGATTACGCCGAATTTCCCGGAAGCCGAACTGCTTGCCGGATTCCCCATCCAATCTGTGCAGGATGCTGTTCGTGCAGCGGAAACCATTGCTGCAAAATGGGATACCTGCGTCATTGTAAAAGGCGGGCATGCCGAGGGAGAAAGCGAAGCCGCGGATATTGTCTGTACTACAGAACGCACGTTCAAACTTGCTGCCGCCCGCTTACAGTTGCCGCCTTACGCAGCACACGGCACCGGTTGTACGTTCAGTGCCGCCCTGACTGCTGCATTGGCTCAGGGGCAGAATGATTTGCAGGCTTTGTTCTCTGCAAAGGCATTCGTGTTGGGTTCCTTGGCTGAAGCCCGTTCTATCGGTAAAACGGGTATGGATGTCTATGGAATGTTCCCGCCTTCCCACCCGGAAAAATATCAAAAGCAGATTCTGATTGGAAACTTATGATGTACCACATTAAAAACAACGCCATCCTGTTTACAACATTGTCAGCCCTCTGTTTCCTGCCGTTATCCTGGGCAGCCGATGGGGCATCATCCAACGCACGGGCAGGTCAAAAGAAAACTGTCGTACAGCAGAAAAAAAATGAAATCGTTATCCCGCAGGCAAAAAAAATGCCGTTCCATCATACAACGGGAATTGCCCGTGTAACTGCACAGCCGGAAAAGAAAACCCCCAAAGCCACTCCTCAAAATCAGAAACAGGCACCCAAACAGACAGCCGTGAAAAAGCCGGCGGGCCAGACAAAACCTGCGGTTCAGAAGAAACCTGCTGTCCAGAAACCTGCGCCCAAGGCACCTGAAAAGAAGCAGCAAGTCACGCCCCTGTATCCCTCGTCAACCGGAATGAAAACGGTTGTTTCCGATAAACGCACCTATATTTCTCTGCAGGATGTAGCAAAATTCTACAATCTTACGTATGGTGCCAACGAGCGCGGACCAATCCTTTTCTCCGGAAATACTCAAATTTATTTTACCTTGAAGAAACGTTCCGGATTCATCGGAAAAACTCCTGTCGTCTTCAACTTCCCGCTGCTCGAAAAAGACAAGCAGTATTATATTTCCGAAATCGACTTCCAGAGAGTGATTGATCCCGCGCTGCGCGTAAAATTGCCACGTCACAAGGTCAAAAAAATAATGCTGGATCCCGGTCATGGCGGAAAGGACACCGGCGCATCCAAAGATTACGCAGTAGAAAAAACGATTAACCTGCAGCTGGCTCTGAAATTGAGAAAACGTTTGCGTTCTCTCGGCTTCGAAGTCCTGATGACACGTTCCAATGATATGACTCTTACTTTGCAGAAACGCGGGGAACTGTGCGAAAAATACAAACCGGATCTCTATATTTCCATCCATTGCAACGCCACCGAATCCAAAGATGTCAATGGTATTGAAACCTGGCTGCTGGCGCCCTATCTCGGACAATCCGCCAAGGAATCTACAGTAAAAACAACGAACGACAAGGGCAATCAGTTCGATGCTTACAATTTCCGTCTCGCATTCGAGATCCAGCAAGCGATGTTAAAACAATTTCCCAAACGTTTTGACCGCGGTGTAAAACAATCCCGTTTCGCGGTTTTAAGAACTGCTACGGCCCCTGCTGTTCTGCTGGAAGTCGGGTTTATTTCCCATTGGGGAGAAGGTCATTTCATCGCTACGGACAAAGCGCAAAATCAAATCGTGGAAGCTATCATCAGCGGTCTGGCAAGTTATGTGGATTCTATCCGCTGAAAATGATTCCAAAACGGAGGGGAATTATACTTTCAACACCGTTCATTAAAACAGGAGAAAACGCATGAAAATCCTGCATACCGCTGATTGGCATCTCGGGTCTGACTTTTTTCGCGAAAACAGAGATGCCGAGTTCGAAAAAACTTTGAATTTCCTCGTGGATACCATCCGCGCGAATAACATTCAGTGCGTCTTGATTGCCGGGGATATCTTCAATAGTCCGCATCCATCCAACAAGGCTTCCGAACTCTACTACAATTTCCTGCTGAATGCTTCCCGGGCCGGAGTCAAAAAAATCATTGTCACTGCCGGAAATCATGACTCCCCGCATTATATGGATGCTCCCAGAGAACTCCTGAATGTGATGAATATTCATGTCTTTTCCAGTTTCCAAAAGGAAAATCCTGAAAAACATCTCTTGGAACTCAAAGAAGAAGACGGTTCTACCGCTGCCGTCGTACTGGCTCTGCCGTTCCTGAGAGAAAACGATTTGCGGGAACCCCGCGAGGGTGAGGAAAACAATGCACGTACCGAATCCATTATTCAGCGTACCGAAGAACTCTATCTGCAAATGACAGAACTCGCACGGCAGAAATTTCCGGGCATCCCGCTGATTGCCACAGGTCATTTCTGGGCGGTAGGACCACAGGATTATTTTTTCTATGACCATGTTGGTAATGCTCCACCGATACCCGTCGGCAAAATTGCCGAAAAGGTTGATTATCTCGCTCTCGGACACATTCATACGCAATATGAAATCCAGAGTATCCCGAATGCGCGATATTCCGGCAGTCTCTTGTGTACCGGTTTCAATGAAGCTCAGAATCTGAAGAAAATCACAATCCTGGATTCCAGCCATTTGGAACAGGAACCGCAAATGCTGGATATCCCTTCTTTTCAGAATATCAAAACCATTACCGCAGATACTTGGGATATTCTCGCCGGACAATTGGAAGAACTGAAATCTTCCCCCGAATCCATCTGGCTGCAGGTCAATTACGAGGGTCCCTTTATCGCGGACCTGGACGCTGAAATCAGAAAACAGCTGAATAAAACAAAAGTTATTCTGCTGCAAACCCGCAGCAAAGAATGTAATCCCGATATCCATATTTCCGCCACACCGGGTAAGAAATTAAGTGAAATGACTCCGCATGAGGTCTTTGAACGCATCCTGCAACAGCAGAAAAATATTGACGATGAAACCAAACGGAAAATGCAGGAAGCACTTCAGGACGTTATCAACGATTTGGAGGGGAATTTATGAAAATCAAAAAACTGACTCTCGAAAATATCAACAGCATCGCCGGAAAATGGGAAATCAATTTTGAAAATCCGGAAATCCAGAGAAGCGGACTCTTCGCCATTTCAGGCCCGACAGGAAGCGGAAAAACCAGTATCCTGGACGGAATCTGTTTGGCTCTCTATGGTCAGACTCCCCGTATTTCCGGCTCAAAAGAAAATGTTGCCCAAGTCGTTACCAATGGCAAAAACTGCTGTCTGGCGGAACTCCTTTTTAATGTCAGAAACTGCGATTACCTCGCAACTTTTTCCTTCGGAAGTTATCTCAGAGGCGAAAATAAAGGAAAACTCAATCCGGCAACCTATCTGCATAAACTCGCAAAACGCAACGAAAACAATGAATGGACCGTCCTGACTTCAAAATCCGGTGAAACCGCAAAGGCGGTCATTGAACTTCTTGGCCTTAATGCCGACAGTTTTCTGCGGACAATCCTGCTCGCGCAAGGGAAATTCGACCAGTTCTTAGCCGCAAATCAAAGAGATAAATCCGCTATTCTCGAACAGATTACAGGTACAAAGTTCTATTCCGAAATCACAAAAAAAATCCATTCCGAATATTCCGAACTTAAAAACGATATCGCAAGACTGGAAATGGAACGCAGCCTTCTGCAAATCCTTTCCCCGGAAGAAGAAACGACTTTGCAAAAACAAAAAAATGAAACCTTAAAACAGATTGCAGATTTGCAGAAGCAGATAACAATATCACAGGAATACTGCGAATGGTTTGATACCGTTTCCAACTGCGAACGCGAACTGTCCCGGATTCAGAATGAATTGCAGAAATTAAATCAAGATATTGCCGATTCCGAACAGCAAAAAACACGTCTGGTCATCGCTGCAAAAGCGGAAAACGGCCGCGAATATTTTCAAAAATTACAAAATCTCGAAAGCGAAATCGGGAACTTAAAGAAAAAAATTGACAACAACGATTCCGAACTGGATAAATTCAACGCCGAACTGCAGGAATCACAGCAGGAACGCTCCTCCGCCCGGAATAATGCCGAAACATGTCGTCAGAAGTACGATGAAACTATGGCCGTAATCAGAAAAGTTCGTGACATCGATGCCGATATCCGGAAGGAAACGGCTGTCCGGAAGGCCTGCCAGAAACAGCTTGATGATGAACAGAAACACAAAGAACAGCTTTCCGATAAACTCAAAGAAAATTATGCGCAGATACTGAAATTACAAAAAGAAAAAGAGGAATCCGACCGCTATCTGGAGGATTTCCAACACGATTCCTGCTTACACGAAAAAAAGAGTGAATGGACCGGATTGCTGTCCCAGTTGAGTAATCTCCTGAAAAACAGAGAAAACAGCCGTAAAAAACTCAATGAAGCCGAAAAAGAAAAAAATCGTCTGCAAAAGGAATGGGAAAAGAAATCAACCGAAATCAACAAATTGATGATTCCTATCGCAGAGTGTGAAAAAAAATTAACCGCGCTCCAGGAAAAAGCACAAACCACGCAGTCCAAGGCGAATTTAATCAGTCAGGAAGAAATCCTGAACCGTTCCATTCTTCTGCTGAAAGAATTTCACAGCCTTGAAGATTACCGCACGAAACATTTAGTCAAAGGAGAACCCTGCCCTCTCTGCGGGTCTAAAATTCACCCACTGACTGACAACCTTCCCGATGCACCTACCATCGAAAAACAAATGGAAAAAGTCAAGGCATGGATCAAAGAGCGCGATGAACTGGATCAAGCCATAGGGTTTCAAACAATTGCACTGGGCGACCAGCACAGTCAGCTGAATGCTGCAAAAACGATTGCTGCAGAAAAAGAAGAAGAACTCAAACGCGCAAATGACGCAATCCGTGAAAAATGCTCCGAAGAGAATACGCTTTCCGAGGATATCGAAAAACTCAAAAATACCCTCCAGAACGATTTCAATCTCTTCCAATTGAAATGGAACGGAGATGCAGATTTGCCGTCCGACCTGAATAAACGTATCCGTTCCTTTGAAAATGCGATGCGGAAACGTCAGGAGTATGATGTAAAAAAAGCGCAATTGGACAGCACCATGGACTCCACGAAAAAACAACAGGAAGAATGTGATGCAAAAATCCTCTCTCTTCAAAGTGAGTGCGAATGCAGCCAGTCGCTTTTACAGGATAAAAAACAGCTGCGGAACCAGCTCTTCGGCGATAAAGATACCGATTCCGAGGAAAAATCTTTGGAACAATCCTTGTCAATAGCAAATCAAAATAGAGATAAAGCAGAACAAAATCTTATCAGAATTGAAGAACGCCTGAACGCCGCTCAGGAACGCAAAAATACGCTCGCAACTTCCCTCGTTACTTATGGCGCCGATGCAGATAATAACAGAAAACTCCTGCAGAGTTTCTGCGCAGATAACGGATTCGACTTCGAACAATTCAACACTTTGCTGATGCCGCCCGCAGAGCAGAGAAGTCTCGCCGGAAAATTCGCTAAACAGGAAGAACAGAAAAAAGCCTGCGAAACGTCTTTGTCGGAAATCCAAATAAAACTGGAACAGAGCAGAGAAAAACTGCCCGACAATACCACAAAAGCCGACCTGACAGAGCAAATTCGCACCCTGTCTTCACAAGTCGCCAGCTTGCAAACCGAAACAGGCAGTATCGGCCAGCAGCTTGAAGATAACAGCAGAAAAAAAGAAAACGCAAGAACTCTGGATGAAAAATTGTTGCCCAAACGGAAAAAAATGACCGTCTGGGAACCTTTACATGCTCTCATCGGACAAGGGGAACGTTTCTCCGAGGCAGCTCAACAAATCACTTTGGAACACCTGCTTGCCGCCGCCAATACCGAACTCGCAGCCATTTATCCCAATACCTATACCCTTGTCCGACCGGAAAATGAACCCGGACTCGGTATTTATGTCATTGATGCTCAACGCGGAAATTCCATTCGTACTACCGATAATCTCTCCGGCGGTGAACGGTTCGTGGTTTCTCTTTCTCTTGCACTTGGTTTAAGCAGTATGGTCGGACAGAATATCCAGATCGATTCGCTTTTCCTCGATGAAGGATTCGGTACCCTGGACGATAATTCCAGAGAAATTGTCTTTCATGCACTCAGCAAACTCGTTGATAACAATAAACTTGTCGGTATTATCAGCCATGTCGCAAGCATTCGTGAAGAAATCGGGTGCGTGCTGAAAACGTCGGTTACCTCCGGTTACAGTTCCATTGAAGGACCCGGAGTAACACGTTTGTAATCTGACCGGGATAACGGACAGATTACAAAAAGATACGGGATATCTGTGATATTGCAAAGAAAAAAACGGCAAAACTCCCGGTTGATGAAGGAGTCCTCCACGAACCGGGATAGTTGAGTTTTATTGAGGCGGATTTTCCCGGCTGAAGTCTGCATCCGGATAACGCTCTTTGTACACTTTTTCACAAAGAACTCCCTCCGCAAAAACTATAAAATCCCGAATACAATATTTCTTACATTCTTCCGGGAAACGATCTGCGGCTCGTCTCAGCGCATCAATAAATTCCCAGCTTTGCAGTTTTTCTGAAATCTCCTCATACACCTCAGACATCCAGGAAAGCTGGTCTGCCGTACAGTCGTGATCCAGAAAATCAATGGTATCCTGAAGATTTCTTGTAAAAAGCTCTATTTCCGGTTTAATTGCCAAAGAAATTTCCTCATAGTTTGGCAATTCATCCAAATGGTTTTTGCGTTCAAGTTCCAAACGCCGAACAATATTTCTGTATTCTTCGGAAATGCTCATCTTATTTTTCTCCTATGTTTGAGTATGTCTGTGTAACGATTTTTCTGTAAAATCACAATAACAACGATGTGCTACAAGGGTAATTTGGCAAAAAAAAGTGATAAGTTCTCCGAAGTTCCCATTAAGCTTCCCAGAAAAACAAAAACAAACGAAAGGACTCATCACGATGGAAGACATTAGCATGCCTCAGTCGATTTTGCAAGTTGTTTCCGCCAATATTCCACATTTTTTCAAAAACGGGGAAATTTGCCCTATTCTCCTGCGTGGAAGAGTGTGGTTTTGAAAAAGCGGTTTTGTCAGATTTTGTA
>CALCCZ010000070.1 GCA_937900075.1 uncultured Lentisphaeria bacterium
CTGCCGTCACGCGGTGGCGACAGGAAAGGAGAGTGGCGATCGACAGGCCGACATAACCTGTTCCCGCCACGGCTATTTTCAAATTCTCGTTTTTTATCATAAATACTGAAATCTCCTTTTTTATCTGTTCTTTCTGAATATGACAATAGGATGCGTTCATAATACTGAAAATTCCGGATTTTTGATCGGATCAAGCAACCACTCGCGCAACGTTGCATCAGAAAGCGCAAGTTCATCGCCATCTGCAATGCAATAACCCCGAAGAGCCTGAATCATTTTGCCAATTGGTTCGTGACAATTGTCTTGCTTCAGAATTTCCGCAGCCGTCTGAACTTTCAGTTTGGACTCACGGGACAGCAAGGTCAAGAGGGGGCGGACATTCTCGTATGAATTGTTCTTGGAGAAACGGTAACGGAAACTGTCATTGTAAAAGGCAGTAAGGCCTTTAGGAAGTTCCTGATCCAAGCGGTCAAAATGATACTGTCCGTCAGCAATTCCTTGCAAAACGTATGTCGCATACAAAAAAGATTTATCCTTGCTGGCAATCTTCTCGCGAAGTTCGTCATCATCCATAAAGGTAGAGGAGTTTTGCCAGCATCGACGAATCTTCTCATTGCTGTAAATCAGGTTGATGATGAATTTCTCAATATCTTGTTCACACACCTCATCGAATTTATCGGCAGATAAATCCACAACCGAAGTCGCAACATTTTGAATTTCAGAAAAAATCGGCTCCACGCCACGGGTCGAGACAACCAATGAAAAATTCTTCGGATAAGTATATTTGGGATTGCTGAGCAAATGTACAAGCATTCCGGAATCGTCTTCATCAAGACCATCGATCAGAAGATAATGTCTCTTTGTCGCTTTTGCCACCGCAATATCACGCAACGGGGCAATAATAAATCGTTCATAAAACCGACAAAGTTCCTGTTCATCGGCATCCTCTCGAATGTTCCCATTTTGAATTTCATACAGAATTCGCACAGCAATCGCTTCAGAGTACATTGCAAGCTGTCTGGCAATGCTTTTAATGAACTTCTGAATTGGGAACTTCTCCCCGGCCCGGCACACGTGACAGAAAACCTTATGATTTTTCCAACGCTCGGCAAGGTCGTGCATCAGGATGCTCTTTCCCATACCCGGTCTGCCGACAAGAACCGTCAGACTGCCATATTCTTTATTTCCGATATTTTCTCCGTCCCATTGCAGATTGGCTTTCGCTGAAATCTCGGTTACAAGTCCACTGCGTTTGACTTTAAATTCTTCGCAGAATACATTCTTCAACTCGTCATCATCGGTATACAGTTTATGCAGAAAATAATATGCTGTATAGCTTCCCATACACAAAGGAGAGTCGTTTACCACAGGAACAATTTTTATATTGATATTATTCTCGGAAATGATTTTTTTCGCTTCATCAAGCTGTTCCAAAGCAATGAAGAAATATGATGCCCCCCAAACTTGAGCAATCTTCAGTTTCTCCTTTAAATGACCTACTCCACAAAGTTTGTTTGTGGCAAAATCCATTTGAGCCGATGCAAAAACAGGAACCGGGGTCTTGTACTTGCCGTTCATCGCATGAACAAGCGCGGTCAAAAGAGTAAGCGAGGCCGATGAAAAATCCTCATCAGATCCGCCGATTACTGAGAGTTGCGAAAAATCAACCCTGTCATAAAAAAAACGGTAGGCAGGATATAATCCCCAGCCGGAAGCATTCAGAAGTCCGGCTATTTTTTCCCCAAGCTGTATCATTGTCGGTGAAAGAAGTCTGCTGTGCGGGTACTCCATTTCAGGATGAAACCGCCATTCCAACGGAAATATAAAGCCGTCTTCGGGAAGACATCCGGCAGTATCACGCCCAGCATTTGCAAAAATTATCCAAGCTTCACCACCGGCATGTGACAACAGAGAATACTCAAGTTGTCTCAACCCGCCATAACGACTGTATTCCAGCTTGTTGTTGAACAAATAAACCAATCCTTTTCCAAAATCCCGAATAAGTTCCGGAAGCAAATTGTTTTTTTTGCTTTGACTGCGATACTTCAGAATTTTTTCATCAGAAATGTGTTTTACCGGAGCGTAGTTCCCCAAGCGGGGAATGCCATTCAGTCTCGTACCATCGGCTAGACAGAGCGCAACTGTTCCACCCTTGTGTTTATCTATGTCTATTTGAAAATCCCGCAAAAGCAATTCTCCAATACCATTACTGATATGACAACGAAGATTGCCCCAAAAAAGATCTCCTTCCGGCAAAAACTCCCCATTCGGTTGCAAGCATTCTATGCGCATATATGTGTCATCAGGAGAGGTACAGTCAAACGGCAGTGCCAGAAAAACCTTGATACAACCATGTACATTACGGTACGGAAAAGCGAACGAGAGATACAAATCGTGCCTCAGCCAGGAATCCAATGCAACGGACTCATTTGCCCCATCAGCAGAAAAAGATACATCCTTATCTTTTATATGCTTGATTCTGGCACTGACTGCGTTATCTGTTCGATATCCCAATAATGAAGCAGTATAAGCATTACCATGGTGCATCACAAATCGTAAAAGAATGGTGAAAAAATCTTTCTGATTTTTTTTCCAAATATGCAACAAATACGAAAATGACGAGAAATCATCTTCATCTGCTGTATTTTTGTCTGAAATTGATCCATGCAAATTCCCATTGGAATCATCATCCATAGATATTGTCTTGAAATGATTACTTGTCAAAGAAGCAAAGTCCTTGTATGCCCCTTTCAAAACATTTTTAAAATACCCGGAAAAAAAATGCGTATTCTTCTGAATAAATGAAGATAGAAGATAATTGTTATCTGCCGTTAGATACTGATAGAGAAAGTAATAAAAATCTCCAACAGAACTGTTGCATTCCTTCTGGAGCCGTTTTTCAAACAAAGAAGACAGCCACCCGCCTTTTTTGGGGAGTCCCTTGGAATCTTTGGAGTCTTTGAAACCTTGAAAATTATAATCATCTATCAAATTAAAAAATTCGCTCCATTTATCTGACGTCGGCACACAAAGCTCTTTCGCCAAACGCAGATGTCTGGCGATTAGCTTGCTATAGTCGATAGGATCAGTGGAAGACATATTTTATATTGTTTTCTGTAAGGTTATGATGTATTATGCCGAGTTGAACTCTTTTATTGGTACTTTTCAACCATCCTGTAAATATCACGGACAGTAACGATTTGCTCTGCAACTTCATCCGGAATCGTGATTCCAAATTCCTTTTCAAATGCCATAATCAATTTAACCTGATCAAGGGAATCGGCAGCAAAATCCTCTACTAGTCTCGCATCCGGGGTAATTTGGCATTCGTCAATTCCAAGTTGCTCCACTATGATTTTATTTACTATGTCTTTTGTAATATTATCCTCAATAATAATGGTATTTACATCCTGACTATTGTCTTCGGAAACTACATCTTGTGAATCAACTAATTTTCCATTCTCATCAAGACGGAATAATAGCATCTTGTTTCTTGATGCTTCTTTTAGAAATTCTTTTAGAAGTTCTTTTCTCATTCTTTCTTTACATTCTTCTTCTTCGGGGTTCCCTATCAGCATTTACAAGTTCCTTTCCGTTAAAATTGTTTTGAAATAGACCTTGACTTGACCATCCTTAGAAATTAGAATGATATCGTCAGGGGATTCATCATGATTATTGTCTTCATACAACTCGATATCCTGCTTCTAAAGCTTAGTATGATTTCCATTTTTCAGGTTAGTGTAATTTCTATACTCATCAATTATCCCAATAATTTTTCCATTCTTATCAAACACTAACGACACATTGCCGTCCCCAGGTCTTAATGCTTCTTCAGTCATCCAAGGTTGTTTTGATGCTTCCCCGAAAAAGTTGAATATTTCCTTAAGACCATCATGCAGTGCATAATTTTGACGTGTGAAATAGTCCCTCCGGGGAAAATACGGGATAGAAGAAACCAAGACCGCTTTCAATGTGCAATCTTGCGAATTGACACCGACCCGAATGTAGTCAAGTTCACCCAGATTCCACCGATTGCAGAAAGTCATTGCCTGCACCAGTTGATTTTCCTTGATTTTTCGTTCCAGAGAACAGGAAACGGTGAGTTTCAACTCATCGTCCAACGGACATGCATCTCCCCAGACCCGATATCCATCCACCGACGGCATATCAAAAAAGAGTTCAATTTCATCATCATCCGGATAAATATCAAAACACTTTTGGGCAAGCAGTTCCTGTTTTATCGCGGCAAGCCAAAAATCAGTCTTTCCCTCTATGCCCCAGTCATATTTTTCTTCAACATTCTCTTCAGAGTGTAATCCTTTTCCCGACATTACCATTTTAAAGAATACCTTTTTGCAATGCTGGCAGTGCCTCTTTGGGATTTTTTCTTATCCAATCAATAGTCAAAGCTGCCGCAATATAATTCATTCCAAATTTCTGTTTGAGTTTACATATATTCCAAACATTTTCTGAAAAATCTTTTTCCGTTTGTGTTTCCATATATTTAAAAATAGCATCTCTAATTTCATCAGAGGCCTTGCTTATTTCCTGCCATAATTCTTTTTTTTCGTTAGAAGTATAGCTATTATCACACGTTGACAACATCTTTGAAAAATCATCAAAATTCATATTCATAATTACACCTCAAATTTTTATAATCAGCAAAAAATGTGCTTGACATTTTCTTCATAAAGTCGAGCATCAACTTCAACAGGTTGATTCCAATATTTTGCAAACCCAAGCTTTTGCGCAATGCGATTTCCGTAGAAAAAATCATCCTGAGGAGTAGGATTCCCATCATTATAATTTATAAAACAATCTTTCCAGCGTTGAACCTCTTGATAATCAGGATGAAGTCCGCGGTGTATAATAGCATCCCACTGATATGCATGGCGTCCCTCATGGGCGATGGTAGAAATGGCGTTCAATCTATTGTTCAACAAGTCTTCATTCAAGGTTATTTTTCCAGTTAGCGGATTAAAAAAACCATTAACATCAGATGATAAGCTGGAATTCAATTCCACCAATCGAGGTTCTCGTCCTTGTATATCCGCAAGTTTGGTTTCTAAATCACGTAGCGCATCCAACCGCTCTGAGGCTTCCAACTGTTGCCATCGTCCTTCAGAGAGTTCTTCCATAGATTCAAGTCGCTCAATATCAGCCCCACTAAAAAATTCCAAGGAACTCTTTTCAAATTGCTCAATATTTTGCAGTTGTTCAAAGTCCATAATTATACTCCTAACTTGATTATATTGGTGATAACATCATAATGCTACCCCATTAACTATTGCTCCGCATCTAAATATTAAGTACCGGTTCTATAAATAGTATTTATTCAGGCGATGTTTTCATATGCTTTCCATGCTTATCCTATGTTTTACAGCATCAATCATCTCCTTGTAAAACGAATCTTTTTCTTCTGGAATGGCAAAATCTCTATTAGAAAATAAATTCGGTTTACACTCAAGGATGGAAACATATATTGAGAAATAATTAAAAATCACATTTTGCATTCTCCTGCATTCCATAAAAATCTCATTAAGCGGGCGGAGATGCTTGTTCTTAAAAAATTGCTTAAAACATAACGAACAAAATCGCATGGCAGGACATTTGGCACAATGCAAAACATTGTTCAAAAGATTCTCAATAGTATCAGTCATCAATTTGATTGCATTCATATCCAAATATCCCGACAAAGCATTCCCAATAACTGTTTGCCCCTCACAATTTTCGCAAACATACAGATTGCCATCTATATCTGCATATAGTTTGAATAAAAGGGGAACGCATATCCCCGGGAAAACAACGTTTTCTACATATCCTGTTTCACGAAAGTGAATACTCCGCAAAATATGTGTTTGAATTCCGGCCTCTGCTAAATCATCAAGAGAAAACGATGATGTCCGTATTATCTTCATTGCTTTATTGAACTTCAGTTTTTGTTCTTTGAAATCAGCTAAAAGT
>CALCCZ010000071.1 GCA_937900075.1 uncultured Lentisphaeria bacterium
AATGTGACTGGACTATTCAGGAAAAGACGGATTTTTGGCTTGCCGAAGTAAAACAGGAACTGCTTGCCCTGAAGTGTTTTGACATTTATATAGATGATGAGGAGGAAGAACTCTTTTTCGATATGCCTCCATTGGACGGCTATCGGGTTAGTGGCAGAGTATGCCCTTTGGAAGATGAGTTGAAACTTTCTATTTTCTGCTCGTTGGAGGCGATGGCTTTCTGTAACCATTGGAATTTGGATTATTGCGACTACATTCGCGTCGGTGTTGATTGGGATGATTATACCTTGAAAGCGGTTTTGGTAGTCTTTCTTCCGTATTTTCCAAAGAAAGACTATTTCAAACATAAAAATTTTGCTTTGCATGATGGTCTTAAGGAAATATTCAACTTTTTCGGGGAAGTATCAAAACAACCTTGGATGTCGGATATGGAAGCAGACGAATGCGATTAGTGTTTGAAAAAACTAAAGACCAATCATGCTCAAGTGATGCATGATGAAAAAACAATTCCAGAATAAGATGGACAAGAACAGAAAACAATACCAGAAAGGAAGAACGCAAAAATGATCAGCAAGAAATTTAACACGATTTTACAGGTTTTACTGCTGGCAGGTACTATCTGTGCCGGCGATTTGCCGACAGAAAGTAAACCTGCTCAGGCAAATGAAAAGACTCCGCCTCCGGTTGAAGAATCAGCAAAATTTGCTCAGGATCAATTTCAATATGGTGTTTATTGCAGAGAAACTCTTAAAGACGATAAAAAAGCCTATCAGTACCTTGAGTTGGCAGCCAAGCAAAATTATCGTGAGGCATGGCTCTATTTGGCAGACTGCTACCTTGCCAGAAATGAAGAACACAGTTCCTATTTGCTTTGGTCAAAGCTTTGTCTTATGGCAGCAGAGAAAATTAAAGCAGACGCTGATACTGAATTCAAAATCGGTCTGCTTGAAGGTCTTACAGGTAATATTGATGGTTTCAAAAAATGGATGAAACTTGCTACTGACAAAGGTCATCAATCAGCAGCAGAGATGTTGAATAACCCCAAAACTCACGCAAAAATAGCAGAACTGCAGAAGGAACTCAATCAGCAAGAAAAGCCCGATTCTCTCAAGCAGGCAATTGATCCCCATAACGAAAATAGCCGTCAGATAACCGGAACCACCAGTCCGGAAGTACAGGATCAACAAGCTGGCAGACCGGAAGTTTCCGATAGCAGCAAGATGATCCGGCTTCCACTTCCGAGCGGGATTAAACTTCCGAACTGGAATTACGACTCGCAGAAAACCGAAGCTCTGATTGAAAAAAATCTTATGGCTGACCGCGAGGGCGATATGCGCTGGATGAGCGATGAGTTCAAACAACAGCCGATTTGGGAAAATCTGCTTTATCCGAATCCAACCATCCGGATGATCAATTTAACCTCTGAATCAGAATTGAGCCAATATTTGAATGCATCCGATTTCAAATGCTGTTCGCAAGAAGAAACCAAGCGATTGATAAAACCTTTTATGAAGTCTTCTATGCCGAAAGATTTTTATGATCAGGATGTCGTCTGGGATTTGGGAAATAATCTTTACTTCCATATCCATACCGACACCACCGGTCGTTGGATGGTGCGTGAATATCAGTTTTTCCTTCATAAAAACGGAAAAACACTTAGTTTGGAAACATTCCTCAGTCCTCCGGATACGGCAGATGTCGCTCTGATTGCGGGAATTATTCAGAATAACGCCGATTGCTGGAACAATCTTGGGGTTAAATATGCTGACGGAGAAATGGATCCCATGCTCCGCTGTGATGACGAAGCGGAAGAAATTTTCAAAGAACTGGTGAAACGCCGTCATGTTGTCGGAACATATAATCTTGCAGTCTTTTATCAGAATCATGGTAAACCCGAAGAAGCAAAGAAGTATTTTGCACTGGCAGAAGAGTTTGCCGGAAGCAGTGTAATCAATGCACAAGTCAATCTGCCTGAAATTTTTGACCGCAACGGTGAACTTCTGGTTAAAAACAAATTGTTTCGTACATTGAAAGAAAACTTGCGTATTTACACAAAGGGTGGACGGTTTGCCGCAACATGGATTGGCTATATCCAGCACCACTGTGAAATAACCGGTCGGGATGGAGAAGGCGGACGAATCGGGATGGAAGAAATCATTTACCGTAAAAATATTACTCATCCGATTTATCTTACTTTGGATACATTGTTGCAGACTCAACTGGAAAAATTGATTTCTGATATTGCAGTAAAGAGCGATCCCCAATATGCTTATGGTATAATTGTCAGCTCCAAAGGAGAACTGATTGCAGCATCCCAGAGTTCTGTTTTTGATTTGGAAAAACGCGATTATACATTGCAAAATCCCAGTGAGGATTGGCATGGCGATGTGTTTATGCCGGTCGGATATATGTTCCCTGTTCCCGATCAGTGGATGAAACTGCTCGGATCATCATCCTATTCCGACCCGCTGAGCAAAGAAAAATTTCAGTTTCACACCAGACCGGGTATTTTTTCCTATGAGCAGCCCGGCATTGTTTTGGGATTGAATCGGATGAAAGGCATTCGTGATCCCAAGCGTGTGTCAGCTCAAACGGCGACCTTACTTAAATACGTACTTGCGTATATCGGAGTTGCAGAAAAGAAAGCTATTCCCACTCCGGTAGTTTATACAGATAAAGTCAATACTCCGGTCAGCCCCGTTGGCAATATTGAATGGATCTCCTTTTATCGTCCGCCGGATGGGATCGTGGTCAATGCCATTGGTGTGATCAAAACTGAAGATCCGAAGAATAATTTGTATATCTGCATCCGGGCAGTGCATGAGGAACGTAACTTTGTCGAGCCACTTTCTGTCGAGGCAGGAAAAGTCGCAGCAGCCAAAGCCGATAAAGCAGAGAAACTTATCCGCAATTTCAACCTTTCTGCTGATTTGCAGTATGTAGTGTTGCAGAGGAATATATCTGAAACCATGAAGATCATTGCAAAACAAGAGCCCGTTGCGGCTCAAATCCTGCTTTATGATATTCAGAAGGGTAAAATTGTCGTATCGGAACTTTACGGAAAAGAAGAAATGCCGGATTTTTCTCCGATGTCGCTTTTGAAACCTTTTATCATTACTGCCGCATTGGAAGCAGGAACGGTAAAAATGGATGATCTTATTGATTGCGGCAATGGCAGAATTCAAGTGGAAGATCGTTGGCTACATGATGTTCTACCGTTGGGAAAAATCACTGTTGCAGAAATCTTGAAAAATTCCAGCAACATCGGTACATGGCTGATTGCAAAAAAGGTTGGATTGGATCCGTTGGAAAATTTTCTTAAACAAGCAGGTTTCAAAAAATGTTTGGATATGCAAAAGGGCGACCTGTACCTTTCAAATTATGCGATTGGTGCAATGCATATTGTTTCCCCGGAAGATATGATTGCAGCGTGGGTATATTTGTTGAAATATCCTGAAACAGTCAAAGCAATTAAAAATCCGCTTGGAGCAACTTCTTTTCGCATGAAAGGAAAACAAGAAAAAGGTACTTACGCTGTTGTTGGATATCTGTCTGCGGATAAACCGAGATACATTCTGTTGTTGACAGCACACGATTTTACCAAATCCATCGGAAGTATCCTAGAAATAAACTTTTTGCGTGAGCAATGGAAAAGTCTTGAAACGAAGTTTAACTCAATGGTGAAATGATGAATAAAATTACAAACAAAATAATGATGGAGGTTATGGCAGGCAGTACCTTGTTGTTGGGTATGGCAATCTGGTAATTGCAAACGTGTTGTTTGTACAGAATTTCAACATTGCATCTTTTTTTGTGGCGTAGTAGTTGCGACAACGGTTTATTTTTGCGGAATTAAGCGGGTGTTGTTGCTCCGTATCTTTGGAATTTGGAATCGCTTCTCTTGCTGATTTGCCTTGGGGTTGCGTATAACATCAACGGAGCAATTCACTTGTTTTCTCTGGATTAGTTTTACTGTTGCTACTTCGCTGACTTTTAAGCAGGTTATGTGAGAACCTTTTATTACGATGGCGTTTTTCGTTATCATACTGGTGGCGGTAATGCTGTATCTTGCCGGATGTACTGCGTGTCATGTTGGATTTTGATAAAAATATCATTCATTCGCTCTTGACAAAGTTCAATCATGGGAATATCTTTTGTTTTTCGTGAAGAAAGGCTTTTTTTATGATACTTTTTACTGCTGATATACATTTCAATTGCAAAAATGTTATTAATTTTACTTTGAGTGAATTGGTGAAAAACAACCGGGTTTGGAAAAACGATACATCTCATCCGGATGATGAAGGTGTTTATCATAATCATTGAGGAAGGGAAATCTAATGAAAAAGACATTTTTTTTATTTTTTTGCATAGGATGCAGTGTAACTGCTTTTGCCGGACTTGTGGATCACGAAGATTGCATTGATTTTCCCAATGTCAATGTAGATGCACATCTCTTGAAGATTGCCCGGTATCATTATCCCGATGCATCTCCGGACTTGCCTGAAGGGATATCCCCCAATGAAGCATGGGAAAAAGATATCCGGGAAGCCGCAAAAGGTCTGAATATCCCAGAGGATCAGCTTAAGAAATTCATTGACTTCGTACAGAATTCCCCAAAACGAACTCCAATAGAAGCTCCTCATAAGAAACTGTTGGAGTTTGAACTCTATGCGAAAGGAAGAAATGGCTTGTATTTTAAGGAGTCCGAAGTCTTGATTCCTTCCGCATGGAATCAATTGCTTGCACTGCCACTTGAACAAAGACGATACACTACGATTCCGGTTCTATATAGCATAGATCGTCGTGCCGCAGGCAGACAGGAAGAGGTGAAAGGTCATTATCTTAATCAGATTACCGATGCGAGGAAAAAAGGTTGTATTGACTCTCAAGGACTGGAACGTGCATTGAACAAAGACATTCCTAATTGGTACTTCATGATGACTGACGATTTGAGCATAAAAGAACATTACTATCATCAGTTGCTTCGTGAATTTGCCATGAATTGGTTCGCCGAGAAAGAATGGCGCTATGTCAATGACAATGACATTTGGAGCTGGGCTAGATTTCGTGGTGACCGATTTTACAGTGGTGAAGAAATGTCATACCTGCGATTCTACATTTACACTGAAGAAGAGAAGATCTTACGCGAGCTTTGCAAGCGGATGCCGTCTTTGCGTGATTTTGTGGTGGGCATCGGTTTGACAAATCGCCAAATGCTTACTGCCAGAAAAATGGCAGCGGAATTTGCAAAGCAGAGCCCATTGAATTATCCAGTATTGGCATTGCGTCTCCCTCTTGCCGATGCAGAAAAACTTTTGGCTGACAAACCAGAACACGCTCAACTTTTGGCTTTACTCCGATTGAAAAAGATGTCCGGGATGGAGAAAATTAAGGCCATTGATGATTACATCGCAAAATATCCGGACTACACGGCAGATGATATGCCGGTGACTTCCATCGCCCTGCATACACATGCGGAACTTCAGGCTTTTGCCGGTCTCGAATACTACAAACTGGGACAATATACCGAGGCTCTGAAACGCTGGATGAAAGGCGGAACCCCGGAAGATATCGGATTGATTGCCGAACAGATTTTCAGTACGGAAGAACTGCTGGATTTTTGCAGAAAATACGCAACGGAAACAGCCCTCTGCGATTTTGACGTATCCTCCTGTCAATGTGCGGAAAACAACAAGATTTTGTATCCGAACATTATATGGCAAGGAGAGTATCTTGTCCGGAATATCCTCGCACACCGTCTGATGAGAGAAAAACGCTATGCCGAAGCTTTACAATGGTTCACAGGAAACCGCCATCGTTATTATCCGGAACTGTTCATCCGACTGAATGAAAAGTTGAACGATCCTGCGCTTGACAGTAAATCAAAACTGGAGACCACTCTGACGATGGCATCTCTGATTCGCAGCAAAGGCGATTTCCTGTTCGGTACTTTTCTGGAACCTGACAACGTAATTTGCGAAGGCAGATATCCTTGTCAATGGGGATTGGGAATCAAAAATCCTAAGTTGCAAAAACCGGATCTTCCCCGTTTTCATTACCGTTGGATTGCCGCAGATTATTACAGGAAAGCCGCTGATTTGACCGATGATCCGCAGCTTAAGGGATTTTGTTTCTGGATGGCAGGAACTTTGCTGAAATACCGTGATCCCAAACTGGCGAACTCCGATTATCGGAAACTGGTACAGATCGCCCCCACCCTAATCGAAAAAAACTGGTTCAAAAAGCGGAAGGATGTTCCTGAAAACATTCAGCAATGGAGCAGACAGTCGTTCTTCATTTTCGGTGCAGATCGGGTTGCAGCATGGAAACCGTATTTGCCGGAAGTGGAAAAAGTAAATCTGCCAGAGAACGACGGTTCTTTAGAAACACTTATCAAACTCGGTCAGGAACTTTACGAAAAAACCACGCATGCCGGAGCTCTGGAGTACAAGCAGGCAATGTATGCACTGTCACTTGCGGGGCAAAAAGGCTCGGCTGAAGGATATTTTTGGTGCGGTGTGATTCAGGCAACTGGCCTTTCACATTATGAACCGGCCATTGCATATTTTAAGAAAGCACTTGAGATAGATCCCGAGTTAAATCCTGCCAAACACGAGTTGGGCAGAGCCTATCTTGATGTCGGTCTGTGGCCGGAGGGAATCGCTTTAATCCGCCATGTGGCTGATACGGAAAAGAAAGACAAAAAACTTATTGGTATGGCTACGTTCAATATGTCAAATTTCTACAGAAAGGGGCTCTATGGAATGAAACAGGATGCAGAGAAAGCCGCATACTATCTGAAAAAATCGGCGGATGCCGGGTTCCCGCAGGCAGTAGAACTTCAAAATGAAGGAGAATAAAATGGGAAAGAGAATATTGATTTCTCCGATCCTTTTTTTGAACGTAGAATGTATGGTAGTTTAGAGTTTCAACTTAGTTGCGTTAAAAATTTAATACATCAGCAATTTTAAACTGCCGACTCATGTTCAGCAGTACCGCTCTTTTTCTGTAAGGTCATGGTAGCTGCAGAACTTCAGAATGCCTTGTATCAATTTTAATTAGGGGACAGCTGAAACTTTTTTCAGAAACCGTCCCCTCCCGCGTTCGGGAGGGGATAGCGTTTAATCTGAAAAAATCATTTTTTTTCGTTATTTTACTTAACAATGGGGGGAAATATTACGGCGTATCTTACTCATTATCAATAGGATTATATTGAAATTCGGATGACCGGAATTTCAGTCGCGGCCTTGGATTTTCCGGATATTCTTCAGGTTTTCGCGGCATCCGATACGCATATAATCGAAATCGGCACCGGAAGAAATCATGTTGATGCCCAGGTCGTTCCAGAAAGCAATGACTTCAGGGTCGATGGATCCGGTGGAAACACCGATGCATTTGCCGGCATCCTTCAGAATGGCAATCGCCTGTTTGATCAGTTTCTGTGTATTGTCGCCGAAAACCTTGTTCAATTCCCCAATGGAGCCGGAAAGGTCGCATGGGCCAAAGATATATCCGTCGATATACGGGTTCTTGATGATTTCCGGAAGATTTTCAACAGCGGTCCGGCTTTCAATCTGGATGAAACGGGTGAGTTCATTATTGCTTGCCGCGATGTACTCGTCCATATCTCTGGCGCCGTACTTGACGGCACGAAGAGGACCGAATCCGCGTGTTCCTTCGGGCGGGTACATGCACATTTTCATAACCTGATCCGCTTCTTCCGGGGTATTGACGGTCGGGAAGACGATGCCGTCGGGTCCCATTTCCAGCGTATGCTTTGTGGCAGTAAGGTCATTGACAGGCACCCGGACGATAGCGGGGGTATTTTCCGCCTGGACCGCCGCAATGACGTTCATCAGGGAAGTGGCGCAGGTATCGGTATGTTCGGTATCAATCCATACGAAATCAAATCCGGCAGTACCGAAAATTGTTCCGATGGCGGGATTGTCCAATGCGATATGAGTACCGCAAATAGGTTGGCAGGAAAGTACTTTTTGTTTGAAAGCGAGTTGTCTTTTCATAATTGTCTCCGTATAAATGATATTAAGAACTATTTCATGAGAGATTGTTTCAGCCATTCTGCACGGATACGGTCGATTTCATACAGGATACCATGCCAGCGGGCGGGATAAGTTTCCGCTAATTTGAGCAGTTGCTCATCGGAGGCGGATTGGATGGAATTGCCGGCTTGATCCAGTTCGTTCAACAGCGGCAGCAGAGCTTTTTCGTAAAATTCGGGGTCGCCGACATCGGGCTGCTTCCAGAGCAGGATAGAGCCGTTTCTGTCATTTCTGAGAGTACTGTACCGGTTGAATGTTTCGCGGCAGACAGCTCGCAGTAGACGAACTTTCTGTTGGGGCGTGAACTGGAACCGCAGTCGTACCATACGTTCGAGTTCATGGACATGCCCGGAGAGGGTTCTGGAATCGGCGCACCAGCGCTGCATTCCGAAATACCATAATCCGTTGTTCAACGGCAGGTACTTGAGGAATGCGTACCAGGGAATCAGCGTATGAACGACAATGGCCTCTTTTGTGCAGACGGCATCGCGTTTGATACAGTCTGCCGTGAGGGTATAAGCTGCAGACGGAGCGGCAAAATCCACCTCGAAATTGTCTGTACACCGGGGGAGTTCATGGCAGAACCACATGCTGTACGGGGCATCATAACCGGGTTTGAAATAACACTCCATGGCACCGGCATCGCGTTTGCTTTCAAAAACCTCCTGCATGGCGGGGTCATTACCACGGATATAGATATGAAGTCCGGTGACGTCTGCCAGGAAATGAACTCCGGTGCGGTAGTCCGGATTCAGCGGTTTCTGTTCAATTCCTTTCAAATGCAGTGTGTCGTTGTGTTCGCTGACCATATACTGGTCGTCATACCGGAAGAAACGTTGTTCCATCGCCTTCCAGTCATTGTAAAAAGGCGAAGTTGCCCAGGCGCCGGCAGTTGCGGGCGCCAGATCTGTGTACTTGACATCATAGAAACGGTCCTGACGTGGAATGAACCATTTTTCACAAATTTCCCGGTCAACTGTCTGAATCAGCTTGTAGTGTCGAAGATTGCGGAGAATAACGCATCCGTTCCGGAGAAAAGAAAGACGCTGCTGCGGATTGAATTTACGTTCTTCGAATACACGGTCAAAGGCATCGATATTGCCCTTGTACCGATAGATGAAAGCAGCAGCCTGCATTTGCAGAATAAAAGGCTTGTCATGTACGTTCCAGTTTTTTATTGCTTCCTCCAGAATTGCCGCGCATCCGGTAAAATCGTTTTCTATACTTTTCAGTTTAAGATAGAGCAGGACCTGCCGGTTATCGCCTTTTTCCGCCATATTTTGTGCGAAAGCGGTATCGGCGTTTTTGAAACCGCCGTTTGCCAAAGCGTGGTAAAGAGATTTCAGGGAGGCGTTTTTCGTTGTTGTTGCCAATTGTTCCAGTTCGGGCAATTTTTTCTTCGCCCAGGAATATTCGCCGTTATAGACCCGTCCGGTAACGAGACCGGAAAGAATGTTAAAACGTTCGATTCCGTTCAAGTCCGGATTGGCGGACAGATATTCTGCAGCCATATTCCATGCTTTATCGGGCGTGAAACTCTGGAGGAAAGCGGAAACAACGTATAGATTACGTTGTTCTTTGGGAAGTGCAGTAAATTCTTTCCACAGGATTTCCCAGAGTGGACGATTTCCATTTCGGGCGGCGTGTTGGGCCAGTTGCGGAGTGAAGCGAGTGATATGTTTCGGGAGGATTTTTCCGTCTTTCCGCAAACGCTGAAATTCGCGGAATGAGAAATCGGCATCGTACCGTATCATCTGGCAGAGAAGGGATACGAATGTCGTGCTGCGGACGTCCTGAAAGGCATTTTGTTCTGCAGTGTTTTTTTGGGAATCGGCATTGACCGGGGGCGGCTTTACGGCGTTGATTGCGGCAGCGGTCCGCTCATACACATCGAACGGGTCCATGCCTTTCTGCTGAAGGCGGGTTTGCTGCAGAGAACGGAATTCTGCTCGGAAATCTTGTGCGGAAAGGGAACATGCAATCAGGAAGGTCCAGAGGGCGGGGAGGAATATATTTTTCATTTTTTCACCTGTCCTTTCGTGCTGAGGGCTTTTTGCAGGATAAGGATGTTTCGGACAGCCTCCAGACGGATTGTATCCGGATTACGCCGCATGAGGTCCGTATATGCCAGTTTGCTCAGTGCTTTTCGTGCGAGTGTATGTACAGCGGGGTCCGGGGATGCCAGTGCCTGTTTGCAGAGCTGTCGCAACAGGGTGAGGTACCGGATATCGTCGATGCCCTCCCGGACACCTTCCCATTCGAGGGTATCCACGAAACTGTCCTTTGTGGGATACAGCATGGAGTTGTTTCTGCGGTCGGATTCGTATGTATCGCCGAACTCGTTCCAGATTTTTACGTTATGGTTCAGCATAGCGTAGTTCAAATCGGCATCGAGATTATTGGCGTATGGTATCAAACCATAGAACCGGCGGTTGAAATCCGGATTTTCCGGCCCGCAATGAGGATTAGAGTACCAGCCGACTATGCTGTCGGGATTTGCTTTATGGATTGCTTCCGCCATATCGCGCACAAAACGCGGATGTGGGGCTTCCGGGAGAGAAACGAGGTCGAGGTTGAACATCATTTCGCCGCGCGGATAGGTTGTTACCATGATTTTTGCGCCGCTATTCCGTACGATGGACCAGGCGGGTTGCTGGGCGCGGAGAACGTCCGCATTTCCCTCATCGACTCCATAGCAATAGAAATTGGTATGTCCATAGCAAAGTTTCGAGAGGGCAGTGGCGGCAAGCATTTTGCGTTCGAGTTCCTTCAATGCCGCCAGTTGGGCACGAGTCGGATTTTCGGATACCGTAACGCCGGAAGAGGGGCCGGCAGCGAGAAGGATATCGGTGTTTATGCCCAGTCGTATTGCTGTTTCGGCATCTTTTCGAGTCTGTTCCGGATCAAACAGGTTCAAAACGGGGAATCCGATAGGATTTTTCACATTGTGACGTACACAGTTCAGGATACGTTTGTCTGTTACGCCACGAGTGGCAAAGCCGTAAAAACCCACCACAAAAGTTTTGTTCAAATCATAGTTCGTTTTGGGGTCTGGCAGCACGAACGGAAGTACCTTCAGCCGGACGGGGATAGTTTGCGTCTGCGAACCGTCGGAGAAGGACAAGGTCAGTTTGCCGTTGTACAGACCGGGTTTTGCATCCCGTGGAACGTGGAAAGTTACTAAAATCTGCTTGAGTTCGTCTTTGTTCAACACAACTCCTTGGAACGTCTCCGCATCTTCGATTCGCTTCGGGTCAGGCTCCGTGCATCGCCAGTTGACTGTATGGACCGATTGCGATGCCCACTCATAATAACGGCTGCCGTCCTCGCCTTTCATGCGGAGATAATTGTCCTGCGTTTCCGGGTCTGCATAAACCAGATTTTCATCATTCAGGAGCAGTTCCGGAATCAGGCGGCGGCGCAGGGGATCAACAAACATTCCGTACCAGGCAGATCCGCTTTTGTACCAGCATTTTATCATTTTGATATCGGCTTCCGAGGCGGGAATCACACCACCGTCTTCCGAACGGAAATCGCCGGGAACGATCTGGAGTTTTCCGGGCATGGTTCGTTCCGCGCAAAGCAGGAAAGAGACAGGTTCATATTCATCTCTTGCCGCAATCAGTTCCAGCACAGGATATGGTTTCAGTCCGGTCAGGTCGCTGTCCGGAAGATAGGGCATTTCATTCATGGGATTGGCGAGAAAGTAGGCAAATCCGGCATTTTTCCAGTTTCCCGGAGCATTCTGTTTGACCGTTTCCATGATTTTCCGGTTGACGGCAGTTCTTGACTCGTTCAGAGGATAGGTCTGCCGTTTCGGCTCATCGTTGTTTTGAGCGTAAAGAGCCGTACTGCCGAATATCATAAAAGCGAACATGAAAATAATAAGCGGCTTCATCTTGTATTTTCTCCGTTACGGGTTGTGTGGTGAGTCTTTTCCGGCAGAGGTACTTTTATCGGATTTTTTGTGCTTTTTTTTCAGCAGCCAGAAATTCGGCGCGGATACGGTCCTGTTCGGCGGTAAATGGCGAACCCAGCAGTTTTGCGAAGAGATAAGCTTTGAAAATGGTCAGACACATTCCGATGGCAAGAAGGAATCCGCAAAACAGTACGAAAACATCTCCGAACCGGGTATAAAAGGTTTTTTCCGGTTTTTCCTTGACCCGGACGAGAAACATATCGGAAGCACTTTTCTTGTATTCCGGCTGAAAAATGGTATTGCCGTCAGAGTCATAACGTTTGCAGACGGCATCTTCGAGTTCACCGCAGGGGGAAATCAGAACGGAATAATTGGAGTTTCCGCACCGGACCATGGGCAAACGTGTTTCAATGGTCCGGAAAATGGAGTTGATATAGTGCTGTTCCGGCTCGGAACTTTCAGGATACCAGGCGTCATTGGTAATTACAAGCAGCATATTGGCATTATCCTGTGCCTGTCCCCGGGCTGCGTATGCGAATACATCTTCATAACAAATGAGGCAGCCGACGTTCAGGTCCGGTTTTACGTTGAGAGCATGAAATTTCTTTCCTTCCGTCAGGCTTCTTCCCATACCGAGAATATTATCCAGAGACGGGAAATATTTTGCCAGTGGAACAAATTCGCCGAAGGGTACCAGATGAACTTTGGAATACTTGCCGGCGGTATCGTAATCGTATTTGCCCGGGTCTGTTTTCTCCGCATGTTTCAGCAGCAGCGCCGAATTGTAAGTATGGGAAACCTGATAAGATTTTTTTCCATCCGTTTCGATTTCTTCCAGATCGAAAGTGATAGTCCCGAGAAGAATAGGAACATTGGAACGTGCAAGCAGAGAGCGCACATTTTCACGGTAGATTGCTCCGAACGGCTTCGGTATGTTTTTAAGCTGTTCCCAGGTACCGTTCTTTTTCGCTGCTTCAACCATAGATTCATAATTGAACATCTCGTAGTAATAACGCGGAACGGCACTTTCAGGCCAGACAATCAAATCCAGATTCAGCATGGCTTTCCGCGCTTCCAGAGCATTGATGTTTTTCAGGTCGTCTTCCCGATTGGTATCCAGACCGCGCGCTTCCCGGACTGCCCGGTTTTCCTGATCTTTTGCAATCAGAGCCTCTGTCAGCTGCGAACAGACCTCTAAGGCTTCCATGGACTGGCTCCCGGTTCCGGCACGGCGCAGAGAAAGATAAGGCTGGACAACGCCGATACCGAATTCGCGGCAGTCCTTCCGGTAGCGGTGTTGGGTATTGTTGTACAATCTTACACCTATGGATCCGGCAATGATAATGGCGACAATGGCAATAATAAGCGGGAATGGACGTTTATATTTGTTTTCCGGAAGACTGTACCGGAATCCGCGGATGGCGAAATAACAGGCGATATTGAACAGAGCAATCAGGAAAGAAAGACCGTAAATGCCCGTGTATTCGCAAATTTGGATGAGACTTGTATTCTGCCACTGTGAGGCTCCCAGCAGATTCCAGGGAAAACCTGTGAAAATCCAGGAACGGACCCACTCAATGACAGTCCAGGCGGAAGCAAGTGTGAGCGTAGCAGTGATTTCCGCCCAGGCGGGGAACTCGTAAAAATTGCGGCGTGCCGTAAAATCTGCCTTACGGATTTCTTCCGGGTAAAGCAAATTGGAGAAAACGGGCGGAATCAGGATTGCGAAAAATGCATTGAACAGAGCAAGAATGACAGCGAATACGAAGGGAATGCCGATAAAAATTTCGCGGAAGAAAAAAGTATTGGTGAAATGCCACATCCAGCCCCAGATAAGTCCATAGAGAAAAGCACGTTTTTTGGAGCGTCCGGCGCAGAGCCAGAGAAGCGGCATAATGCAGATCCAGGCGAAAAAAGAACAGTTGACGGGCGAAAAGGCAAGCGTCATACAGCCGCCGGACAGCATCAGAACGGCGATATCCAGCAGTGTCCGTTTCCAGGAGACGCGGAAAGCATTTTGGCGTCCGATTGTATTATCTTCCATAAAATAAAACCTTTCTTTCTATTTTTGCTGTCATTTTCATTGAAATGAGCCGTTTTTGTGGTATGTTAATAAGAGCAACAGAAGTTGCATGGTTATCAAACTTGTACTTTTCATAATATACACCATAAATGTGAATTTTCCATAATGGGGGCAAACAATGATTGCATCAAAGGAAATTTATTTCGATCACATCGTTATCGGCAGCGGTTTGGCAGGACTTTCCACCGCATTGACTCTGGCAGAGAAAGTTTCCGGTTCTATCGCCGTTATCACAAAGGGCGCTATAGACGATTGCAATACCAAAATGGCTCAGGGGGGAATTGCTTGCGTAACCGATGAAAACGATACCTTTGAAGAACATTTGGAAGATACTCTGGCAGCGGGAGATCATCTCTGCGACCGGGAAGCGGTCCTGGATATTGTCAAACGGGGACCCGCCCGCATCCAGTGGCTTATTAACTTGGGAACCCACTTCACTACACGAAGTGAAATGGGGATGGAAACTTCCCGGAGCAATGAAGAGTTTGACCTGGGACGGGAAGGCGGACACAAGAAACGCCGTATTCTTCATGCCGGCGATATTACAGGTGCGGAAGTGGAACGCTCCCTCGTTGCCGCATGTCGCGCAAATCCCCGTATCCGCGTTTTCGAAAATCACGTTGCTGTGGATTTGATTTCCACTGCAAGACTGGGTTATCCCGGGGAAAACCGCTGTTTAGGCGCTTATGTTTTTGACGTTGTCAATAACCGCGTGGAAACTTTCACTGCTCTCAGTACTACTCTCGCAACGGGCGGTTGCGGAAAAGTCTATCTTTATACCAGTAATCCGGATGGCTCCTGCGGGGCAGGTGTGGCATTGGGATATCGTGCCGGCGCTAAAATCGCAAACATGGAGTTCTATCAATTTCATCCCACGATTCTCTTCTCGCCGAAAGTCAAATCTTTCCTTATCAGCGAAGCACTGCGCGGAGAAGGCGGCGTATTGAAACTTCTGAACAAAGACGGCACATATCAGGAATTCATGCAGCATTATCACGAAATGAAGAGTCTGGCTCCCCGAGATGTCGTTGCTCGTGCCATCGACAACGAACTCAAACGTTCCGGTCAGTCCTGCGTCTATCTCGATATGCGCCACCATACTGCGGAATTCCTGCAGAAACGTTTCCCGAACATCTATGCCAAATGTATGGAAGCCGGTATCGATATGGCTGTCACGCCTATCCCCGTTGTTCCTGCCGCTCACTTCAGCTGCGGCGGTATTCTTACCGATACCAATGGTTTTACCGGTATCTCCGGCTTGTACGCTGTCGGCGAAACTGCTTGTACCGGACTTCATGGCGCTAATCGTCTGGCAAGCAACAGTTTGCTGGAAGCCGTCGTGGTTTCCGCTGGCGCAGCCGAACAGATTGCCGCCAATATCGAAGCCTTGCGTTCCGACCGCAGTAATTTCAGTGTGCCGCTGTGGACTTGCGGCGATGCTGCAATTTCCGATGAACAGGTCGTTATTTCCCATAACTGGGAAGAGATTCGCCGCTTTATGTGGGACTATGTCGGCATTTACCGCACAAACAAACGTCTGGAACGGGCAAAAACCCGTATCAAGATGATTCAGCGCGAAATCGAAAAGTATTACTGGGATTTCCACCTGACAAAAGATCTGATCGAACTGCGGAATATGGCTACCGTCGCGGAACTGATTATCGATTCCGCTATGAGCCGGAAAGAAAGCCGCGGTCTGCATTACAATGCAGATTACCCTCATCGTGATCCTGCCCTGGACGGTGTCAACACCATTCTCTGTAAAAAAATGCCTTTCCGCTGATTCCTGCTTTTGTACATTATGACTACTCTCTTTGAAAAAATCGCTCCGCATATCAAGGATATCATTGTGTCCTTGCAGAAATCCGGGTATAAAGCATACGTCGTCGGTGGCGCTATTCGCGATATCCTCTTGGGCAGAATACCTAAAGATTATGATATTTCCACTTCCGCTACACCGGAACAGGTCCATTGTGTTTTCAGAAAACGTCACTGCATTATCATCGGACGCAGATTCCGCCTCGTTCATCTCTTCTGTTCCGGTTCCGAAATCGTCGAAATCAGCACTTTCCGGCGCTGTCCCAACGCTAAAACCGCGCAGTCTCCTTTCCTGGACGCACCGGAACATCTGATTTTCCGCGACAACGAATACGGAACGCCTGAAGAAGATGCGCATCGGCGCGATTTTACGGTAAACGCCCTCTTTTACGACCCCGTGAAAGATGAAATCCTGGATTATACCGGTCTGGGATTGCAGGATATCAGAGATGGTATTGTGCGGTGTATCGGAAAACCCGATTTGCGTTTTGAAGAGGATCCTATCCGCATGCTCCGGGCCCTGAAGCTTGTCGGACAGTTCGGATTTGTCATGGAGCCGGAAACGGAAGCATCTCTGAAACAGAGTATTCCTCTTATTGTACATTCCAGCGTCTCCCGGATGAATCTTGAAGTGGAAAAAATCCTCAAAAATCCTTACGGCGATAAAATTCTGGAAGTCTTCCGCAACTTCGGGTTCCTGAAATACGTCTTGCCAGTTCTGGATTCCCTCTTGGATACGCCACATGGCAAGTACTGGCTCAATCTGATGCGGAAACGCTGTGAACGTATTCGCGAGGGCAAGTACCGGTTCAGCATGTCTTTAGTGCTCGCTTTATTCACGATTCCTTTCGCGGAACTGAAATCCGGAAATCAACCCGGCGGTTTGTGGAAAATAACTTCTGACGGCGTCTGGAACAATGATGAGGAACTCGAAGATTTTCTCTATGACGTCATGAAATATATCTTTACCCCTCACGCATTCACTAATGTCGATAAAAAAAATGCAGTTACAAATCTGCTCCTTCAACCGCATTTGCGCTGCACTTCCAATGCAGAAGAGTATTCCAAACTCATCGGTTATGCTAACGCCAGAGAACTCGCGGTCATTCAGAACGAAGTTGCTTGGAATATCCCCGATTTTGAAACCATTTGCCCGCCCGGAAATCCCAATATAGTCTTCCGTTCTGGTAAACGGAAAAACAAAAATTCCTTCTTCGCACGTAAGAAAAAAAAGAAACAAACGGAACCGCAGGAACTCGAAACAAAATGAATAACTCAGACGTTGCCCGAAAAAATCTGCTTCAGCAGGCGGAACAAGCTGTTTCTTCGTTCCATGTGCTTTTCCCGAATCCCGGGAAGCAGTCCTTCCTCAATGCTGTTTTTACCGCTCTGGACCAAATGCGATCTGTCCTGTATTCAGAGGATATGCCCGGTAATCTGCTCTACCACACCGGACACTGCACGGTTCCGGATGTCATGGACGCCCTGAACTCTCTGGCGGCACTTTCCGCAGACGCCTCTTTCCGCAGTCTCCTGGACCATGAACTCTTGGCGGTACTCCCCGCGCATATAGGAAAATTAAGCGCAAAAGGAATGGAGAATCCGGATAGCGATGATTCTTTTTATCTTCAGCATGCCATTTTACTCGTGCGCCAACTGGCTTCCCTGATCCCGGATTTCATCGCTTTCCTGAAACTGAATGCGGAAAACAACGGGGAACTCACGCGCCTCCGACCCTCCACTGTAAAATTGCGTACTCCCGATTCTCTTTTCCTCCGCCTGAAAACACCCGCTATCGTTATGGAATGTGCCAAAGTCTCCGGTGCCAATGAAGACAAGTTTTTCGCCGGACGCGTTTTCCTGCATAATCATGGTCAGTTTCTTCCGCTGAACCTGAAAAATATACGCCCCGTGGATTCTTTCTACGGTTATCAGGCAGCGCGAAAAACCTTCCTCGACCATTTCGGCGAGTTCGCTCACGGAAACAGCAATCTGCCGCTCCTGATCAGTTCCCTGCCCGGTCTTGGCAAAACACAGATGACGATTTCTCACAGCCTTCATTATCCGGAAATTACACTGATTCTCGCAACACCCGAAGACCTTTCCTCCGGCTTGGAAAACCTGATCCGGTCCCTCGATAATCACCCCGCACGACGCTTTATGGTCTTTTTCGACGATATTGATGTGCCGCAAATGAACTGGTACGATTTCAGAACACACGTCGGCGGCGCGTTTTCTCTCCCGGATAACATTTCTTTCACAATCGCCGCAAACCAGCAGTTTCCCGCCAATATTTCCAGTCGCGGACGCGGTTTCCTTTTCCCGATTTTCGATGAAATCCGATGCCAGGAAATGATCGGCGATTTCCTGCTCTCTTCCGGCATAAAATCTCCTTCCCCCGAACTGATTTCCGTTATCGCCGCTGATTACGTCGAATCCTTCGGTCAAAAGTTCTTCGAAGAATTGAGTCCGAGAACTCTCGTACGATACCTCTCCTCCTTCCGTACCGATTCGGCAAAACGGAAACGTATGCTCGAAGCCTCTAAAAATGATGTCATCCCCAGACCTGATCCTCAGGTCTTCTATGACGAAAATCTCAAATTGATGCGCGCTATTTACGGCGATTCTGTCCTCGACGATATCCGCAATAAAGAACTCGGAGTCAAATTATGAGCCTCGTCGAACTCCCCGATATTACCCGCTATATCGAAAATGACGGACCCGTACTCCTGAATGATGAATATTATATGCGCGCTGCTCTCCGGTGCGCGGAACGCGCCGCCGAGGCAGGTGAAGTCCCTATCGGGGCAGTCGCCGTTATGGACGGCAGAATTATTGCCCGCGCATGGAATCAGGTGGAAATGCTCAAAGATGCCACCGCCCATGCCGAAATCCTTTTGATCAGTTCCATTTCCGGTATCCTTAAAGACTGGAGAATGGATAACGTCGATATCTATGTCACAAAGGAACCTTGCGCCATGTGCGCCGGAGCTATGGTAAATGCGCGCGTCCGACGCGTCATCTTCGGCCTGCCGGACCCGCGTTCCGGTGCCGCCGGCGGCGCTCTGGATATTACCGGATTCCCCGGTATGCTCCATCAGGTCGAAGTGAAATCCGGTGTCCTTGCCGAAGATTGCGGAAAAATCATCCGCGACTTTTTCCGCACAGTCCGCTCTTCCGATAAAAAATGACGGACTTTTGACGGATAAGTATCGTCAAATTTCTAACTTAATAGAATGCAATAGTTTGCATTTCTGTTCCATAAGTCTTCGGATACCCGGCAATCACAAATTGACGAAGGGATTTGACAGTATATTTTTCCACAATCCATCTGTGAATGATATCCGTTTCAAAAGATATCTCTGCCTGTTTATTCCGGCAATCCCATCGTTCTCATCCGATGCAGATTGATGAGTGTGGCATAGAGGTACATTGCCACTGTCATGTGAACGCCGAGTCTGACCTGTTCGTCCGGGATTTCCGGTGCAGCATGGCTTTCTTCATTGCGCTGAGCGTGGAGAAATTCGTAATAAATTTTGAATTTCCGGAGTGTTTCATCATCTGTGTAATGCAGTTCATTAACCCATGTGGCTTTTGCTGCATCAAGGAATTGCACTTTTTTGCCGTCCCGCTCTGCGATTTCCGAACCTTCGCGGAGGTAGTATACATGTTTCAGGTATGCCTCAAATTTCATAATAAGGCTCTGCAGCCATTCCTGATAGTCTTCATCACGCCCTGAGGAACGATAGCACAAATTCAAGGTACGTTTCAGCTTTTTAAGACCGCTCAGAGATTCAACAGTATTGGCATTGAGAACCCCGAACATTGCCGCCACGACCTCATCGATGGTGGTTTTCTGCCGCGGGCAGATTTCCTTAAAGTCCTCGCTCATTGCCTCCACGATCTTTTCCCGCAGCAGATTTTCACTGTATGGCGGATTGATTTCTGCCTGCAGATGTATCAGCATGGCGTTTTCAAATTGCGCCTGTTTTTCCGGATGCTGCAAGTAGAAATTCCGCAGTTCATTGGACTGCTTCGTTACGTTGAGAACCGCCGCCTTGGTCTTGTCATGAACAACCTGCGCTTGCGTACCTTCGTCATTGTTTAACAACGCATCGCGTATATTGTCGTTATTCAGCAGTTCCTTACCAAGTACCCGTGCCTGGGCGGTGGAAAGTTCCGGATCAACACCTTCCAGATTGCCGAATACGGCATTGAAAGCTTCAACAATCTTATCCAGTGTTTCCAACTGCGGTTCCGGGCCGGTACTGCCGCTGGGTGCAATAGGAATCGGTTCAATTTCCGCAATCTTATTTTCCAGCTGGATTTTCCGTTCTTCCTGACGGAATACCCGGTATTTCTCAAAATCCACCAGTTCCAGCAATCCGGCGGTAGGATCGTCATCCGGACCGAGAGACGGCAGTTTTTTCAGGAGGAAACGCAGAAATGTGTTTTTTGCTTCCCATTCGGTGCGACTGTCATTCATCAGTGCTGCCAAAAATTCGTATGTCCGGCAGAAGAGTTTCATGGCACTCTTGATTTTTATCATTTCTTCCAGTGAGGAGAGCTGCTTGAAACGTTCTACGCAGATGTCCAGAATCGGGTCAAGTTCTTCGCGCGGCGCATTTTTCCAGTACCGTAGATTGAACTCAGTTACTTCCTCCGGCTCATAGACCATGGAATCATCACAGATGCGAAGGAGGTCATTGAGTTTATTGATGTCCGTTTCACCGCTCAAAATGGTCACCGTGTAGTATTTCTGGAACGCCTCCTGAATAATCTTGTCGGAATTGCAGAAATCCAGTACAAAAGTATCTGTTTTTCCCGGACAGCTACGGTTCAGGCGACTTAACGTCTGCACGGCTTTGATGTCGGAAAGCGGCTTATCCACGTACATGGTGTGGAGCAGTTTTTCATCATATCCGGTTTGGAATTTGTCGGCAACAATTAGAAAGCGATAATCTCCGTGCCGGAAGGTCTTTTCAATTTTTGAGGACGGAAATCCGTTCAGAATGGCTTCATCTACCGTCTTTCCGCCATATTCTTTCGTTCCGCTGAACGCAATGATGGCTTTGTAAGGACTGTGCCGTGCCGCTAAAAGGTTCCTGACAGTGATAAAATAATCAATGGCTCGTTCAATTCCTGCAGTAACAATCATACATCGTGCTTCGCCCTTGAGCTTGTGGGCAACACTGGTGTGGAAATGTTCCACCATGATTTTCGCCTTGGATTCCACTGTTTCCGGCTGGCTCTCCACCCATGCCCGCAGTTTGCGCTCCGCAGGATTTTTGTCAAAGACCGGATTCGTCTCGGTCGCTTTCAGAATCCTGTAGAAACTTTGATACGGTGTATAATGGGAGACCACGTCAAGAATGAAACCTTCTTCGATTGCCTGTTTCATCGTATAGAGGTGGAACGGTGCGAATTTCGGCTTGCCGTCTTCGCCGGATTTGGGAAGTCTTACGCCGAACATCTCCAGAGTTTTGTTCTTCGGTGTTGCAGTGAATGCATAGAAATTCGCATTGGCAGCAAGTTTGCGCCCGTCAATGATGTAATACAGAAGTTTGTTGAGCCCGTCTTCATTGTCCTCCACTTCCACCTTGTCAAGACCGAAACCACCCATTACCTGATTGAGTGCGGATGCCATATTGCCGCTCTGACTGCTGTGCGCTTCGTCTATTATGATGCAGAATTTCTTCTCTTTGAGCTCCCTTCCAATCGTCTGCAGAATAAACGGAAACTTGCAGACTGTGGAGACAATAATCGATTTCCCGCCCGTAAGCGCAGTCTTCAGTGCTTCCGAATCGTCCGCCCACGCAACAAGACTTTTGTTGTTGCAGAATGCACGGATGTTGTCGCGGATCTGTCCGTCAAGATTGCGCCGGTCAGTGATAACCAGAACACTGTCAAACCGCGCTGTAATCCCGTCCGGCTGCTTCTGCTGGGTGAGCTGAAAGGCAAGCCAGGTAATGGAGTTGCTTTTGCCTGACCCGGCGGAATGTTGAATGAGATACCGCTGCCCCATTTCCGGTTTGGATGCCGTGACGGAAAGCAGGGTGCGAACCGCTTCCAGCTGATGATAACGTGGCCAGATTACCTTTTCCTCAATCTTACCGGTGTCTTCATCTTTTTCCTTGATGACTTGCGCATAATTCTCCAGAATGTCGCTGAGTCGCGGAATCGTCAGAATTTCTTCCCACAGATAGGTCGTGCGCGGACCGTCTTCGCACGGCGGATTCCCCGCCCCTTGATTGTATCCCCTGTTGAACGGCAAAAACCAGGACTTGTCATCTGCCAATGCAGTGCACATATAAACTTCATTGTCATCTACGGCAAAGTGAACAGCACATCGTTTCGGCATGAAAAGCAACTCCTTGCAAGGACGCGTTTTCTGATACTGCGTAATCGCCTGACGGAAATGTTCTCCAGACAGTGTGTTTTTAAGTTCCAGCGTGATAATGGGCAAGCCGTTAAGAAAAAGCACTATATCCACGGAATCATTGTTGATGGCGGAAAAATGCACCTGACGCATCACACACCAGCGGTTTTGGGCGTACTGTTCCACCGCCCGGGCATTCCCAGCTATGGGGGTCGGATAATAAAACACAAAAGTGTAACTCTTATGGGCAAGACCATGACGCAGAATATCCACCACTCCACGCGACGTGATTTCATTGCGAAGCCGGATAAGAAAATTCTTGTGTTCCAGCTCATCGGAAAAGATCCGGCTACGTTGGACTAACTCCGGCTGAGTGGTTTCCAGAAACGCTTTTACCACCTCTTCGTCTATGGCATACTCTTTGTTGTAATCGGGATCCAGCCGCTTGATCCAGCCATGAGCAAGCAGGGATGACTCAATCAAATCTTCCAATCCGCATTCTTTCATATTGCTCGGCATAATATCTCCTCCTTAATTTGTCTGTTCAAAATTATCGCAAACGCAAATCTTCCCAGTCACCACATCGGAAATGAGACGCTGCTTGTAAATTTTCAACTTTTCAATCTGTACCCGGATTTTTACAATAAAACTGTCAATTTCTTCCGTCTTGCGGGTAATGAAATCCACAATAGCCTGCTGCTCGTTAATGGGGGGAACAAAAAAAGGAATAGACCGCAATCCGATTGGTGATAAATCCCACTGATCTACACGAATCCCTTTAGAATATTGGGTGAAGAAAGAAATGTATGATTTACTGCGTATTGCTTTGTTGAAAAATTCTTTGTTTTCAAAATCCAATTTGCAAACATAGTATGCCGGACTTACAATTCCCTGATAATCCGAAACAGCATAAGAGCCTTGCCATGATTTCATCTTGTTAATCGCGAACCAACCTTTTTTTACCAGTTTGTAATTGCTGAGGTCATCCGGAATATAGTTATGATTTTCCTCTTTAGATTCAACATTACGAATGATAACACCTTGTTCTCTCGTAACGGACAGCAATTGCTCTTGTTCACAATGCTTGATTGAAACAAATCGTAACAGACGGCGCAGTGTAACTTTTTCCCAATGTTCTGGAACATTTCCTATCCACGGGATACCGGAGTCTTTCATCGGCGCCTCGGGATTCAATCCCTGCGTGACCGCCTTGGCGATAACCGTCTGTTTCAGCGTTCCCAATTTTTCGATTTCCGCTTCCTTGGCGGCAATGTACCCGTCGATTTTCTCCACCGCCCGGTCCAAAAACGCCGCAATCGCCCGCTGCTCGGCAAATGTAGGAACTAGAACATAATATCTTTTTGCTTTGTTCCAATCAAGATTACGTTGAATACTTCCTATCCCTTTTGATGCAATATAATACCCAGCAACCATTGCTGGAGATCGCAACAGGTAGTTAGCATAGAAAGACTGCAGGTCGCCGGTAAGCTTCAAAACAAAATACGCCGGACTAACTATGCCCCTGAATGAGGATACTCCGACAGAACCACGCCATGCTTGTTGATTATTTAATACAAAATCACCAATTTCGACAAGTTGATATTTGGATAAGTCTAAACTGGTCGTGTTAGTCCTCTTTTCTTTTATGTCAGAAAAACGTACAACACCTCTATCTAAATACACCGATAACAACTCCTCATCAACAAAGCCACATTGAACTTTTATGGATGCGATGCTGTTCAACGGTTGCCATTTCCAATGTTCCGGCACATCGCCAATCCACTTGACCTTGCTGTCTTTGTAATAAGGATAGCGTTTCATTTATCCGGTTCTCCGTCCGGTTTGTCGCCTGAAGTTTCCAGAGCTTCCGGTCCTCGTTGTGAAGTACAAATGGGCTTGCCGGTCTTGGACTCAATTTCACGGCGCGTATTTCCGGCGATTTTTCCGCCCTCATGAGCAATTTGCGCACTTTCCTGAAATCCCTGCGGATTGGTCTTGCGGGAAAGTTCGGTGGTTGTCGCTTCGGCAAGCATATTGAGAATCAGTTCCATATTGGTCATATTGTCGCGGAGATTTTCTTTGTGCAAGCCCTTTAAATTCTTGTACTGCCGGGTGGTCATCCCTGACCATCCTTTGGAGATGATATCCGTCAAAGAAGCATACTCTTTCCCTTGCATTACCCCGCTTCGATCCCATTCATCCGTCAGGTCCTTACGGACTTCTATTGACTTCAAACGCTGATTGATCCAGCTTTCCGAATACCCTTTGCGCCGATAAGTAAGTAAAGCCCGGCTGATGGCAAGTTCCGGGTCATCCAGCTCTTCCAGACGTTCCCGTCCGGTCTGCGCCAGCCATTGTTTGAAAGGCTCAGCTTTCGGAGACGGAATGGATTGAATGATGCGCAGCAGGAGTTCGGCATCGGCGACATCGGTTTTATAATTTTTTCCGTCTGCACCCGGCATCTTCAGTTGGTTACAATTTGTAACCAACTCGCAACCCTCTTTGGATAAACGACTTTTGAGAACTTTCCAGTAGTTGGATGCATGGCGGGTGTCCGGTTGATCGGTCAAAATCCCCACCACGTCAACGATGGAGTAGTACCAAGTCTCACTTTCTGCGTCCCATGAGGTACGTATCTTTTTTTCTTCAAAAAGTTTAATGGAAGAATACTGCGTCATTTCTGTACCTCACTTTCCGAAAGCCAGGATTTCTTTGTGTATCCCGTCCGCATAAGAAAAGAGTTTATTTTTCGTGAACCCATTAATAATGATGTCTTTATATGATGATGGCGCTTCATTTGTCCTCCTTTTTACGTTTGCGGGAGTGTATTGCATTTCTTGCAGTCGGGATTCCTGCTGCGAATTTTTCAAAATCATTGGGCAGTTTGGCTTCAGCGGCACAGCGGGACTGATTGAAGATATCGTATTCGTTTTCTGCTTTGCGCAATGCCAGTTCGTGTGAAATCTTTCCGGCATTGGTCAGAATGTTTCTGCCGTTCAGTGTAATGAACGCATCCAGTTTCTGCGCCCAATCGCTCATGTGCATCGGAATATGCTGCATTGCCTGACCTTCTGCAAAAACCAGATACTGTTCTGTCAGATTGTTCAGTGCCAGGATTTCCTTTTCTGAAAGATAATTTTTAGCAATACCGACGTCATCTTTGCGGACTTTTGCGCCCCGGAAACTGGTCAATCCCATATTAGGCAGTGTATGGTCGGCACGTTCCGCCACGATTTCCGCGGCTGTCTTTCCCGTAATCGCCCAGTGCATTTTGTTCTGTACGGTCTGGAAAAAGAGAATACTGATATCTGCTGTGGGGTCATAGTCAATGCTGGTAGCGTAAATATCCGTAATCTTCTGATAAAATCGTTTCTCCGAGGTTCGGATATCCTGAATCCGCGCCAGCAGTTCATCGAAATAATCAAATGGCTGATCCGGATTTTTCAGCCGCTCGTCATCTAAAACAAAACCTTTGCGGATAAATTCACTCAGCTGCTTTGTTGCCCAGATGCGGAACCGTGTCGCCACTTTGGATTTAATGCGGTAGCCGACTGAAATAATCATGTCAAGGTTGTAATATTCCAATTCGCGTTCCACCTGACGGGACCCTTCCTGACGAACTGTTAAGAATTTCTTAAGAGTTGCCTCCGGCATCAATTCTCCATCTTCGTAAACGCTTTTAATATGCATACTCACGTTGGGAACGGAAGTTTGAAACAAGTCAGCTATCATCGTCTGCGTCAACCAGACAGTTTCGTTTTCAAACCGAACGTCAATTTTGATTTTGCCGTCTTCGGTCTGATAAATCAGGAAGTGACTTTTCTGTATTTCATTCATGATAGTAGCACCTTACTTTCCGAAAGCGAGGATTTCTTTGAGCATCCCGTCTGTTTGCGACTCCAGTTCCTCAATTTCAGCAGTCAGCGATTCAATGGAAGGCAGTTCCACCGGATTGTAGAAATATTTGGTGAACGAAAGTTCATAGCCGACCACGGTTTTACTTTCATCGATCCAGGCATCCGGTGCGTAAGGCAGGACTTCATTTTCCATAAACGCCTCAATACCGCCCTTATAAAGTAGCGGAATCTGTTCATAATCGCGCAGTTTGGGGTCGGCTTCCCCGGCAACCGGTTCGGCATCCTCGCAGATCTCGGTAATGAAAGGGCGTACTTTCTTGAGAAGCGTCTTTTTCATGTCCATGATTGCCGCGCACTTGTCGAAATTCAGAAGCGGAGCATTCGCGGGTAGTTTTGAGAGTGCCGCCTTCACTTCGGCGAGTTCCTTTTCCTTGAGTTTCGCTTTCGTCAAATCGGCATTGGGAAGGACTTTGAGCCGGAGCGGGCGTTCCACGGTAATGGACCAGTAGCCGAATTCCGCATTGGGGAAAATTTTGCTCTGTTCGTTTTCTGTAAAATCCGTCAGGAGTTTCACAATGGCGACACGGTTAGAGGCAGAAACTTCGCAGTTCTTTTCGCCTAGATTCTTGCGGAGCGGGGATTTCATTGCCGTGGCATCAATCAGCTGCACCTTGCCTTTGCGCCGTTCCTCTTTGCGGTTGGTTACCACCCAGATGAATGTGCCGATACCGGTGTTGTAGAACATATTTTCCGGCATTGCGATAATTGCTTCCAGCAAGTCGTTTTCAATAATATACTGTCGCAGATTGCTCGGACCCGAACCTGCATCCCCTGTGAAAAGAGAAGAACCGTTGTGAATTTCCACAATACGTGTTCCCAGTTCGGTGTCATTTTTCATGCGGCTCAGGTTGTTGGCAAGGAAAAGCATTTGCAGGTCATCAATACTGGGCAGGAAATCCAGTGTCTTATTGCCAATTTGCGGACGGAAACGCGGGTCGTTAATCTGTTCCTTTTTGGTGTAGCCCCAGTTTTCCATATCCTTCTTATAAGGGGTACCAAATGGTGGATTGGAGATGCAGAAATCAAAATACTTCCCTTCATGCCCGTTCTGGGAGATGGTACTGCCGTAAGCGAAACGCTCCCGCTTGATGCCGTTGGCTATGTAATCCAGCGGCTTGTTTTTCCCGGCAATCATCATTTCCGCCTTGCAGATGGCGTAGGTATCGGGTTGAAGTTCCTGTCCGTAGATATTGGTTTCAATACGGGGACCGAGTTCGTGGAACGCCTCCTCGGAAATACTTAAAATACCGCCCGTTCCGCAAGTCGCATCATAAATTTCGTAGGTCCCTTTCTTGAGTTTGGATTCCAACGGTTTGATTGCCACATCCGCCAGCACCCGGACGTAATCGCGCGGCGTATAGTGTTCTCCTGCGGAGGTTACAGCGTAATCTTCGTTGAATCGCCGCAGAAGTTCCTCAAAAAGCGTTCCCATGGTGTGATTGTCGAGACCGGGATGTTTGACCCTGTCGTCCTCATCCAGCACGGGATCAATGCCGAGATTGATGTTTTCATCGGTAAATTTGTCAATGAGAAGCCCCAGACAGGAATTTCCCGACAGCCGTTCCAGTGAATGTTTCAAATCAAATTTTTTGATAATGTCCTGCACATGGGAAGAGAAGCCGTCCAGATAGGCACTGAATGACTGCATGAGCCGGGTGTTGTCTTTTTCACTCCGCAGTGTTTTCATAGTGTACACCGAGGTGTTGTAAAACGGGAATCCGGTAATGGCATAGAGCTGTTCGTCTTTGCTTTCCTGGGGAAGTTCAAGGAAATCCGGACTGGTCGATATTTTCGTTACCATTTCCTTGGTTGGTTCAAGAAGCAGGTCCAAACGGCGAAGTACGAGGAACGGCAGAATAATTTTCTTGTATTCCACTGCTTCCACGTTATTGACCAGAACATCCGTGGCAATGTTCCACAGAAACGAGAACAACTTGTTATATTGAACGGAATCCATCACTGTCTCCTTGCGTTTTTTCCATAATATACACGACATTACTGACAAATAACGTCAGTTTGTTTGTTTTTCTGATTTTTTTCGGGAACGTTTTCCATAAATCGGAGAAATCACAATTCAAAGCTGTCCTTCCTCTATCACGGTCAAACAGAAGTTGCCATAATTTTTTTGCTGATGCCCCGTTCCGGAATTACTATCCCATGCAATATAACGTAATATAATACAGCGCATGCAGTTTTGCAAGCGAAAATAACGGGAGGGGAAAACATTCTTCCGTGTGAAAGAATGTCGTTTGGAAAAAGCTTCAAAAGCTGTTGTCTGACGGGATAATCGCCGTTCATTCCGGCGGAAGATACATCAGAAAGATGTCATAAAACCGGCTTTTTCCCCAGGGGGCTTTTACGGGTATGACGAAATGTTCCACCTGACAATGTTTATCCGGAGCCAGGATGTCGAAACTTTGTATGACCTCTTCCACATCATCGGATATGACAAGTACGCCATTTGACAGAGTTCCGTCCTGTTTTGCCCGCGCCAAATGCACAGTATCTTTGTTGGCAATGGATACGGGATGATAAGGTAAATAATGTTCCAGAGTGTTGGCAAGCCATCGGTCACCGAATACACACGGGATTTCCTTTCCTCCGGTCCGGGTTTTCCAGAACATATCTGCGCGTTCCGTCAGCAATTCCGGTTCCAAATGAATTCTGGGGCGTGTTCGGATAAGAAGATCCAGAGAAGTACCCGCGAAAATGAAGAGAGTGACAACGATTGCGAGAAAATACAGTTTCCGGAACATGTCTTTTGTCAGATAACAGGGAAGCAGAGCCAGGACAAACATTCCGGTCCAGGATGCCATCGTGGAAAACCAGGTCATGACCACATTGCCGCCGAATACAGGGATGAGTACAAGCAGCAATGCCGGGAGGCCGGTAAAAAATGCACTCCAGTACAGGGCTTCCCGGTCGGGACAAAAACGGAAGGAACGCTTGTAATGCTGCAGAATACAGAAACCGGCCGGACGTGAGCAGGGGAGTTGTTTTTTTGTAATCAGCGGCAGATAATCCAGTTTTGTGAACAGCATGACACCAGTCTGGAGCAGAATCGGATATAAGGCTGTTACGATGGCAAGCGGAAGGAAAAACCAGGGCGGTGTATCTCCTACACTGCCGTCAACGTATTTCAGACAGATGAAATCATGTTGGACCAGCCAGACAATATGCGGAGAAACAACAATGCAGAACACGGCAAATGCTCCCCAGGGACCCGCCTCAAAGAAACGTTTTCTGGCATTTTTATGGAAACACATTCCAATAAACATTGCCATAAGAAGCAGCCCGGCAGAGTATTTCCCCAGAAAAGCAAGTCCGGAAAACAGTCCCAGAAGAAGCCAGTGTTTCCACCGTCCGTCGCGTATCGCCATATAAAAACAGTACGCCATGACGGGCTGCAGACAGACTTGTATGGGATTCGGACAGAATACCGCTGGAGACGGATTATAATAATGCAGAAAGTAAAGAAGCAGTGCAGATGCAGCAGCCCGCCGTTTATCAAAAAAACATCCGGCGAGAAGATATACATACCATGCTCCGACGGCAAGACACGCATGATTCAGGAAATACAGTATCCAGTCTGAATGAAATGTCAGCAGGGAAGCCACGTATGCTATCCAGGCTGCCAGGGGCGGATGTTTGTAGTACCCAAGTTGCATTTGGGCGCCCCAGCAAACGCTTTCGACGGTATCCAGAGAAAGGATGTTCTTGAGAAAGGCGGATTGCAGGCTCCACAGAACAACCGTGAACACAAGGAATACGGCAAGCCATTTTGAGGGATGTTCTATTGTGTCTTTCCGGAGAAAAACGAACCCTTTCAGCAGCTTTGTTTTGAGCGTATGTTTTGTTTCCTGCACGTTGAATGTCTTTCTCTGATACTGTGAACGTTTCACTTTTTTCTGTAATCCCGTCCGCCTGAATCCGTTTCCTGAAATCAAGCCGTGAAAACAATATACAGCGCTGCCGGAAAGAAATCAACTCCGTTTCCGGATAAAGTAAGGGTTTTTCACAAGGCTGCTGACGGTTTCCATGAGGGACACAGTTTCCGCATACCTCATGGACCCGTTTGAAAGTGACCGGGGAAAGAAAAGAACCGCCGGTACCGTTTCTTATTTACCGCAATGCGGGATTTCGCTGAGCATGAACATGCTTTCGCGTTCCGGATTTCTCCGGATCCATTTTCCGTTGGTGAAATCGGGGAAAGCGACCGGAGCACTGCCCATGGCGATGGAATCTTCGGAAAGACAGGTAATCGCCATCCAAGTAGCGCAGTCATAGACATCGATAGGCGTTTCCCCATGATTGCGGACAGCATCAAAAAACGCCTGAAGAATCATGACATCCATATTTCCGTGTCCAATGGAGGAATCCCCCTGATACTGTTTCCAAAGCGGGTGATCGTATTTTTCATAAAATTCCGAGACGGGCGACCAGGTTTCGCCTTCTTTCCATCCCTCCAGAAAAATCGAATTGTGCGGTTCGCTCCACAGACCTTTTGTTCCCTGAACCTTGCAATCGCGGGAGTAGGGCCGCGGCAAGGATACGCAATGCTGGACTGTTACAGTTTCACCATTGGCACATTTGATGACGGTTGTAACAACATCGCCTTCGTTGAAAGTCCGATATCCGCCCGTTCCTTCCCAGTTTCTGGATTCGGCACGAGCTGCCATTCCGCGTGCTTTCGATGCGGTGGAAGTCAGCGTGAGAAAACGGTTTCCGCGGTTGATATTCAGAATTTTCGCAATCGGTCCAATTCCGTGAGTGGGATAGAGATCACCGTTTCTGCAAACATTATGCATTGGACGTTCACGTCCTTTTTCAATGGAGCAAGCCATATCCGCAAGGTTATGCTCATAACCGCATTCACAATGGATAATTTCACCGAAAAGACCCAGTCGCGCCATATTCAACGCCATCATTTCATGTCGGTCATAGCAGCAGTTTTCGAGCATCATGCAGGGAACTTTGTTCTTTTCACTTGCATGAACAAGCTGCCAGAGCTGGTCCAGACTGCATGCCCCGCTGACCTCAAATGCGGTATATTTTCCGGCATTAAGACAGTCAATCGCAATCGGAATATGCGCGTTCCACATAGTAGGAATCAGAACGGCATCAATAGCCGGATCGTTCAGTATGTCCTGATAATCAAAAGTCGTTTTCGGTTTGCGTATCTTATGTTCTTTGCAATACTGCAGAGCCCAGTCGATACGATCCTTTCTGGTATCGCAGATGGAACAGATTTTCGCATTCCCGGCTGCAATGGTTCCGGCGAGCTGTGCTTCCGAACGGGGACCAAGTCCAATGATTGCCACATTGACATTCTGAAGTTTTTTCTTTTCTTTCATGTGTTCAGACATCCTTATATAATAAATGTATTTCCGGTTATGATTCCGGGACCGATTACAGCTAATAATAGCACTGTCGAATCAATTTTCAACACAAATCCCCCTCGTTTTTGGAAAAAAATGATTTTTTTTCAGAAATGGGCTTGACAAATGAGAAATCGGGTGTAAATTAGAAAGCACAACGCTCCGGAAGGGGCAGGTGCTGAAATGACAGTCGATGAAGCAGGTTGGAAAAAATTTTGAAAAAAGTTTCAAAATCGGCTTGACAAAATGGAAATCGGGTGTAAATTAAGCAAACAATCAAACGCGAAAGTGTTTGGTTCGGACGGAAGTCCGGTGTTCTTTCAAAAGCAAATGGCTTTTCAGAGTCATGCGTCTGCGGTTGGCGGATGTTCTTCTCAAAATTGTTTAGTTCGAAAAAAATTGAAAAATTTTGAAAAGAGCACTTGACAAACCGGAAAATGATGCTAAATTAAACCCTGTCGTCTGAAAACGGGCGATGCGGTGAACTGTGATGAAGGTTTGCCGGTGCTGATTCTGAAAAGTAAAGGAATCCTGATTTCGAGTCAGGTTTTCAATATGCCCATTCAAGAGTACATCGGAGTATCTGTTGATGACAGACGTGATGTCTGCCGGAGGCGATTACGACGGTGATTTTTTTTGTGCTTGAGAGTGGGATGTTCTTTGAAAAGTGTTAATGAATAGTGCGATGAGCCCGTGTTGATTTTTAGAGAAAATCAGCGAAGAGCAGACTTCGTAAAAAACTGCGAATAAATCATTGAAAGCAAGTCAACTTTCGATGGACAAGGATGTAAAAAGACGGCGAAAGCTGTTAACATTTTTTGTTCGGAGAGTTTGATTCTGGCTCAGAACGAACGCTGGCGGCATGGATTAGGCATGCAAGTCGAACGGAAGCAGCAATGCTTCAGTGGCGCAAGGGTGAGGAACACGTGAGTAACCTGCCCTCAAGTTTGGAATAGCTCCTGGAAACGGGAATTAATACCGGATGAAACTGTATGACCGCATGGTTATACATTCAAAGCAGCAATGCGCTTGAGGAGGGGCTCGCGTCCCATTAGTTAGTTGGTGAGGTAACGGCCCACCAAGACCGTGATGGGTAGCTGGTCTGAGAGGACGATCAGCCACATTGGGACTGAGATACTGCCCAGACTCCTACGGGAGGCTGCAGTCGAGAATTTTGGGCAATGAGCGAAAGCTTGACCCAGCAATGCCGCGTGCGGGATGAAGGTTTTCGGATCGTAAACCGCTGTCAAGAGGGACGAAATATGACGGTACCTCTGAAGGAAGCCACGGCTAACTACGTGCCAGCAGCCGCGGTAATACGTAGGTGGCGAGCGTT
>CALCCZ010000072.1 GCA_937900075.1 uncultured Lentisphaeria bacterium
AATCATGGTTGGCTCCAATTTCATAACAATGATACGAATGGAGCTGTTTTTGAACTGACCTTTCCCGTTCTGGATAAACAAGTCTCTAAAGACAAACAACATAAGGATTCCAAATGACAAACAACACTGACACATCCCTATCTGAAAAATCCTTTGTTTTTTCAATTTCTCTCATTCGGTATTATGTGGTCCTCTTTTTTATTTTTCTTCTGACAACGTCCTTGTTTCTGCTGAAAATTCCCCATAAAGAAACTGCATCCGTTCTGCTTATATCCTCTGCAATCATAATCTATCCCCTGCTTTATCTGTTGCCGTCTATTCTCATTTCATCATTTCTGACTTTCTTCACCGCCCAATGGCAAAAAACACATCCTGCCCTGCGAAACTTCCTTATCAGACTCGGTATTTTCCTGACTATTTTCCCGGTTCATCTTCTGCTTCTCCTTGATGCCGGTCTGTATTACCGTTATCATTATCACATAAATCCCCACGTTATCAATATTTTTACAACACCGGGCGGTTTCGCGGGAATGGGACTCCGAAACTCTGAAATCATTACCATCGCGTTCGGAATACTTTTACTCGCTCTTATTCACATTGCTCTGATTTTCTTTCTTGTACGTCCCAAACAGACAAAATCTACTGATATACGAAAACAGATTATTCACTTTTCCATTACCTCCGCAGTTGCAGGATTGCTTTTTCTCTTCACATTTCTGATTTATACATTTGAACACTTCTCAATGAATCCGGAACCGCTTCAGGCTGCTGATGCTATTCCGCTGTTCGTCAAAGGTACAAGCGAAGATTTTTATCTCTTCTTGGGATTTAAGCAACCGAACCGGGACGCCACGCGGATAAAACTCGCAAATCATGTTCATATTCAAAACTATCCAGCCAAACCAATTGTACGAACCGATCACATAAAATATAACGTTGTATGGCTTGCCTGTGAATCCTGGGCAGCAAAACTTTTCCAACCGCGAATCATGCCTGAAACCGCAAAATTTGCTGAAAAAGGTGTTGTCTTTACTCATCATTACAGTGGTGGTAATGTAACACGTCAGGGGATGTTTTCCATGTTTTACGGTCTGCCTGCCAATTATTGGCATCCCTTCCTTGCGGCACGTCGTGGTCCACTCTTTATTGATTGGTTGAAGGAGGATGGTTATCAATTCAAATGTATTACCTCATCCAAATTTACATATCCCGAGTTCGACCAAACTATTTTTTATCAAATCCCCTCAGAGTATCTCTACAGTGACGATGTTGGAAAAACTTACATGCGCGATCAAAGAAACGTAAATGTCCTTTTGAATGCAATTCAGGAGGGAACTGAAAGCGGAAAACCATTTTTCACATTTATGTTTTTCGAATCACCGCACAATCCTTATGAATTTCCGCCGGAAGCAAAGGTTTTTGATGATTACATGGATCCATTTAATGCTGCAACAGTAAAAACATCCGATGGTCCGGCTATCTTCCGCCGTGCGGCAAACTGTGCCCGTCATTTGGATATTTGCCTGGGAAAAGTATTCAATCTGCTGCAAGAAAAGAATTTACTTGAAAACACCATTGTTATCGTTGCCGGTGACCACGGCGAAGAATTTCTCGAACACGGTTATTTAGGACACAGTTCTCAATTCAATGATGAACAAACGCGAACGACGCTGATTCTGTACTATCCAGGTATCACTCCCGGAGTTTACACATCCATGAGCAGTCATATTGACCTTATCCCTATGTTAGCTCCGTTATTCGGAGTCCAAAATCCCGAACAGGATTATTCCTGCGGGTTTAATCTGCTTGCGTCCGATAAACCATTACGGCATTACTGCCTGATAGCAGGGTGGGATCAGGTGTTCTTTACGGGTACAAAATATAAATCTTTACTTCCGTTGAAAGCAATCGACTATGCGAAACAGGTCATTACGGATGAAAAAGACAATCCGCTTCCCTCTGCTGATCCCTTTTACAAGGAATACAATGCCGATCTGATTCAAGTTCAAAAGGATCTAACCCGTTTTACGGCACAATCGCAAGCAAAAGGACAAAGTAATCTTGCCGTTTTTATCGTCATCATTATCTGTGTTTTTGCTGTGGGAGCAGGATTCTTCCGGTATATAAGAAACAAAAAAAATCCCCGAGAAAACGCACAGTAAACCGGGGATTTTTGCGTTTCAGTTTTACAGAAAAATTAAAGTCTTTCGTCAACCCACTCGCGGGGAACAACGCCCTTGATGTCGTAAATAATGCAGTTTTTCTCTGCAAAATGTTGATATGGAAAAGACTGGAATGCTTTGTGAGCAACAGCAAGTACAATCACATCAAAATTTTCCTTCACGGGAATATCTGGAAGGCTGTAAAAATTGTCAATACCGTATTCACGTAAAACATCTTCGCTTTGAGCCAGAGGATCACACACGGTAACATTACATCCAAACTCCTCTAAAGCGCGGACAACATCCACAGCACGGGAATTCCGGATATCTGGACAATTTTCCTTAAAGGTAATACCCAGCTGCAAAACACGGGCATTAAGGACCGGCACATTTTTTCGGATCATGCATTTTATGATCCCGGAAGCAACATAACGCCCCATACCGTCATTGATTCGTCTAAACTCATCAATATCGAAGAACAGGCAACTGACAACACAGTGATCGGCTTTTGCTCTGCCCAACAT
>CALCCZ010000073.1 GCA_937900075.1 uncultured Lentisphaeria bacterium
TCCATATCACGCGCCCCCACGCCTTGCACAATCACGAATACACCACGACATTTTCCACCCATAGCCACAACGAATTGCTATGGTAAAAGGAAACCTGATGTCAATCGCAAAAAAAGTGACTGAACCTCTTAAAGTCTGCTATTGTATAGAAAAGCGACAACGTGAATGGTTCACGACTCGCAAACAATAAACTAACAAACCCAAAGAAAGAGTAAGAGGTTCAGTCATGAGAAAGTGATTTAGCATGGTTTCGTACAAAAATCAAGTCATTTTCTGTGGAATTGACGTTCATAAGGCAAGTTGGCAGGTAAGTATCCGACATTCCGGGAGGTTATTAGAAAAATCTCGTTCGGAGATTTTTGAACTTAGGTGCGGTTAAATGTCAAGGGAATATTCCGGATCATTCAGTCCATTCCGTCTCCCAAGGCCGAGCCATTCAAGCAATGGCTGGCACAGATCGGTTATGACCGGATGCTGGAGATCGAAAACCCGGAACTCGCCCAGGAACGGATGAAGGAACTCGACGAACAGAAGGGCTATTCCAAAGATTGGATTGACAAGCGGTTGCGCGGGAAGCAATCATCCGTGCCAGAAATCCGTGGATTGCCGGAGACCGATATCTTCGGCGCGGAAAACCGGATCCATGCCTGATTTCAGCTGTTCCCGGTAGTGTTTCAGTGCCTGACTGGCGGTTCCACCGATTATGATGCACACCGGAATGTTGATGAAAGCGAGAATGCACAGCATAATGTCTGTAATGTTCCATGCAACATCGAGTTTCATACTGGCTCCGAAAAAAATCAGCACTGCGCCGGCAATCCGGATGAGCAGTAACGAAACTTTTCCCGGCTGGCGTCCGAAAATGCAGGCAAAATTGTTTTCCACATAATAGAAGTTGCCGAGCAGTGTTGTAAAGGAGAAAAGCACCATTGCCAGTACAATGAATAGCAGACCCAGTATCCCGAATGTTTCCTGAAGTGACTGCAGAACAAGGGGGGCTCCGGTCAGTTCTTTTGTCGGGACAACCCCGGATGAGAGACACATCAGCGCTGTTGCCGTGCAAATCAGATGGGTGTCAATGAAAACAGAGAACATCTGAACCAGTCCCTGTTTGACAGGGTGTGATACTTCCGCCACAGCTGCCGCATTGGGGGCCGAACCGACACCGGCTTCGTTTGAGTAGAGACCGCGTTTCATCCCCATGATCAGTGCGGATCCGGTAAATCCTCCGAAAATTGCTTTGAAATCGAAGGCGCTGCGGAAGATTTCCATGAACATTCCGGGAATGTTCCGGAAGTTGATGTATAATGCGATTGCCGTTATGAGAATGTAAAAAATGCCCATTACCGGAACTATGATACAGTTGGCTTTGGCAATCCGCGTCCTCCCGCCGAGAATCGTCAGCAGAAAGCAGGCCGCAATGACTGCACCGAAAAACCAGGTAATCCAGCGGCTGTTTTCTTGATAAAAGGCAAAATGCTGAAAAGAACTTTGCAGATTGTAAGAGGTGAGCATATTGTCACCAATTCCGTAAGCGGCAACCAATGCAATCGCGAAAATGACCGCCAGAAATTTGCTGCGGCATGCGGTTTCGATGTAAAACGCCGGTCCGCCGTAGCTGGAGCCGTCAGGATTTTTCCGTTTATAGATCTGTGCAAGCGTCGATTCTACAAATGCCGAGGCCCCACCGATCAGTGCCGTCAGCCACATCCAGAATACGCTCCCCGCTCCGCCGATACAAAGTGCCGTGGAAACTCCGATGATGTTGCCGGGTCCCACGCGCGACGCTGTCGAAATCATCAGCGCACTGAATGAGGACATACGTCCGGACACTTGCGGCTTTTCAAAGATAACGCGAAACGATTCGCGTAACATATTCAGCTGAGGGAATCCGGTTCGGACCGTGAAATACAATCCGCCCACAATCAGAATGACGGCGAGCGGCCATCCTGTAAGATACATTAATCCATCATAAATTGCACTCATGAGAACCTTTTTTGTTATTTTGTGTCAGATGTCGGGATATTATAATGTATCATTCTCTTTTCCGGCTGTCAAATTTCAAACGCCTGAATTTGTATGATTTTTGGTGTTCTTCGTCGTTTTGTGAAAAAGGTCGGATATGCTGCATTCTCAATCTTAAAATCACAGATATCCCATATCTTTTTGTAATTTGCAGGAAATAGTGGACATGAATATCTCCAATGTTGCATAACGTTTGACCTCAGGCAAACGTTATGCACGGGGATGCACCGCCTCTGGGGCGTTTTCCACCGTGAGTGGTTCGGACCGCCCGTTGGGGCTGATTTTGTTGAGTTTCCAATATCCGCCGTGTTTTCTCAAACGGTTGTTGAACCACGAATACGCCTTATAAGTTCTACAAAACCAA
>CALCCZ010000074.1 GCA_937900075.1 uncultured Lentisphaeria bacterium
GATCTTCAATCTCATTGGTATACGGGATGTTGCTTATGGAGAAATCATCAACTATAAGGGACCTGTCGGCTCCAAGGGCCGCAAGCAGAAATGCCGTGCCCCATCCGCTTCCGTCCTTGCCGTGGGAACAGTGCCAAAGAGCGGCCCGACCTTCGGGAAGAGCAACCAGACTGTCCAGGAAGTCGGCAAAACTTTGACGGCAATCTTCATCGAACAAGGTCTTTTTGCGGAAACCATAAATCACTTCACGCTGCTTGTTCATCACATCGTCGTACTCCAAAGTCCGCTTACGAATGGAGAAATGGTGCTGTTCCACCCGACGTTGCGCTGTCTCAATCGATTTGTTCAGCCAGGGATGCTGAAGTTCCTCGCCTTCCTCCATTCCAAAGCGTTCCATGATTTTGACAATCCGGTCCGAACCGAACAGACGCATCAAATTGTCTTCCAGAGACACATAGAAGTGAGAACAGCCGGGATCGCCCTGACGCGCAGAACGTCCACGCAACTGACGGTCAATACGACGGGAATCGTGACGGGAACTGCCGAGAACGAGCAACCCGCCGAGTGCCTCCACACCTTCCCCTAACTTAATATCCGTTCCACGGCCTGCCATATTGGTGGCAACGGTAACAGCGCCCATTTGACCCGCCCGGGCAACTATTTCGGACTCAAATGCGTGATTCTTGGCATTCAGCACGTTGTGCGGAATGTTCCTGCGTTTGAGTAAACGGGAAACCACTTCGGAGTCTTCCACGGAAATCGTACCGAGCAGTACCGGTTGACCGCGACGATAGGCTCGATCTGTCTCGTCCACAATCGCATTGAATTTCTCACGTTTTGTCTTGTAAACGGTATCATCCATGTCAACACGCTGACAGGGTTTGTTAGTCGGTATCACTACCACATCCAGTTTATAAATCTGGTGCAGTTCGGTAGCCTCCGTTTCGGCTGTACCGGTCATACCCGCCAACTTCTTATACATTCGGAAATAGTTCTGAATTGTAATCGTAGCAAGCGTCTGGGTTTCTCTTTCGATTTCAACATGCTCCTTCGCCTCAAGTGCCTGATGCAATCCATCACTGAAACGACGGCCGGGCAAAATTCGACCCGTATGCTCATCTACAATAAGAACCTTACCTTCCTGAACAACATAATGAACATCTTTCTCGAAAAGACAATAGGCTCGAAGCAATTGGGCAAGATTCTGCAAACGCTCACTCTTGACAGCAAACGCAGACTGGAAATCCTGTTTCTTCTTAATCTTTTCCTCAATCGACAACTCCTCATTGCCTTCAATATCCTGAAGAGTATTCACTACATCAGGCAGAATAAATGCCTCCGGATCATCCGGAGAAATGGCAACTCGCCCCTTCTCTGTCAAATCGGCTTCATTGCGTTTCTCGTCAATGGAAAAGAAAAGAACACTCTGAACCTGCTGGAGCATACCGCGGTTCTGGTCACTGCGGACCATCAATTCCATCCGTTCAAGCTTTTTGAGAATCCCGGCATCTTCCAGAACATGCATCAGCTGTTTCTGACGGGGCAATCCAAGACGCACCTGTAGCAGCTTCATGATGGCATCCTCTTCCTCATCCTCTGTATGACCCTCCTTTTCAAGAACGCTTTTAGCTTCCTGAACAAGACGGGAACACAGAAGAACTTGCCGCTGGTAAAGATCGGCTATAGAAGGATTCAACGAATCAAACTGATTTGTGGAAACGGATACCGGACCGGATATGATAAGCGGAGTACGGGCCTCGTCAATCAAAATGGAGTCCACTTCGTCTATGATGGCGTAGTAGTAATCCCGTTGAACAAGCTGATCCTTGTCTTCCGCCATTCCCATGTCACGCAGATAATCAAACCCGAACTCACTGTTCGTACCGTAAGTTATGTCACAGGCATATTGCTCACGGCGTTCGGCACTGTTCATATCATTCTGAATACAGCCAACCGTAAGACCGAGAAAACGGAAAACATTGCCCATCCACTGCGAATCTCGTAGCGCAAGATAGTCATTTACCGTAACAAGCTGACAGTTCTTGCCGGTAATGGCATTCAGGTAAAGCGGAAGCGTGGCAACCAATGTCTTACCTTCACCGGTCGCCATTTCAGCAATCTTCCCCTGATGCAGAACAATACCGCCAATAAGCTGAACATCAAAGGGAATCATGTTCCATTCAAGTTCGTGATCGCAAACAACAAAGGTCTTCCCGCAAAGCCGACGGCAGGCATTCTTCACCGTCGCAAAAGCCTCCGGCAACAAGGAATCCAAGGATTCACCCGCCGAATAGCGGGCCTTGAACTCTTCCGTCTTGGAAATCAGCTCCTCATCCGTAAGTTTCTGGTAACTGACTTCTATCGCATTGATTTTATCAACGGTAGAACGCAGACGATGAACAATCCGGGAAGATTGACTCCCGAAAATCTTTTTGAGTAAATTGGAAAACATATTGAAGAATCCCCCCGGAAAAATATCAGGATTTCGCCCCGGACCCGGGAACTTCAATCGGTTTTCCTGCTTTACAAAGCGGACAATCTTCCGGAAGCCAGGTGGGCAAATTGAGTTTTATGAGACTGAAAAAGGGAATACCGCCAAAGGAGGCTTTCCCGCCACTGCGGTCTGTTATAACGGCTACTGCTGCTACTTCACCACCAAGAGATTTCACTAAATCTATGGTTTGCTGAACTCTTCCGCCTTCCGTCACAACATCTTCCGCTACGATAATCTTTTCACCTTTGCGAATGGAAAAACCGCGTTTCAGCAGCAACTGGTCGTTCTCTTTATCAGCAAAAATAGCATTGATTTTAAGCGCACGCGCAATTTCCTGCCCGACAAGCAATCCGCCAACAGCAGGAGAAATGACGGTTTCCGCCTCAATACCGGCCGCTTGAATGCGCTCCGCAAGTGTTGCACACAATTTCTCCCCTAAAAGCGGGTCACGGAATACAAGCGCTGCCTGAAAAAAATGATCACTGTGTTTTTTACTGCGTAACTGAAAATGACCATTCAAAAGTGCTTTCGCCTGCTTGAATGAATCAATGATTTCCTGATCTGTCATAGACATTTTTATCGTATCCTTAACTGAATTTTATTTGGTAGAAACAAGTCAACGGAATGCACCGGAGGCTGCCGGTTCAATCCAAACGCGGAAGTCAACTTTTTTATCGCCTACCGGCAAAGTAATCAGCGAGTTCAAACGGGTAAGCAGCATTGCATACGGCAATTTTATCTCACCGCCGGGTACCGCTACTGCCACATTGCAATCACCGAGAACAGGTCCGGCTTCCCGAATCGCAAGAATCAGATTCAGGAGTTTTTTCAAATTTCCACGCATTTCTTCATCAAAATCGTACGTCTTTCCGCATTTGGGACACGTTACCTTAAAATCTTCGGAAGCACAATCCAAAAGGTTAAACTTGACGACTTCCTTGCATTCCGGTTCGATACAAACAAAATCCACCCGGACATTACCATTGTTGAGAACGTTGCTGTCTGACATTTTTATATCCTAACTTTGAGAGGTTAAAACGTTTTCTTCACCAGTTTTCTACTACCCGATCCGGATATCGTCAAAATGTGTCCGTTTCCAATCAAACACACTCCCAATACCCAATACGGAAATATTATTATACAATATACATCAGCACAACAAAAAAATCAAATCCAATTCTAAAATTTTAATTGGATTGCGGAGCAGAATGCAGTCGCTCCTCTATGGGCTCAAGAAAGACGGAAATTCCGTTCATTGCCAGCGAAAATCCCAACGGCAGCAAAATAAAGGTCAGCCAGAACAACAAAATAAACAGAATGCGAATCGGACGCAACTCGTCATTCATAGCATCGCCATCGGGTTCCCGCCGCACATAAAACAGTTCTGCGGTAATCCAGATAATCTCGAAAAGAAAAACAATACAAGCCGTCATCATAAACAATTTTGCACAAAATAACGTTGCCGGACGCACCGAAAGACAAACAATCCAGAATACGGACAGAAGTAGTTGCGCACAGGCGGGAAAGTAGCGGCGTAAGTAAAAATTGTGAGCTCCGGTCATGCCGGCAAAAAGCCCGAGTATAGTGTAGATAAACCGGTCTTTCCACTGGGAACGCGGTTTTTTGTTATTGCAGGTAATCTGGTCAAAAACGACAGGCATTGAAATGGTTCCGTTGTTGGTAAAAATCCAATTCTTCAGATTTCGTACCCAACTATATCTTTTTTTTGAAAAAAGTCAAGTTCATGACCACAAAAACGCTTGAAATATCATTCCGCTACGGTATCTTAACTGGAATCGCAGTTTTTTTCTGTCAATTTACAAAATTTTACCATTCTTTTAATTCAGGAGATTACTTATGAGCAGTTTGAACATCTGTAAGACAAAACAGGAATGTGGTATTGCAGCCGGAAAATTAGGCGCGGAAAAAATCCGTAAAGCTATTGCCGAACAGGGATTTGCCAATATCATTATCGCAACCGGTGCCAGCCAGTTTGAAATGCTTCAAACACTTGTCCAGGAACCGGGAATCGATTGGAGTAAAGTTACAATGTTCCATTTGGATGAATATGTCGGTCTTCCGGAAACCCATCCGGCCAGCTTCCGAAAATACATCAAGGAACGTTTTATTGCTCAACTTCCGCAACCGCTGAAAGCTGCGTATTTTGTAGAAGGCGATGCCCCGGATACCGCTGCCATGTGTAAAAAACTGGGCGATATTCTGAAACAGCATCCTACCGATGTCGCCTTCATCGGTATCGGAGAAAACGGACATATCGCCTTCAATGATCCCCCGGCTGACTTTGATACGGAAGAAGCCTATCTTATCGTCAATCTTGACCAGGTTTGCCGTAAACAACAGTTGGGCGAAGGCTGGTTCCCCACCATTGATGATGTGCCGAAACAGGCTGTATCCATGGCTGTCCGCCAGATCATGAAAAGTAAAACCATCATCAATACAGTTCCCGACAAACGTAAAGCATTCGCAGTCCGAATCACATTCCAGGGGGAACTCTCCAATATGCATCCGGCATCGGTCATTCGTCTGCATCCCGATTGCCACACTTTCTGTGACACGGACTCCGCCGCAGAACTGCCACAAATAGCCAAGGATCTTTGCGCAAAATGAAATGTTTTGATCTTCAGCTGAATGGTGCATTCGGCGTGGATTTTTCGGATCCGCTGATGACCCGTGACGATTTTTTGCGGACCGTAAACAAAATTTTCGAACGCGGTATTACGCGTTTCCTGCCAACCATCGTGACCTCACCAATGGATTTGTACCGCAGGAATCTGCCGCTGATTCTGAAAACAGTGGAACAGGAAGGTCTGAGTTATCAAATTCCGGGCTTCCATTTGGAAGGTCCGTTCATCTGCCCGAAACCGGGTGCCGTAGGTGCTCATAACCCGGCGGCTGTGCTGCAGCCCTCCCCTCAGGCTTTGAACGAACTTTGGGAAATCGCTCAGGGAAAAGTCAAATTGCTGACTCTCGCAGCCGGTCTTGATGGTTCTATTAAAACCATCAAGGCTGCAAAAAAACTCGGTATCACCGTAACACAAAGCAATATTTGCGGCGGCGGTGCAAAGAGTCCTCTTTGGAAGAAGATGATGGCCAATATTCTCGGTATTCCTGTACAGGAGATTGAGTCAGAGGAAGGTCCCGGCTACGGCGGAGCTATCCTTGCAGCAGTTGGATGTGGTGAGTACGCTACAGTTGAA
>CALCCZ010000075.1 GCA_937900075.1 uncultured Lentisphaeria bacterium
GCGGCTTCCTCCGTGAGTGGTTCGTGCCGCCCCGTTGGGGCTCAAGAGGTTTTGGTTGACGAAACCAGGGGTTGCGCCGCCTTCGGCTGCTCCACCCCTGGCTATTATCGCGCCGCCCCGTTGGGGCTACGGGTGGAACGTGCCTGGAGTTTTTCGTGATTGTGCGGAACAGTGTGGAATGGTGGCGTGGGGAACAGCGGATGATATTCGTGATTGCGCGGGGCGGGGAGGGGGTAGTGGATAGTGGATAGTGAGGGTTGGAAAGCCGGGGCGTATTCGGATTGTGGAAACGTGATGTGGGAATATCGTTTTATCGGCGGAGGAAATCTGCGACATCGTCGATGATTTGAGCTAAACGGATTTCCGCATGCCAACCGCAGAATTTTTGTATCTTCGAGCAATCCGGTGCTCTGTGGAGCATATCTTCAAAACCGTTGGTATAGGCTTTTTCGTATGGAATGACTTCAATCCGGGAACTGCTGTGAGTTCTTTCAATGATAAATTCCGCCAGTTGCCGAATCGTTACAATTTCTGTACTGCCGATATTGAATACTTCGCCAATCGAGCGATCATCCGCACAGATGCTTAAAAGAGCCCGGACGACATCATGAACGTGGCAGAAACAGCGTGTCTGGCCGCCCGTACCGAATACTTTGAGAGGAAGTCCATTCAAGGCAGCGGAAACAAAACGGGGAATCACCATGCCATATCTGCCGGTCTGACGCGGACCGACGGTATTAAAGAAACGGACAACGGTACCTTTCAGACCTTTGTCGCGAGAGAAAGCCATGAGCAGGAACTCATCCAGGAGTTTGCTGCAAGCGTAGGACCAGCGCGAATGGGTAGGCGGACCGATGAGGAGGTCATCGGTTTCGGAGAAAGCGGATTTTGAAGATTTTCCATAGACTTCGCTTGTTGAAGCGAGAATGCAACGTTTTTTATATTCGGCAGCCAAGGTAAGAACACGTTCCGTGCCGCTGACATTGGTAAGGATTGTTCTGGTGGGATCGTGAACGACTAATTCCACTCCGACAGCAGCCGCCAGATGAAAGATACAGTCGGACTCCATAACCAACTGTTCCAGCCGGGGGTCATCCATGATGCTGCCGCGGAAGAAAAGGAAATCCGGATTTTGCCGGAAAGCCGCAATGTTGTCTTCCGTACCGGTAGACAAGTCATCAATGACGGAAACTCTGTTGCCGCGGGCAAGGAGTTCTGCAGCGAGATGACTGCCGATAAAACCGGCACCACCGGTGATAAGAAAGTTCATTTAATTGTTATCCTCGGGGAAACTGACTTTAGTACGGAGCAGTCCCAATTTTACAGCGAGGAAAGCCACGGGACCCCAAATGACATAGATATTTACGACCAGCATGGGGAACGCGAAACCGTTGCAGCAGTCATAAAAAGCCTTCCAGATGAAAACGGAAGCGATCCACAGAACGAAGAGAAGGATCAGGAAAAAGAGCCGTTTTTTATCGCGTCTGCAGGAAACAATCCATTTTGCGAAGTGGGTATAGGGGATATTGCTGACCATCAGCAAGCCCAGAATAGCTGCGTAAAAGGGAAGTACCTTGACCAGGATTTCCGGCTTCAGAAGGCAGGGTGCACTGCCGGCAAAGATGACCAGAACGCAAATAGCAGCAGCGCCGCCGGGTGAGGGCAGACCGGAAAATTTTTCGGAACTTTTCTTTTCGAGGATGGCGTGTACATTGTAAGTTGCGAGTCGGAGGGCAGCACAACCTAAATAGACAGCGCAGAGAATGCATACGAAAGTGAATTTTGTACCGCAGCAGAGTTTCAGATAAGTTTGAGTCATAACTGCGACTAAACATGCGGGTGCGACGCCGAACGTAACCATATCTGCGAGGGAATCCATCTGGAGACCGTGCATACTGCCGGCGTTGAGAATACGAGCTGCGAAGCCGTCGAGTGCATCAAAAACCATAGCGAAGAGGATCATGAAAGCACTGAGTACGAACAGAGACATTGTGGAGTCCTGATTCCGGGAAGCCTGAAAGGTAATCAGAATGGATGTGAAACCGCAAAGGGAATTGCAGAGCGTGAGAGAGTTCGGTATTCCTTTGATCCAACGATGTTTTTCAATCATGTCTTTGAAACGTTGTTTCATAGCAAAAATTCCTTTCATTGTTCCGGTGTTGCGGTACGTATTTTTGCGAGGACACTGGAGCCGCCGCAAACGCCGTCACCGATTTTTACTGAAACATCGAATTTATCCGCGGGTAAAAACAGTTCCGTTCTGGAACCGAATTTTATCATGCCGTACAATTCGCCACGGGAAAGTTCCGTATTGATTTCAACAGGACAGACAATCCGGCGGGCAATGGCGCCGGAAATCTGCCGGACAGCGCAGGGAAATGCAATACCGTTCATTTCAGCAGTACCGCCGATAGTCATTGCTTCATTTTCGGTAATTGCGCGTCCGTCGCGAGCATCATGGAATGCGCCTTTTTTGTAGTGCTTCAGAGTAATTTTCATTGCTGCCGGAGCGCGGTTCACATGAACACTGAAAACGGAGAGAAAGATACCGATGCGCAGGACTTTTACGCCTTGGAATAAACGGCGCATTTCCTCACATTCCAGCTTGTCGGCGTCAAACAGTTCAATGTCCCGGACTGTCCCGTCAGCGGGCGAAACGACTAATGAGGTGTCATCGGGAATTTTCCGGGCGGGGTCGCGGAAAAAAGCGGCAGCCGCCAACCAGCAGACGGAAATGAAAATCCAAAGTGATATGGGGAGTGCGGAACAGAGACAAATGTTCATCAAGCAGCAGACTGCAGCGACGATTGCATCCAGAGCCAATGCAATGAAGAGAGCAGACAACCATACATCACGACCATATTGAGTCAATCTCATAATTTTCAATTCCTTTCTCCGGTCATTTATTACATTCAAAATCAAATTGGCTGCGGAAGAAACAGATGTCCTTCCGGACGGCATGCCAGCGTTCCGTGACACAGCGCGAGTGCCAGAGCATCCGTGGAGTCATCGGGAATATTTTTCACATCCAGTTTACCCAAAGCGGCGATGACAGCCGCCACCTGTTCTTTCGCAGCTTCGCCGTTACCGGTTGCAGCACGTTTAGCCGTTTTAGGCGAATATTCGTAAGCGGGGACCCCCATTTCCGCGAGGCGGGCGATAACGGCGCCGCGTGCGAGGCTGAGGATCATGGTTGTTTTGATATTTTTACAGGCAAAAGCACTTTCGATTGCGGCGACATCGGGATGAAAAGCTTCGACGAGCTGCTGAATTCCCCCGGATAGGCGTCTCAAACATTCGCTGTGCGGCAACTTGGGGGAATTTACAATGACACCGCAATCCAGTACTTTAACAGTGGATGGGGTTGAAATATCCAGCACCCCATATCCCGTTTTCCGGATTGCGGTATCTATGCCGATGATAATCATCGCAAGTCGTTTCCCGATTCCGGGAATCGATTAATCTTCATCCATTGCGTCAATTTTTTCCATTACATCGGCAGCGATTTCATCATTGGAATAGACAGACTGAACATCGTCGAGTTCTTCCAGTCGGTCGGTAAGACGAATAACCTGCTGAGCTTTGGAAACATCCGCGATGGGAACCGTGATATCGGGCTGACGAGTAACATTGGCTTCCGTGCAGTCGATACCGGCATCTTCGAGAACCTTAGCGATATCTGCGAAAACTTCGGGAGCGCCCCAGATTTCGGCAACGCCGTCTTCGACGGTCAAATCATCGGCGCCGGCATCTAAAACCAGATCCATCAATTTTTCTTCATCAGCGTTTTCGCCCTCAATGACAAAGTGGCATTTACGCTGGAACATACGGGCAACAGCACCGGATGCTGCAAGGTTTCCGCCATTGCGTTCGAGTGTCATGCGGACATCGCAGATAGTACGGTTTTTGTTGTCGGTAAGGCATTCCACGATGAAGCCTGTTCCGCAGGGGCCGTAGCCTTCGTAAGTGATTTCTTCATAAACGACATCACCGAGTTCGCCAGCGCCTTTCTTGATGGCGCGCTCGATGTTGTCACGCGGCATATTGGCAGCTCTTGCGGAGGCCAAAGCCATACGGAGTTTGATATTGGACGCGGGGTCTTTTCCGCCCATTTTTGTCGCGACCATGATTTCTTTTGCCAACTTGGAGAAAGCCTGACCTTTCTTCTTGTCAGTAGCTTCCTTTTTGTGTTTGATGTTTGCCCATTTACTGTGTCCGGACATAATTTCTCCTAATTTAATATCTAAAAACTTCTGATTATTATACCATAAGTATTAGATAAAGGAA
>CALCCZ010000076.1 GCA_937900075.1 uncultured Lentisphaeria bacterium
CAATCGCACCATAATAAAAAAAACCTTCATGGGTCACTCTATAGATGCCGTTACCTACATCACTAATCAACTGTTGATCTTTCAAAAAGCACATTTCTTCATCGTAATAATTAAACGCATCGACACCAAGAATTTTAGAAAGAATTGGCAAGCTGAAACAACCATTATACATACTAATGGATACATATTTAGCGGCTATTTCTTCTTTTGGAAGCATATAAATATCTTCCTCCATAATCCGATCATAGGAAGGTAGAGTCTTTGCTTGAGAGCATTTCAGTATATTATAGGAAATTCCTCGCATAGACATAGATTGTGCAGCTATGCCAAATCCCTTATATGGTTTTGCTTCCAACATTCTGGTGCGTAGATAAGATGAAACGCCTTGGTCATTACAATAGAGAGAGAAGGTGTTACTACCGAATTCTGCCAGATACCCAAGTGAAATTAACCCATTGTACAGTGCTACATATTGTTGAAATAGTATTTTGCGAGAAATGGTTCCAGAAGGTAAGGAATTATGATTGTAACGCATTTCATAGAGCGTGACCTGTTCGGGGGAGAGAAGCTCAATTGCATGTAATGTATTTTGGATCGTTAGAGCGGTTTGTCCTTGAAAACCATACATAATATCAAGATTGATTTTCTTGATGCCTGCTTCGTGTAATTTGGAAAGTGTTTCTTTCATCTGTAATACAGAATGTATTTCACGCTGATTCTGCTCAAGAATATTCTTATCGTAAATCTGAATGCCAGTACTCATTCTGCTAATACTGGATCCTGCAATTATCGCTATTTTATCATTGTCAATAGTTGAAAAGCTAAATTCCATACTGCTTTCAAATTTTTCTCCATGTGGAAGTGCGTTTATCAAACCCGAAGCATAATTAATAATCTCCCGAAAAGCTACAATATTAAGAGCGGTAGGTGTTCCTCCTCCAATGTCAAAACCGTACAATAAACTAATCGGATGCATCTTTAGATAGTTTTCCACTTGATAAATCAAACTATGAACATATCGTAACTCAGCATCGGAGTCGCCACTTAAAAAACGTGTATATTCGCAAAATCTACATAATTGCTTGCAAAAAGGTATATGAAAATATAAACTTAATGAATCAACCGCATCCATAATATCGTCATTACACCGATAATTATCAAAATAGGATGTTTTCAATGGGTAGGAGGTATTGCATAAAATATCATATTTTACTGTCTCAAACAACTCCATGATAGAGTAAGGAACTCTATACTTAGGATAGCTATTTTTTTGTTCCATTTACAGATTATACATTCTTTTTTAGAAATAAAATTTTGGACGGAATCCAATTTGTCGCATACGAGTCCGCTTTTTTCAACCAGTACTGTATTCTCTTTTCTTTGGGAACATTTTCGCCCCAATACTCCACAAAAAGGGCATCATCCAATCGTTCGGCAGCGGCAAGCATTTCACTTTCAATAAGTTTAAGTGCTCTGGCAATATAAACACCACCATTATCATCATTATGTGGATTGGCAACACTCCCCGCAGAAAAAAGATCGCGAGCTTGATGACACAAAACACCATAATAGGTCAATAGAAAAAGTACAATGTCATCGTATTTATCCCGGCTTCGACCAGATTTGACAATCTGTGGACAAAGCAATGCTGCTTCCGCCCGTAATTTTATTTTTTCTTCTTTTTCAAGGTTTGTGTAAAGACGTGCTTGAATAGGAAGCGTATGCTCCGGTTCGTTTTTTTCCTCAATCCACCAAAGCCGTCCATCTGGATGAATTTTTCTTGCATATGCACGAACATATTTCATTTTTTCTTGCATATCCAATTTTCTAAAATCATCGTATTTTATACCCATTCCTGCAAATAAGGAAGGTTTCGGAATACCGTTTACCGGAGGTATTTCAACTTCAAAGCGAGGAACATGGGATGTCCTGACATGAATTACGCATTGTTCATAATTGCCCCAGCGGACCTCCGGGAGTCCTCCCATTTTTCCGAAAACAACATAAATATGTTTTACTGATTCGATGCGTTGCGTTTCCAAAACACTATTGGCAACACTTCGCCAAGTGTCTGCTAGAGAAAATTTTACCTCTGCACCATATTTCCCCATGGCAATATCTGGAAACGCTTGAGGATGCGGGGCAAAATCAACAGAGAATTCCCCATTATCTTTAGTTAAATCTGCTAAAACTTCTCTAACTCGATTCTCAAAAATAGAGGAATTATTAAATGCCTTCTTTCGTGCTTCGGCAGTAAGAAGCATGCAACATTTCGTCAAAATCTGCTCATATTCAGCATTAGTCATTTTTGTCGGCTCCCGTAATGACATTTTGAACTGATTGGGCAACATACCATGCCAAAACAGGCGGTACTGCATTACCGATCTGCCGTTCTGTTGCTCTCAATTTTGTCGGAAATATAAAACTATCCGGGAATGCTTGAATCCTGGCTGCTTCACGCATTGATATCCGTCTTGGCAAGGCGTAATGGAATTGAATATTGCCATGGCATTCTGCTCTCATTGTGTAACCGGGTCTATCTGCTACCAATTTACGATTCCCTTGCTGACCGCTTACTTTTGCCATACTCCAGACATGAGAAAATCTCTCATTTTGTTCGACGTTTTCTAAATCCTGCAATGCTTCTTTTACAGAAACCGGATTTAGATGAGAAACTGGAGCAGGAGGTGTAAATTCCGGCAAATCTTTTCTCGTGCCGACTATAAAAACTCGCTCTCTGGTCTGCGGAACAAAATAATCTTCTGCATGATACAGTTGATAGTGAATATTATATCCCAAAGCAGAAAAATCTTCTAATATTTTTTTCCACGAAAATTCATTTTTCTTCATCATCAAGCTGCCAACGTTTTCAGCTACAAAAACTTTGGGATTTATTTTTTTTACGGTATCGACAATCACTGTGTATAGGCTACTTCGGCTTCCTTTTATCCCTAACATCTTCCCATTGATTGAAATATCCTGACAGGGAAATCCTCCAATAACAACATCCGCGTACTTGGGCATCAAATCAAAATTTTGGCGAATATCACCTTCAACGATATCTCCCAAATTTTGTCTATAGGTTTTGCAGGCTTCGTGATCAATCTCGTTTGCCCACACTATATTAAACTTTGTCCGATCATAATGGCGTCCCAAAAAGTCAAAATCCCCCTTAAAACCAAGATCCATGCCGCCACACCCAGAAAAAAGTGATACAACGGAAATCGGCTGATTCTTTTTATGTTTCATTACTGGATATGGTTCTTCTTTTTCAATAACCCAATTCCTTCCTATTTTTTTGGCTGATGGAAAAACCCCATGTTCTGCCATTCTACGAATTGTATCATTGCTTCGGTCATGCATTTTTGCATATTCAGATAACGACACCAGCATATCATTTTTCCTTATTTCTGTTCCCGCATAATGCGTGAAATTACAATTGTACTGTGATATAATATACACGATATCGTGCAATAAATCAATTTGATTTCTGAAATAAATGCCAAAATCGCCGACTTTTCCCGGTCGGCGGACGGGTCGGCAAAATTTTTACTCCACCTCAACGTACTCCGCAATCCGACAGAGGACTTCCTCGTAGGACTTGCTGCTTGTCACGACTTCGGTCACTGATTTGCAAAGTTCACTGTGACCGCCGTCCCGGAGAGCACGTAATACGATGCCGAGCAGATTGAAGATATTGCCGTTCTGCCCAGTCAGTTTTACGCGGATGTCGGTTTTCGGTTTCATCGTTTGACTCTCCCGTTTTTGCCGGGCCAGCCGATGCCGGGGAAGTTCCGGTTGCCAGCGCGGACCGCCGCAAGTTCGGCATCGGCCGCGAGTTTGTAGTCGGGGTGCTGACGCTCTTCTGCCAAGCACTTGTGGCACAAGGCGTCCGTGTTGAACCGACTCATTGTAAAGCCGTCTTTGAGGGAACCGCCACAGCGGTCGCACTTCGTTTTTCTGAACCATTCGTCCATTTTCAATTCTCCTTCAGTTATGATGTTGTTTTCTGTATTCCGGCCAATTGCCGGAGATGATCGGCACGGTGGTCTCCGGCAGACGGTTCATCACATAAACCTGCGCTTCAACTGTTCCGGCTGATGTCCTGACCGTAACCGTTTCACGATGGTAGAGCCGGGGATATCCCTCAAGGGCATCCATTTGTGCCAGCGTTGCCGGAGAAACCTCAAGCAATTCCGCACGGATTGCGGATACTCCATCGGGATTGAATGCCGGATAACCGTAGCCGGTGTCATAGAGTGCCCCGGTGATGAAGCACGGAATCCTGCGGATTGCATCCGCTCCGAACCGGTAATTCCGTTCGCTGGTCATAAGCGTTCCGTAGACTGCCACCCAAATATTGCCTTTTCTCATTTTCAATTTTCTCCTGTATTGGTTTGGTATATGATGGAAATCCGCTCCCGCAGAGCAGATTTTCCGGCAATGTTCCGGATACGGAATGCCGTTCCTCTCACACCGGGTTTCCGCATTCATGCGGTAGGTCTGTGCGACCACCTTGAAATCACCGCAGTCCACGGTTACCGTTTTCCGGCAGTAGATGCGCGGATATCCCTCGCACCTGTCAAGCCGGGCGAGATCGGCATTGCTCACCTGATACAGCACACCGAAAACGGACTGTCCGGCGGCAGGTTCAATGTCGGCATAAAGCCGTTCCGCAAAGGATGCCAATACCGATGACTTTTGCATCCGGTATCCGTTGAGCGGCACGGTTCGGATTCATGTTTGAGCCGTAGGCGAAGTACAGCATTATTTGACCTCCTTGTCCGCAGACAGCATTGAGACCTCCGTCAGTTCCCCGTCATCCAGTTCAAACGCCGCATAGCCGCAGACCGTCAGCCGCTGGAGGAACTGCTCTGCCGACTTTTCATCGTTATCCGGCAGTACAAAATCTTTTTGCCCGATGCGGTCAAGAAGCGTCCTCATGAAATCCTTTGGCTCAAAGTGGGCATTGAAGGGATTCATCGCCATTGCCGTCACGATGTCCAGTGCAGTTTTGCCCCGGAACCGTTCTCCGGTGCATTCCACCGGACTTCCCTCGAAATCAGTGTCGTAAATTCTTATCTGCATATTGTATCTCCATGTGCTGGGGGCGTTGCCGCCCCGTTATGTAAAAGTCAAGTGGCTAAACCCTAAATTTTATGTTTTTTTTGCTATTTTTTTGTTTTTTTTGTTGTTTCGACACATTTTTGCCTTACAAAGACAAAAATCCTCCTTCTACAATTTCTTGCAGTTTTTTTCAATGTAAAACTGTTTCTGTCTTACTTCCTGATCAAAAAAATCGGACACTGTTATTGACGGCGAACTGATCGTCATAGAGGTCGAAGTCGTTATTGATAGCGGCTTGATCGTCATAGAAGCCCGACGAGAATGGGTCTTCCAACTCGTCGGAGTCGGGCTTCTATGTTATGACATCTTGTTCCCGCATTTTGCTGTTCAATTCGAAAATAGCTTCGCAAACTCGTTGAGAACTCATTTTTCAGAGCAGGGCGGCCAGGGGCGACATGCTATAAAAACCATTCTTTTCTGTTCAATCAGCAAAACAGATCAAAGACGTTCACTTGCGTGAGCTCATTTTCAGAGTGTGAAAAACGGGGGTGACATGCTATACAATTCCAATCTTTCTATTTAATCGGTCAAAATAAAGATGATAATTCAGTTCATTTCGTTTTCGGCAGCAAAACCTTATATTCTCTGTTCTGAAGCCAAACCGCCCGGATTGCAAGTAGCAGTTTCTTCGCAATGATTGAAATTGCTTTCTGTGGACAAAGTCCTTTTCCAATCAGTCGACCGTACATTGCACCGTATTCGCTATTAAGACGCTCGGCTTTCCAGGCTGCTTCTATCAGCAGATAATGAAGCTGTTTCTTCTTGCGATTCCCGGCAGATTTTACTTCTTCATGTTCGCCACTGCCGACAAGACGAGGAGCTAACCCAACATACGAATTGAGGTGATCCTTGTCTTTAAAGCGGGTTAAACACCATAATTCCGCTATAAGCACAACTGCCGTGTCAAAACCGATACCTGGAATGCTTATCAAATTATTCAGTAGTTCTTCGCGTTTCAAAAGTTTTACACACTCGCGTTCATCACGAATTACCTGAAGACGTTCCTCTCGCAAAAAACGTAATTCACGCAAATCACTCAGTAGCGCATAGTCAAACCGTTTCTTAGCATCCAACTCCATAATTTTCAAAGAGCCATCGGCCCAGCTGATGAACTTCAATCCAAGAAAATACAAGTGACCGTGTATTCTATTTTTGCCCCTTGTGATGTTTCCCGTAAGTTGCTGCTTCCGGCGTGTCAGATTTCTCAAAATCAGATTGTCCGGTTCCGGAATGTAAATCCCTTCCAGACTCCCGTTCTCAAGTTCTCTGGCTAATTTCTTACTGTCACATTTGTCGTTTTTGTATGCTCTTTCCTTCCCGCTTGTCGGCACGTCTGCCGGATTGATTACGATATTCTTCACGCCTAATTTGCATAATATCCGATGGGCCTCAAAACCGCTGAAACCGGCTTCGTAAACACTCCGATACTCAGCATTCGGATAATTCAGCTTCACATGTTTTACAAGTTTCTCTGGATCAGTATCCATACTGAAGTTCTCTAATAACCTCCCGCAATGTCGGATACTTACCTGCCAACTTGCCTTGTGAACGTCAATTCCACAGAAAATGACTTGATTTTTGTACGAAACAGTGCTAAATTCCTTTCTCATGACTGAACCTCTTAGCTTTCTTTCAGTTTGTTAGTTTATTGTTTGCGAGTCGTGAACCGTTCACGTTGTCGCTTTTCTATACAATAGCACACTTTAAGAGGTTCAGCCTGTTTTTTTTGCGATTGACACCAGGTTTCCTTTTACCATAGCAACTCGTTGGGGCTGGTTTTGTTGAAATGCCAGTATCCATCGTGTTTGCTCAAACGATTGTAGAATTCCGCCCTAGTTCATAAAATTCATCTTACGTGCCATCCTCCTCCCCCGCCTTGCACAATCACAAAAATCCCTATAATTTTTATAAGACCTATAGGTCCTATAGGTCCTATAAGTCCTATATTTATTTAAGCTGGCCACGGCATTTTCCATGCCTACTATCCACTATCCACAGTCCACTGACCGATTACTATTTTTTATGATTTGCCAAATAAAATGCACTTTTGTCTGATAAACGCTCATTCAGGAAAATAAAACAGCTACTGAAATGTGCGTTTAGTTTGGCTTTGACTAAAAATTGGTGGAGTTGGGGGGAATCGAACCCCCGTCCTGAGATGACATCCTCGCGACATCTACATACTTGTCCTGCCTTTGGAGTTTATCGTCCTTCGGCTTTGCTGACAGGCGGGCAGCTTCAAGACTATGCCGGCAGAAATCTCGTGACGGGTCGTCGGCAGGGACCCTGACACCAGAACGCTGATGGCGTTCCAATCCTTTTAGCGTTCGTCAAAGGTGGAACGTCGCTGCGCAATTAGGCAGCGAGTGCGTACTCTTCGTCCGCTGATATAAATTTGACCGATGATTAACGAGGCCAACGATCATCCTCGGTATGCAGTCGGGATTCAGCGCATCCAGTCGAAACCGGGACAACCCCATACCATGCTTTACTTAAGATACAGCAAAAAACGACAAAGTCAAGTACAAAAGGAGCAGATTTTTGAAAAAAACGTTATGGATAGAATTTGAGAAGGCGTTCCCAGCCGAAAAAGGAGAAAGAGAAACTTCTGTATGCCTCATTGGGAGCGAACACATTGAAGTCGGGCGGGAAACACAAGCCCGCCAATCCCAATAAGCAAAGACCTATAGCAAGGAACTGCACGGGTGAAGTTTTTTCCTTCAAAGCCAAGATGGAATACAGAGAAAAAGAAACGATGCAGCTTCCGACCTGCAAGGGATAAATCACAGAACCGGCACCGGCAGCAGCCATGGCGTCTTTTCCTGGATAAGCCAGAGTATAGGCAAAAATCAGACTAAAGAACTGCATGCCGAACACATAAATATACAATCGCGGATTTTTTGCTCCGGAAAACATTTTTTTGATTTTTTCAAAACTTCTGATAGCCGTTGCGATAAACGGAACGAGGGAAGCGGTAAAGACGCCGGAAGCGGAAGACATGGCACGCAGAACAGGGGAAACTTTACGGCAGCTTTCGAAATAGGAGGGAGTCGTATCGAAACACTGCTGAACGGAAAAAATAGCCAGAGCGAGCAAAGCGAAGAAACGCCAATTACCCTCTTCTGCTTGATCGGGATTGTTCTTTTTTCCCTTAGCAAACAGGACCAAAGCGGCAAGAAGGAGCAGCAAACCGGCACAGCGAGGTGTATTCAGCGGCTGCTGAAAGAAGAGGAATCCGGCAGTGAACGGAGAAATCAAGGCGGACTGAGCGATACACCAGACAACGCCATTTGGACCGCATTTCATAGCTTTTCCGAGGCATTGAAGTCCCCAGAAATTCAAGAATCCCTGCAGGAAATAGATTGAGCATGTTATAATTACCACCTCTTTTGGACAAGGCGCAGGGGGTATAAAAAAGGTAGCGATAATCAAACTTGCAGAAATAGACACGATGGAACTGGTAAATTGTATCAGGCCCGTATCGATTCCTTCTTTCGGAGCGCGTCCGAAAACGATACCGACGAGACACCAGCTTGCCCCAACCACCAGGAGAGCACATACACCGAACAACATTTTTCAATATTCCGTATTTATAATTATAGTGAGTATTAATCAGGAGGGTATTATCGGCAATATCACGCAGGAGGGATACTGCATATCGTGATAAACAGTCTGGAAAGCCACACGCATTTCCGAACTTTCGGTCAAATGCATACCAGTATTCAAATTCCGGTCAAAACGCGGGAAATTACTGCTGGAAACCTGCACGCGGATACAATGACCTTTGAGGAAAGTCCAAGCGGTGTACCAGCAGTCGATTTCATAAGGATAAACTCTGTTGGGTTCCAACAGGCGTTCCTTATCGGTTCCCTGCAGGAAACGTCCGCGTTTCAATCCGTCGCAGATATTGTAGGATTTTCCATCCGGAGAGACATCGCAGATTTTGACCGTGAAGTCCGTATCGAAGCCGTCAGTTGCGGCATAAATCAAAGCTGTAACGTGTCCGATCATATCGGTATCTTTGCTCATAGGTGCGGAGGTATAAACGAGGACATCGGCACGTTTTTCAATTTCTTCCTGAAGACGTTGTCCGGGAGCGATAAACCCAAGATTATTGCCACCTTGTGTCGGAACGGGCTGAAGAGGATTGTAGATAAAGTGGTCGGCGGGTTCCATTCCGAAAGGCACCCAGTCTTCCAGCTGACCCGCCCAAGTTGCGGTATTGGCAGGGGAAGCGCCATGGAGATACATTTTCGTATAAACGGTTTGCGGCAACGGCCATTCATCGGCATCCATCCAGCGGTTGGAACCCATGACAAAGAAACGTATTGGCGGTTGTTCCGGGAGGGGATCCTTATCCGGTGAGAAGAGACGTTCTTTCATGAAGCGATTTCTTGTTTCAATGATACCGGCGAGATGATCCGGACCATAATCCACCTCATGGGTACGCATATCATGATCGAGCGGTTCAATAACGCAGCGTGTAAAATTCCGGACTTGTTCCGTAGCGCCATGTTTTCTCAATGCGGCAAAAGCCTCCAGAGTTTGTGGCAGGAAGGCATCGAACCATCCGCCGGTAATAAATGCGGGTGCTGTCATTTTTTCAATATCGGAAAACGCATCACTCTTTCCCTGCCAGAACTCATCGCGGCAAACGTGTTCCATCCACTTACGCCACAGCGGCCATTCTTCTCCGAGCACGACTTCGTCCATTGTCTTCAGAGGCAAATGCCATTGGGCATCCTTCCAGGGAGTTTTCTGTGTCAGATGACAGCGACGGGAACGAACCCCGAATGCCCAGATGGTTGCAAGACCGAATCCCCAGGCGCCACCGGGACGCATGGCGACCGGATAAAAATCCAGCGGAGCATTATGAGGAGTGGTTCCCTTCAGGACAGGATGGGCATGACGTGCGACCTGCCATTGGGTATGTCCGGGATAGGATTCACCGTTAGTCACGATATTGCCGTTGCAGAAATCCTGAGCTGCAATCCATTCCAGGAAATCTTCACCGTCATCACATTCCTGAGAGGAAACATTCATTTCGCCTTCCGATACGGCAGTTCCGCGAACCGCCTGACAGACCACACCGATTCCCTGTTCGCAAAAATCGGCACAGTACTGTGAATAACCGGGTGTATCAGAATTATAGGGACTGCGCAAAACAATCAGAGGAAACTTTCCAGTCGGTGCCGGCAAATAGACATCGGCATAGAGTTTCACTCCATCACGGGTGGTCATAGCAAGATTGAATATAACGGTAACTGACATAAGAAAGCTCCTTCCGTATGAATAACAAATCTGCGTTTTTTACAGATGTTAGCGGCAGATAATATACATCTCTTTCAAAAGTTTTCCAGTAACAACATTTTCTTTTCTGGAAAAAACATCTTTGATTGCGGCAGGAAATCGCGCAAAAAGGTCATTCAAGGGTCACTAAATGATATTTCCGGGTACCAAGTCCAATAGATTCGGCATAGTCCAACTGTTCAACGCCCTTGAACTTCACCCCGGCATTTGCGACAGCATCCCAGCAGGCAGAATCAATAGCAACAGGATCTAAAGAGGCAAAAACACCGATATCCGGCACAACCGGTTTCATAGGACGCGGTTCGCAATCGCATCCTGCAGTGACGTTCAACACAAAACTGATGTAGATATTGTGATGTTCATGATGGGAAGCGTATGCGTATTCCACCAATTTTTCCCGGAAGAGATTCTTCCGGAACAAGGCATTGCAAATACCATCCCAGGTAAAGATGGAAACAGCATGGTGCGGACAAATGGAAAAACAGGCGCCGCAACCAACGCATTTTTCATGATCAATCCATGACTTTTTATCTTCGACATGAATGGCTCCGTGGCGGCATCGAGTCATGCACAGCTTGCAATGTTTGCAGGTCCAGAATAATCCATGATTGCGAATCGTGGGTTTTACACTCATGTGCATGGCAAGTTTACCACCCTGTGCGGCAAATCCCATGGAAAGCTGTTTGATGGCACCGCCGAAACCAGCCAGACCATGTCCTTTGAAATGAGCAAGTACAATCGTTTGCGGAGATTCCGCCAATTTGCGTGCAATTGCGCAGTATTGAAAATGTTTCAGGGAAACCGGTACGGAAACAGAATCTTCACCGGACTTTCCATCGGCAATCACAATCGGCAGCTGCGTAAAGCCATGAGACAATGCCAGCTTCGTATGTTTTTCTGCGGTAAAACGTTCTCCACCATACAGAACGGTCGTCTCAATAAATTCACTTCCGATGTCACGCTCTTTCAGGAAACCGATTACTCCGTTATAGATCTCCGCAGGCAGCCAGGTACGATTGCCTTTTTCTCCAAAATGAACTTTCAGGGGAATATGCCTTTCCAAATTCACATTCTCGCGTTCCACCACGATTTTCAGCAAGCGGGCGGCGATTTCAGAACGGTCATGAACGCAGGAATCTTTCCCGATTGGGATAAAATAAACATTGGACATAAAAACCTCCACCGGGATAAAATGGTATCAATGGATATCCGGCCGGTTGAATTCACAAGGCACACCAGTCTGGCACAAGCCGCAGCCGAGACTGAGATCCATCCAGCCGTAAGTATTTTCACGATTGGGAACGACATTCTGCAAAATATAATCGCAGCATTTCTTTTTATCGCGATCCTCCTGACGCATTCCGATAGCATGTGCGGGACAACGTCTCATGCAGGCGCCGCATTTGGTACACCAGGCAAACGGATCATCGCCATAACTGCGGACAGATGCCGGCAATTCCAAATCCGTCACAATGGACCCTAACCGCATGGCAATGCCGCGTTCCGTAATCAACCCGGCAGAGAGTCCGAAAGTGCCTAAACCAGCCACAAATGCAACGTGCCGTTCTGACCAGTGTGAAGTAAAACCATTGCCGAAAATATCCAATCCCTGCCGGACTTGTTCCAAATGCGGGGCAATCGCGGTATATCCGCCCTGCTCCAGAAGTCTGCATAAATGACGGCGCATATTCTCATTGCATTGCTCGCCGAATGAACGCATGGCAGCCCAGACCTTTGACGGTCCGTCTTTTTCCATGCGGTTCGTGTTCCGGACCCGTTCATTCACAGGCAAAGTCCAGGAAACAACACTTTTTGCATTTGCCTCGGGATTGGCGAAATGCAATGCCTCCGAAGGCAGCCAGTGATGTTCTCCAATAATAGTTTTAAACTTGACAAACCAGGGGTCATCCGCTCCCGCAACCGCCATTATGGGCTCATCAAAAAAATAGGGAGCACCGGTGGCATAATACAGATCTTTCAACATCGCATTCAATTTTTCAAGTGTAATCGCCTGAGACATTTTTATTCTCCTTCAACCGTATATAGAAACGGATGTTTGATTGTTTTCGTTCTATGAATATATCTTCATTTCGAAAAAAAACAAGTATTTTCAAGAATTCTTGAGAAATCTTCTCTTTTTTCCGGAAGAAAATCTGAAATTTTCTGCTGCCGTCCATCTTGCACCCTTTTTTCCCCAAAAATAACCATCGGCTGAATCGCATCAACACTTGAGTTTTCACGATACAGCCGACGGCAACGTTTTCATTTCAGAAAGACTCAGCCTCTGTGTTTGGCCTCACGACGTTTCTTCTCGCTTGGCTTTTCGAAATGTCTCCGGTTACGGAGTTCTTTCAGAGTACCTTCTTTGTCGAGCTTCTTTTTCAAACGGCGCAGAGCGCGTTCGATCGGCTCGCCTTTTTTCAGGCGGATTTCCGTGCATTCCATATTGATTCACCCCCCTTCGATGCAGTAGCAATATTTTCCAGGTTGTTCATTGTATATAACCTCAATCCATTGTGAAGCCTGCTTCATCTGCCAGCAAATTACGCAATTTTGCCAATGCCTGGTTCTGAATCTGGCGCACACGTTCACGGGTCCTGCCGATCCGGCGACTGACCTCTTCCAGAGTTTTGGGGCGATTGCCATTCAATCCGAAACGCATGGAAAGGATTTCCCGTTCTCTGTCTTCCAGATTTCCCAACAAGGACACCAAACGATTCACAGATTCGACATCACTCAAAATACGGTCCGGCGTCATGGCACCGCGGTCGGGAATAATATCCTGGAACTCACCATCTTCACCCTGCTGAATAGGATCATGAAGAGAGAAAGTCCGCAAATCCGCCAAACGCAATCCGGCAACCGTTCTTTCACTGAACTCAAGATTTTTAGCGATTTCCGCATCAGTCGGTTCACGTCCCAAACGCTCCGCCAGCTTCATACGAATTGTCTTAATCTTGGTAATTTTTCCGGCCGACTGCACGGGAATACGGATGGTTCTGCTCTGGTTGGCAAGTGCACGGCGCATACTCTGTTTAATCCACCATGCCGCGTAACTGGAAAATTTTGCGCCCTTAGCGGGATCAAACTTTTCCACAGCACGCATCAAACCGATATTACCTTCCGATATCAGGTCCAGAAGAGGCAAGCCCATACCTTTGAAGTCATGGGCGATTTTCACAACTAAACGCAAGTTCGCTTTAATCAGCATGGAACGTGCTTCATCGTGCATGACATTGTCTTCACCGTGAATCTTTTCTGCCAAATCCACTTCCTGCTCTTTGGAAACCAGGGAAATCTGACCAATATCGTGCATATAGACTTTCATGGTGTCATTCTTGGAAACGGAACCATGCTTCGCGGCAACTTTCGCATTCTTCTTGTCTAACTGGGGATCCTTCTCACCATCCGCAGCCAAACGATCCAAATCAATCGATGCCAAATCTTCGTCAACATCGTTCGGCGGAACATCTTTTTCTGTCTTATCGACTTGTTCGCTTTCGGACGATACATTGACAACAGGGGTGGAGACTCGTTTCTGTTTCTCCACACGAACACTTTCCTGATTGTCAAGTTCTTCAGACGGCTGCGCATCGGAAGGTGACTTCTCTAAAGTCTCTTTGGAACGTTTTTTACGTTCTTTCTTCAATGGGACTTTATCGTTTGCAACAGTTTCGCTGTCTTTCACCGGATTCGGTTTCGTTTCGACAACGGACGTTTTCGCATCCGCGGCAACATCGGCAGAAGGCGAGGATTTTTTTGTCTCTTCAACGACTTTTTCGTCATTGGAAACAACCTTCTGCTTCTGTTCAACGTTCTTTTTCGCACGTTTGGTCCCGACAGTTTTTTCCGGAGCAACAGTTTCCTCTTTGCTGGCGACAATTTCCTGACTGACAAGAGCAACCGGTTTATCCTCTTTTACAGTATGGTTTTTCTTCCGTGCCGATATCTTGGATTCGGACTTCTTGTCGGAGGGCACCGGTTTTTCCGATTTCGCTTTTACAGGCTCCGGAACAGACTGGATTTTTTCCGGTTCCGACTGACTTACGACATCAGAACTCTTTCCGGATTTTTTACGTTTTTGGGAAACGGCAGGAGCAGGATCGGGAGTTTTGGAAACCGGAACCTCAGGTGTCTTTCCACTCTCATCTGTTTTTCCGCGTTTTTCAGACTTTTTCCGTTTTTTTGTATTTTCCTCGGCACCATCAAAGTCAGAGGAAGAAACAACGGGCCAGAACTCTTCCGGTTCTTCTTTCTTCACGGCAGCCGTTTTTTTACGGCTCGTGCTATTCAGGGTATCAGCAGTTTTTACAGGTTTTTCCTTTGTTTCAGATGTTTTTTCCGGCAAAGAGCGTGCAGCTTTCTTTCCGGTACTTTCGGGCACCTGTACTTTACTGACTTTTTCGTTCTTTTTGCTGGATTTTTTGTCTTTTTCGCCCGATGCAGGGACAGTTTCCGCAAGATCAGCTTTCTTTTTTGCTTTCACAGCGGGAACTGCATTTTTTACAACGGGTGACTCTTCGACTGTCGCTGCCTGTTTTCTTTTTTTAGTGGTAACCGCAGTTTTTTGTGGTGCGGGAATTACCTCAGCCGCTTTCAAGGGCTTTTTTTCTTCAAGGGCAACTTTTTCCTCAGCAACTTTTTCCTTTTTTTTCGCTGTCATTTTTGCAGTTATCTGTTTTTCAACAGATTCCTCCTTGACGGATTTGTTGTGCTTGACGGAAGGAGTCATGGGTTCAGTCACGCTTTCCCGCATACTCTTTCTGTCCCGGCTTGTCGCAGTAGTTTTTTTAGGCTTTATATTTTTGGAACTCATCAGCCTGTTTACTCCTTGCTTTTCCTGACAACTGTTTGTTTAATTGATTTTGTGTTTATTGCGGATAAAATATTAATCTCAAAAAACATGATTGCAAATATTATAGCGCGATTTTTAAAAAAAACAATATTGTTTCTATAAAAAAAAACGTTTTTTTTATGTTTCAGGATGTTGAAACTCTTTGCCGAAGTGTTACATTGTTTGTATTGTACTTTTTTCATCAACTTAACGGAAGGAAAAAATAAGATGAACGGAAAAAAGATTCAAGTTACCGTATGGAACGAAAATTGGCACGAACAAACCTGTGAAGCAATCAGAAAAGTCTATCCTGACGGAATTCATGGTGCAATCAAAGCAGCTTTGGATGCAGATGGTGCCTTTGATGTCCGGACTGCCACACTGGAAATGCCGGAACATGGCTTGACACAAGAAGTTTTGGATAATACCGATGTTCTTTTCTGGTGGGGACACTGCAAACACGGCGATGTAGCGGATGAAATCGTGGATCGCATACAGAAACGCGTAAACGAAGGAATGGGACTGATTTGCCTGCATTCCGCACACATGTCCAAAATCTTCCGCCGCATGTTGGCAACGGACTGCACTCTGAAGTGGAGAGAAGTCGGAGAAAAGGAACGCGTCTGGGTCATTGAGCCGGGACACCCGATTGCGCAGGGACTTGGTCAGAACTTTGTAGTACCGCATACGGAAATGTATGGGGAACGGTTCCACATTCCGACCCCGGATAAAGTGATTTTCATTTCCTGGTATGATGGCGGAGAAGTATTCCGCAGCGGTTGTACCTGGGAACGCGGCAATGGCAGAATCTTCTATTTTTCGCCGGGCCACGAAACTTTCCCGATCTATTATCAGGAAGAAGTGAAAAAAGTTCTGATCAATGCCGCGAAATGGGCTGCCCCGCGTATTGATGACAGAGAACATAATTGTCCGTGTGTGGAACCTCTGGAAGACTTAAGCAAACTGAAACAGTAAGGGTGAAAAAAGACTATGGCAAAAATCAAAAGAAAATTACGTTGCGGTGTTGTCGGACTGGGTATTGGCCAATCGCATGTATGGGGATACCGCAGTCATCCGCAGGCGGAGCTTGTCGCAATCGCCGACATCGATGAAAACCGCCGGGAAGAAATCGGCAACAAGAAACTTCAGGTGGAAAAGCGTTATGCCACATTGACGGAAATGCTGGCAAATGAAAAACTGGATATCGTATCCATTGCGACGCCGAACAAGTTTCATAATCCGCTGACAATAGAAGCATTAAAAGCTGGTTGTCACGTTCTGTGCGAAAAGCCCATGGCAATGACAGTAAAAGAAGCGCAGGAAATGAACGATGTTGCCAAAAAAGTCGGCAAACGCATCATGATAGATTTCTCATACCGCACTTCCGAACAGAGTGTAGCTTTGAAAAAAGCCGTCGATTCCGGTATGCTGGGGGATATCTACTACGCACGTACCCAGTGGCTTCGCAGACGCGGGGCACCCCTGGGAACACAAGGCTGGTTCCGCAGAAAAGAACTCGCTGGCGGCGGTCCGCTGCTGGATCTTGGCGTTCATCGTCTTGACCTCGCACTGTGGCTTATGGGTTATCCGAAACCGGTCTGGGTCATGGGTTCCACCTATAACCATCTGGCACGCAAACTTCAAGCGGAAGACGGACACGAATACTCCGTGGAAGACTTGGCTGTCGCCATGGTAAAATTTGAGAACGGCGCGACTCTGGAACTGGAAGCATCCTGGCTTGCCAACATCCGGGAAAATGAGTTCATGTCCACATCCCTGCTGGGCACGAAAGCCGGCATACACCAGCATAACAAGACCGATGGGGATAATAACTTCGGCGGATATACGTTCGATGCTGAAATATTTTCCGAAATTGCCGGCTGCAACTATGACCTGAAAGTTCATCCTCCTGTGCCTGCCGCCAGAAGTCATTTCTACAATTTCGTTGATGCCATTATCAACGATACCCCGCACGATGCCACCGGCGAACAGGGCTTGTTGGTCATGCAGATTCTGGAAGCTATTTATAAGAGTGCCAATACCGGAAAACCGGTCCAAATCAAGTAATAGAAGAGACGACTGAAAATGAAAAACATTCTGATCGGCACGATGTGTGTCGGAAATGACGCTACTGCGGAATATATCCGTAATCTCGGCAATCTGGGTTTTGAAAGTACAGAAATCACTTTCGGTCACAATTGCCAATGGCTTATTGACTCGGGAAAAGCAGACGAATATGCTGCCGGAATCCGGGAAGCCATTACCGGTTCCAACATGGAACTTTCCGCTTTGGGAGTTTACGGCAATCCTCTGGAAAGCGATGAAGACGCAAAAAAGACTCTGAACAGCTGGCATTTTCTCATTGACAACTGCCATAAGTTCGGAACCAATCTGATTTGCGGTTTCACCGGCGGTCTCACAAATAAAGCACTTCCCGAATCCATACCGGCATTCAAAGCCGTCTTCTCCGAACTTGCAGCACACGCAAAAGAAAAAAACGTGCGGATTGCATTCGAAAATTGCAACATGGGCGGTTCATGGCATGCGATACGCTGGAACATTGCTCTCCATCCGCGCGCTTGGGAACTGATGTTCGCAGCCGTTGACAGCGATAATCTGGGACTCGAATGGGAACCTGCACACCAGCTGTCACAGCTGATTGATCCGATTCCCCAGTTACGCGAATGGGCAGAAAAAATCTTCCACATTCACGGAAAGGACGCCACGGTTGACAGAGCTTCTCTTGCGCGTTACGGAATCATCGGTGATATCCGCTGTATCGGAGACCGTACACCGGGTTTCGGCGATTCCAACTGGACCGATATCATCTCCATTCTCCGTATACACCATTATGAGGGGAACATTGACATCGAAGGATGGCACGACCCCGTTTACCGCGGTGAACTGGAAATGACCGGTCAGGTCGCTGCTCTGAAATATCTGAAACAATGCCGCGGAGGCGATTTCGTTCCGAATTTCTGAACGGACCGAACATAAAACTCAATTTATTGAACGGGGACTGCTGCAAACCATCACATTCGGCAGCAGTCCCCGTTTTTTTTCGTAAATCTTGCGAAGCGGTTGTGTTTTTTTACAAAATAAGCCTTTTTTCTGTTTTGATTGCACTTGATTTATGTTCCCCTGCGTGTATATTCTTTTCCGAAAGATACATTTTTGCAGACAAACATGAACAAAAAATGAAAATGAGGTGCAACATGTCGAAAAAAACTTCCTCTTCCATCGAAAAAGCATACGCAATTGCAAAAGAACGCTATGCCGAGTTCGGAGTGGACACAGACGCTGTATTGAAAGTTCTTGCCGAAACCCCGATTTCCATTCAATGCTGGCAGGGCGATGATGTAATGGGCTTTGAAAAACAGAATCAGGGCGGTGCTTCCGGCGGAACCCTTTGTACCGGCAATTATCCCGGCAGAGCCCGCACGCCCGATGAATTGCGTGCCGATTTTGATGAACTGCTGAGTGTTGTACCCGGAACCCTGCGTCTTGCACTGCATGCGATTTATTTGGAATCCGATACCGCAGTAGATCGTGACCAGGTCAAACCCGAACATTTCAAAGGCTGGATTGATTATGCGAAAAAACGCGGTATCGGTCTGGATTTCAATCCCACATTTTTCTCTCATCCGAAAGTAGACAATGGTTTAACCCTTTCCCATCCGGACAAAGGCATCCGTAATTTCTGGATTCAGCATGGTATCGCATGCCGCGAAATTTCCGCTGCCATCGGTAAAGCCTTGGGAAAACGCTGTGTAATGAATACATGGATACCCGATGGCTTCAAAGATACCCCGGTCGACCGATTCGGCGCAAGAAAACGTCTGCTGGATTCTCTGGATAAAATGCTCGCACCGAAAATGAATCCTAAATATATGGCGGATTGTGTTGAAAGCAAACTTTTCGGAATCGGTGTTGAATCCTGTACCGTAGGCAGTAACGAATTTTATGTCGGTTATGCTGTCAAAAACGGCATTATGCCGACTTTCGACTCCGGTCACTTCCACCCGACCGAAGTCATCAGCGATAAACTCAGCAGTCTTCTGCTTTTCACGAAAGAAATCATGCTCCATGTCAGCCGTCCCGTACGTTGGGACAGCGACCACGTAGTCACTTTTGATGACGAACTTCAGCAGATCGCTGCGGAAATTGTCCGCTGCGGAGCATTGTCCCGCGTCAATATCGGGCTGGATTACTTTGATGCTACCATCAACCGCATTGCCGCCTGGGCAATCGGAGCACGCAATATGCAGAAGGCTCTCTGCAAAGCTCTGCTGGAACCTGCAGCAACGCTGAAAAAGATGGAAATAAAATTCGATTTCACTCACAGACTGGCTCTTCTGGAAGAACTCAAAGCCATGCCGTATCAGGCAGTTTATGACTATTTCTGCGAAATCAACGGAAAACCCGTCGGATACGGCTTCATGAGCGAATTGGACAATTATGAAAAAACCGTTCAGAGCAAACGCGTTTAAGAGGTTTCTGTCATGAGCAAAAAACATCTGGCATTCGACCTTGGTGCATCCAGCGGACGTGCCATCATCGGTTGGCTCGAAAACGATAAACTCCAACTGCAGGAGGTGTATCGTTTTACCAATCATCCCTACGAGGAAAACGGCAGATGGCACTGGGATTTCACGAAATTAACCGGTGAACTTGAAACAGGACTGCAGAAAGCCTGTGAATTTGCGGATGATTTGGAAACTTTTTCCGTAGATACCTGGGGCGTCGATATTGTTTTTATGCGCGACGGGAAAGCCATCCGTCAGCCCTACAGTTACCGCGATGAACGGTTCGTAAAAGCTCAAAATGATGTACATGCCCGGATTTCCACCGGAGATTGTTTTGCATACACCGGCATCCAGGATCTGGCGTTCAATACCGTTTTTCAGTTATATGCCGACAAAGAAGATCATCCGGAAGATTTCACGAACAACGCCAAAGTTCTCTTTATGCCGGATGCACTGCTTGCGGCCCTGACCGGCGAAATGACAACGGAATACACCATTGCCTCCACAGGGGAAATCCTTGACCCCGAAACCCGGAAAATTCATTCGGAATTTCTGAAACGTTTAGATATACCTTCCGATGTTCTAACAGAAATTGTCGAACCCGGAACTTTCGGCGCTTCCCTCTCCGACAGTGTCCGCAAAAAGCTCGGTATTCCCGGGATACGCAGTGTAAAATGCTGTTCCCATGATACGGCAAGCGCTGTTGCGTCCCTGCCCGATCCAAACGCTGCGGAAAACGCATACATCAGTTTGGGTACATGGGCTCTCCTGGGCGCGGAAATCACAGAACCCAATCTCTCCGGAAAAGCATTCCAGGCGCATTATACCAATGAGGGCGGTCTCGCAGGAACAATCCGATTCCTGACCAATATCACCGGCACTTGGCTGCTTCAGGAAACCAGGAAAACCTGGAACGATGCCGGAGAAAACATCTCGTTCGGTGAAATGTGTGACCTCGCCATGGCATCCGCAACAGAGAAACGGATCAATCCGAACGATCCCATGTTCTCCGCTCCCGGCGATATGCCGTCCCGAATCGCGGAATACTGCCGTCAACATGGCCAGGGTGAATTTTCTTCACGAGGCGAGATGCTCCGCTGCATCTACGAATCACTCGCCGATTGCTTCAAAGAAAAATTGAAGGAACTGGAAATACTCCAGGGCAGAACATACAAAAAACTGCATATCCTCGGCGGAGGAACAAAAGATGAATTTCTTATGCAGCTCACAGCCGATAAAATCGGAATCCCTGTTCTCGCCGGACCGGTGGAAGCAACAGCCGCTGGAAATATCCTGGTTCAGCTGCTGACGTCCGGAGAAATATCCAGCCTTGCCGAAGGTCGGAAACTGATTGCACGTTCTTTCCAGATGAAAGAATATCTGCCCTGCCCGGAATAACAGACAATTCTGCGTCAAACAAACTTTATGCACGGGAGAAGAGCCGCCAGAGGCGGCTTCCCCGTTGGGGCTACGGGTGGAAAATGCCGGATGTTTTGCGTGATTGCGCGGGCAGGATGGAATGCGGTATGGGAAATGCCGGAGCCAGCTAAAATAAAATATAGGACCTATAGGACTTATTGGTTTTGTAGAACTTATAAGGCGTATTCGTGGT
>CALCCZ010000077.1 GCA_937900075.1 uncultured Lentisphaeria bacterium
TATAATTCCTATAATCTGGATCACAGCCGCTTCCTGTGCAAGGGCTACACCGCCGCCGAGGACATCATCGAAAGCCGCATGTCCATGACGGGGTCGTAAACCATGCACTTGCTGTCCTGACCGCCGCAGTCAATAATGGCGTCTGCATCGGGAACGAAATGCTTTGCGCCGGTGACGTGAGCGGAGACTTCGCTGATCTGGAAGTCAAACGGGATGAATTTGCGGGTATCTTCCACGATTTGGCTGCCGGTCACACCGATGCAAGCCATATCTTCAAATTTCAAGTTGACTTCAGCTAAAAAAGTTTCAACTGTTTTTTTGATGGCGCCCATATTGCATCTGCCGCAGGAAGTACATTTTCCCGTACAGGCGAGATGCCCGGATTCCATTGGTTTTGTGCGCTGATATGTTTCGTGCAGAATTTCTTTGTTTGCGGTAAGAACTACCGCCTTGAACGTTGTGGAACCGATATCAATTCCCAAATAGTAATTTTTCTTGAGATTCATAGAGACTTGCACTCTCCACAAAGGTTAACATATTATAATATCATGGGGGCTAATATACACCCATAATGGTAATTTTTCAAGTTTCACCGCTGAGAATCCTGAAAAAACAGCAATATTTGCAAATGGAAACTTGCAAAATTCCGGGATTCGGTATATCTTACGTGACTCATCTGTGATGAATCCGGGTGGAGTTCTGTGTCTCTCCGCTTTTTTTCCGATGTGGAAAACGATGTGTTGCGCAGAATGTTTTTTATTCACTGATATTGCGAAAAGAACTTGAAAAAACGAAAGGACGTGAAAATGTTCAAAGTTATTGTTACCGGAGCTGCCGGGCGTATGGGACGTCGGTTGGTTGCCAATATTGCGGAAGATAAGGAACTGGAACTTGCAGGAGCTACAGAGCGTCCTGATTGTTCTCTGCTGGGCGCGGATGCCGGAGAAGTAGCCGGAACGGGCAAAAACGGGATAAAAATCGTATCCGATCTGGAGGAGGCATTTGCGAATGGTGCGGATGCTGTGATTGACTTTTCGACAGGAAAAGTTGTAGAAAATGCAAAAATTGCAGCCGCTCACGGAGCTGCCATTGTTATCGGGACGACCGCTCTTTCCGCTGAAGTGAAACAGGCATTGCATCAGTTGTCGGAGCAGGGTGCGCGTATTGTCCAGACCTACAATTACAGTGTAGGTGTCAATCTGCTTTTTTATCTGTCGGGACTTGCTGCGGATATTCTTTCCGATGATTTTGACATTGAAATTGTGGAGGCGCATCACAATCAGAAAAAAGATTCGCCCAGTGGTACAGCAGCCCGTCTGGCGGAGATTCTTTGTGAAAAACGCGGTTTGAATCCAGATACTGCCCTCCGCTACGGGAGAGAAGGTATTCCGGGTGCCCGTACAAAAACGGAAATCGGTATGCATTCGTTACGTGGCGGCGACATTGTCGGTGACCATACCGTTATGTTTGCCGCTTTAGGAGAACGTGTGGAACTGACTCACAAGGCATCGAGCCGTGATACGTTTGCGAAAGGTGCTTTGCGTGCGGCAAAGTTCCTGCAGAAAGCGCAACCCGGTTATTATGATATGCAGGATGTCCTGGGGCTGAAGTGATTCGCCGGTTTTCTGATTCCCGCCCGGAATACGGTTCGTTTTGCGGACTTACTGAAAAATTCCAGTGACAACATGTTATCTTGATTCGGAGAATGTTATTATGTTCAGAATTGATATTTATATTCCGGAAACCCATGTGGAGCAGGTAGCCGATGCTATTTTTGCTGCCGGTGCGGGAAAAACAGGTAACTATGAGCGATGCTGTTTTGTGTTTCCCGGGAAAGGCAGATTCCGTCCGCTTGACGGTGCTAATCCTTTCATCGGGGCAGTTGGGTCTGACGAAGAGGTCAGGGAAGTAAAATTGGAAGCCGTATTTCCGGAGGACAAGAGAGAGGCAGTCATTCGGGCGCTGAAATTGGCGCATCCGTATGAAACTCCTGCTTTTCAGTATTGGAAAGTAGAAACAGAATAAAAGAGGAGAACGAGAATGGTTTTTCCCGTCCAAGTTTTTGTTGCAGATGGTCTGTTTATTCAGACTTTGTTTGAGAATCCCCGTCTTTTTTTTCTTCAGCTTTTGATTGTGACGTTCTCAATTTGCGTTCATGAGTACTGTCACGCATGGACCGCGTTGAAGATGGGCGACAGCACCGCTGCCGACCAGGGACACTTGACCTTGAATCCTATGAAACAGATGGGGTGGATGTCTATTGCTATGCTGCTCTTCATCGGAATCGCCTGGGGAGCGGTTCCGGTTGACCGCGCACGTCTGAAGTCCCGGTACCGGTACGGGGCGGTTCTGACTTCTTTGGCGGGACCGTTTGCGAATTTGGGCCTGTTTCTTATCGCTTGGATACTTTTCGGAATTCTTATGCAGAATCCTCCGGAGAAAATATTATATGTATTGCAGGCTGTTTTTCTTTTCGGGCTTATGAATGGTATTCTGTTTCTGCTCAATATATTGCCGATTCCGGGTCTGGATGGTGGCAATTGCCTGCTCGAATTGTTTCCCGATCTTTGCAGCAGAATATACAAGTCAGAATCTGCGAGAGGGGTATACGTTATTCTGATATTTGCCGTATTCTTCTTTTCCTCGTATCTTTCTGAATTCAGTTGCATGGTAATGGCTTACGCTCCGGAATTCTTTTCCTCATTGCTGAATTGACGGAATAAAAAATTCATTCCGGCTTTGAAATTCCCGCTGCGTTTGTTTTCAGTTTCGGGAGACGGTAATATTGAGAGAGGAACTCATAGAATGCACGTTCTTCCGTACTATGTAAAACGGGATGCGGTTTGTAAAACGTGATTGTCTGTCTGTCCGGCAAAAACAAATAGCAGTTATCCACGACGTCTTTTCCTAAGGCGAAAGGAGCTTTTGTCCTCATATCCGATCCCATAAAGGTTTCCGGGATGTCAAGACCGGACATGGCAAGCAGCGTTACGGGAAAGTCAATAGAGGAACACAATTTGTGTGTATCCGGAAAATACCGGGCAGCGCGGTTGTCTTTAGAAATCAGGATCAGTGGAATGCGAGAGGGGAGGCCGGGTGTCGAACGGCGGGTTCTGTTTTCTCCATGAGAAGACGGATGGTCTGCTGTAATCACCAATAAGGTTCGTTCATTGAACAGTGTATTGTCGTTCATGAACTCCCGGATGAAATCCGCAATATTTCTGTCCGTTGCATGCAACGTCTGATGAAAATGGTCGGAGAAGTTTTTACCTTGAGCCAGTGGTCCGGTTGGCGTATAGGGGAAATGGGTGTCCATTGTGCTTACGACGATGAAATATTTGTCCATCTGTTCTTTTCTCAGGAAAGTTAAAACGGCTTGGAACATGGAGGGATCTGTAAAACCCCAGGCGCCATTGGGTTGCATGGGATATTTTTCTTTGAGTTCCTCGCTGAAGAAACCGTCATCATAATCGAACATTTTTCGGTAGTTTTTTCGGTTTTCCCCGAACTCGCCGGAAATTGGTGAAAAATAGAAAGAAGGGATATTGTTTTTACGCAATTCCGTACAGAGGGAAATATTATTCATCCGCCTGTCGGCGTAATAATCCAGACGGGAAAGAATCAACGTGGCAATTCCCCAGGACGTTGGCATGGAAGCCCCGTAGTAATTGTCAAAGGACAGATATTCGCGGGCATAAGCATCAATATTCGGAGTTACCCCCTCCGGCATTTCCGGATTATACGCTCCGATAAAATCACTGTCCAAAGATTCCATTGCCAAGATTACAATCCGGTCAAAGGCGGGCGTGATGACTTCTCCGTAGCCCGCTCCCGGCAATAAGCCGTACCGGGTCAGAAAGGCTTCGTTTTCAGGATGAAATTCAACTTGGCGGTATCCGTATTCTATGGGGTCAAAACAGTGAAATGCGGACTGTATACCATCTGCAGCCAGTTCAGACAGCAGGAAAGAAAGCGGTGTGACGGAGTGACCCGAATAAACATCCTCGCGTAGCAGAATATCCCTCTGCCAGACAAAACGGCTGTTGGAATGCAGCCCGAAGAATATGAGAATGAGAGTTATGACAAGAACATGGTTTCTCCGGTTTTCGGGCAGGGTTACAACGGTTTTTGAGCATTTTTTGCAGAAAAACACGATGGCTGCAGCGACAGCAGCGAATGCAAGAACAGTCCAAATGGCATAATATTTGCCGATCATGGCAACCATTCCATCATGGTCGATATGTTCGTAAAGCAACACCATGGAGTCGTAAGTCAACGGCAGATATGCCATTTTGTACATGACACACATGCCGATACGGCAGAAAGAAAACAGGAAAGCGGTCAGCACGAACAGAATGCCGAGAAAACGGTTTTTGAAAAACAATGCGGCTGCAAGCAGACCCCCGATTGGCAAAAGGTCTGCGAACAAGAGGTCAATGGGAAGCATCAAAGTGAAAGCGTAAGGCACGAAAGTATAGAAAATGACCGGCAAGGCCATAACCACTGCCAGGAGAAGGAGAAGGATGAACTCAAAAAGATGCGTACGCACCCATTCAAACGCTTTTGTGATTTTCTTCATATCATGTCGTGATAAAAAAAACGGGAAAGACGTTGTCGTCTCTCCCGTGCATTCTCTGATTTCCGTTTGTTATTTCGGTTTGTTTGAGAAAACATCTTCACCGGTTTCGGAGTGACGGCGAAGCAGGTCTCGTTTGACTTTGCCGGAGAAGGTTTTCGGCAGAGATGTAACGAACGCAATTTCACGCGGATATTTGTACGGAGCAGTACGACGTTTTGCGAAATCCTGGATATCGCGAATCATACTTTCATCTCCGGTAAAACCTTCTTTCAGAATGATATAGGCTTTTACACGGGCTCCGCGCAATGGGTCCGGAACACCAATCACAGCAGCTTCGACAACTGCCGGATGCTGCATGAGAACCTCTTCCACTTCCAGCGGTCCGATACGGTAGCCGGAACTCTTGATAATGTCATCACTGCGTCCGACGAACCAGTAATATCCATTTTCATCCATGTATGCTTTGTCACCGGTATAGTAGAAATGTCCAACGAACGCATCGGCATTTGCCTGATCGTCATCCAAATAGCAGGCAAGCAAACCGACAGGCCGTTTTCCGGGTGTTACATCAATGGCAATGCGGCCGGGTTCTCCCTGAGGAACCGGATTTCCGTCTTCATCGTGCAATTCCACATTCCAGCCGGGGAGCGGTTTTCCCATGGAGCCGGGAACGGGTTCAACGCCGATATAGTTTCCGATAATACTGCAAGTTTCTGTCTGACCATAAGCTTCACGGATTGTGATGCCGGTGCCCTGTTTCCAGATTTTTACGGTTTCCGTGTGAAGCGGTTCGCCAGCGGCAGTGCAGCTGACTAATTGAGACAGGTTGTATTTTGAGAGATCGGAGAGAACCAGCATACGGTAAATTGTCGGAGGTGCGCAGAAACGGGTGACTTCGTATTTTTCCAGCAACGGCAGCAATTCTTCCGGATGGAATTTTCCCTGAATATCATAAATAAGGAGACAGGCGCCTGCTGCCCATTGTCCGAAATAGTTACCCCACAAGTTTTTGCCCCAGCCCGTATCGCAAACGGTCAACTGCAGATCGTTCGGAGTGGAACCATGCCACAATGCCGTGACGCGATGTCCCAGCCCCAAATCATGAGTGTGCAGTACCATTTTCGGATGGGAGCTTGTGCCGGACGTGAACATAATCAGCATCGGGTCCGTTGCTTTTGATTTTACGCGGAAAATCGGGTGCAGCTCCTCGCGGGAAATACCACCATCTTTCACTTCTTTCGGATAAGAGGTCCAGCCTTCCCGTTCGCCATCTACGACTACGCGGACGACTAATCCGGGACAGTCATCGTAAATCTCGTCAAATTTTCCAGTGCTGTTCATATCTGCAATAACCGCTTTGAAATGACCGGCATTGATGCGGTAGCGGCAGTCCTGCGGAGTCAGCAGATTCGGAGACGGACACTGGACCGCTCCGATGCGAATCATTGCAAGAGAAAAGATCCACCATTCCGGCAACCTGCGTACCATCATGAATACGCGGTCACCGCGACGTACACCTAACTTAATGAGGAGGTTTGCCGCCTGATTTGAAAGTCGTGCCATTTCAAAGAATGTGAACCGGCGTTCGTCACCGAACTGGTTCGTCCAGATCATGCACAATTTGTTCCTGTCTTTCCGGGCCCAGCGATCAATTACATCGTAAGCGTAATTGAAATATTCGGGCGCTTTCACAGGAAAACTGGTTAAATCCAGCTCTTCTCTGCCGGATTCTGCGGTTGATTTTTGTTCGCTCATATCAATTTTCCTTCATTAGTTAAGCATTTAAGTCCTTTAATTTATCACAGTTTTTCTTTTTTTCAAATCATTATTCCCCTTATGGAATGATTTTCATGGAAATTACTGTAATCGGTCAGGAAATTTGCAATCTTTTTTGGAGTAACGGACAGGAATATCTCCAGTTCCGGATGTTTTATAGACCTGATGCAAACATTGTACATGGAGATGCGTAACACAGCGACTTCCTCCGGGAAGTGTTCAGACCGGCCCGTTGGAACAATCGGTTAGCGGATAGTGGATTGTGGATAGTGGTTTGTGGTTTGTGGTTGGGAAAAAAATGTGGGAGGATTTCCTGCTCAAATGAAAATAGGTCTTATAGGTCTTATCTGCGCTGATTCGTGGTTCCGCACTACCCACTCAACCGCTATCCGCTAATCCAGACGGCAGTCTCAAAAGTCCCGTTATAAATTTTGTTTCTCATTTTGATCTTTCAATTTTATCTACCTCGAGTTACTTTACAAGTAGCTCTTCAGTAGATAAAAGTTGAAATCTCTTCATGAAAATTCAAAATTTACTTGACACGGATACTTTTGAGACTGCCGTCTAATCCACTAATCACTGAACGATTACCCATTTTGTTTTTTATCCGGAAAAAAGGGGTGTTGGGCTTGTAAAATACATTTGTGAGTGTAAAGTTTTAATGATATCAATGATGAAGAAGAAGCCTTAAACTGAACGGAGAAAGGATTCGTTATGAAAATAGCTTTACTCTGTATTGGAGATGAACTGCTGAAAGGGTCCACCATCAATACCAATCTCGGATTTATAGGAAATAAACTTCAGGAGAACGGTCTGCTTATTGATTTCTGCATAGAAGTGCCGGACAGCGGAGCTCCTATTGTGGAAGCACTGGATGAGGCAATGAAACGCTGTGATGTGATTTTGACATCGGGCGGGCTGGGACCTACCGCTGACGACATGACGAAAGAATTTATCGCCAGACGGATTGGCAAGCCGCTGGAGCAGGACGGCAATACGGTTGCGGCGATCCGGCGGTACTGGAAAGTACGTCATAACGGAGAGCCGGACTACCGTATTCTGAATCAGTCGCTGGTTCCGCAGGGATCCACCGTGATTGCCAATCAGAACGGTACAGCGCCGGGGATACTGATGACGACACCGGATACGGACAAATATCCAGGACGTACAATCATCATGATGCCCGGTCCTCCGGGTGAAATCCGGCCGATGTTTGAAAATGATGTGCTTCCCTTGATTTTGGAAAAAGCCGGCGGGACCAGGACTTTTACGAAACTGTTTTATATATGCGGGTTGGGTGAGTCCCAGATTGAGGAAAAGATGCTGCCGGTTCTTGCCCGGACCTATCCGCTTTCTGCGGCATACTGTGCTACACATGAATATACGAAGCTGTTTTTGAGTTCCACAGATATGGATACACTTGGCGGAGCAATTCAGACGGCTCGTTCGATTTTCGGAAATAATATCCTGATGGATAACTCCACTGGTCCTGCGTGGGACGTGATAAAGCTGCTTCGCAAGCGTAAAATGACATTGGCGACCGCGGAATCCTGTACAGGCGGTCTGGTCGCGAAGATGATTACGGATATTTCGGGCTGTTCGGATGTTTTTGTCGGCTCAGTGGTATCGTATGCGAACCGGATTAAAGAGGCGGAGCTGGGAGTTCAGTCGGAGACACTGGAAGAGCATGGCGCTGTGAGTCGTGAAACGGCCTTGGAAATGGTGAACGGTATCGTGTCGCGTTTCGGTGTGGATTGTGCGGTTTCTCTGACGGGGATAGCCGGGCCGGAAGGAGGAACGCCGGAAAAACCGGTTGGTCTGGTTTATTGCGGAGTCCGCTGCGGGGAACAGACAGCTGTACATGAGTTTCATCTGACGCGCAGTCGGGAACAGATTCGGGAACGTGCGGCTGCGAAGGCGTTGGATATGCTGCGCCGGATGCTGCTTGAAGAAAAATAATGAGTTTGAAACAGCATAATTTCAATCCCGGTGACATACCGGTTTTGCCCGGATGCTACATTTACCGCGACATATTCGGGACGGTTATATACGTTGGGAAGGCGTCGAATCTCCGCCGCCGTATGTCGCAGTATTTTCAACCGAGCAGGGAAAACCGTGCGGATCCCAAGCTGCGTTCCTTAATTAATTCAATAGATACGTGGGAATACATTACGGTCAAAAGCGAGGACGAAGCATTGGTGCTGGAAACCCATTTGATTAAACAGTATGCTCCGCATTACAATGTACTGATGCGTGACGATAAACGGCATCTTTTGCTGAAATTGGATTTGACCGAACGTTTTCCCCGGGTGAGAACCGCCCGGCTGCGGAAGGATGATTCCTGTCTCTATTTCGGACCGTTTCCGAAGGGCGGAGCATTGCTGCAGACGGCGGATTTTTTAGTACGGCATTTGAAGTTGCGGACCTGCAAAGTTGCGGAACCTTGCATAGTGGACCGGACACACTGTCTGGCAGGTGCCTTGCGTGACTGCTGTCGCCCCTGTGAGGGAAAGATAACGCCCGAGGAATACCGGGCACGTGTGGATAAGCTGATAGAGATACTCAACGGGGATATCAAGGAAGTTCGCGCAGTTCTGGATTTGAAAATGCGGGAATGTGCAGAGAAGCATCAATATGAGAAAGCAGCGCTGTACCGAGACATTGCCGCGAATTTAGAAGCACTCTATGGACAGAAAATACGTTCATTTCTGCATACGGATGTACCGGAGAATGTGCGGGGAAGCGAGGGTGTAGAGGATTTACAGAAACAGCTGAAATTGGAAATTCCACCCGACAATATTGAATGTTTTGATATTTCCAACATATCCGGTACGCTTGCAGTGGCAAGCATGGTGCATTTTACCAAAGGTGTTCCGGATAAGGCAAAATACAGACGTTTCCGCATCAAGACCGTTCAGGGACCAAACGATTTTGCTATGATGAAAGAGGCAGTCGGACGTCATTTCCGTCGTCTGCTGGACGAAAAACAGCCATTACCGGATCTGCTTATTGTGGATGGCGGCAAAGGTCAGCTCCAGTACGCGATTGACGCGTTAGTGGAGGTAAAATGTCCGGCGTTTCCGGTAATCAGTCTGGCGGAGCGTTTTGAATATGTATTTGTACCAGGCAGGAGTGAGCCGTATGTTATCAGTCATGACCGACCGGCATTAAAGCTGCTGCAGTATATCCGCGATGAGGCACACCGTTTTGCAATCACCTATCATAGGAATTTACGGCTCAATACGATACGCGACTCGATTTTAGACGAGATCGACGGGATCGGAAAGGTACGGAAAGAAGCCTTGTTGCGGGCGTTCGGTTCTGTACGTCAGTTGCGGAAAGTTCCGGGTCCCGAGGCAATTGCCGACCGGGTGCCGGGTATCGGTCTGGAATTTGCGAAGACGATTTATGAATTTCTGGAAAAACATCAACCGGACGGAAAAATAGATCCGCTGTAATCAACTCTGAACAGAAAGGATGAAATATCATGTCAATACAAATATCAACGGATGGCAGACAGTTCAAAATTGATACGGATAACACGACTTACGCTTTCGGCTGCGGAGCGAATGGCTATCTGAATCACTACTATTACGGTTCGAAACTTTCCGATGCGCCGGAAATATTCCGGGAACTGGATAAGAATTTTTCCGGGATTTCCTTTTCTCCGTATCGGGCAGAAGAGAAAATCCAGGATTCACGGAATCTGGCACTTCAGGAATGTACGACGCACGCAATTGGCGATTACCGCATATCCTCTGTTTCCGTAAGAGACAGCAATGGATGCAATTCCACGGATCCTGTGTTTGTGTCCGGACGCATCATTCCCGGTCGGCCGGAACTGCCCGGGCTGCCGCATACGCGTGTAAACGGGGATAAACGGGTGGAAACACTGGAAATTCTGCAGCGAGATTTTGTTTCGGGGGTATGCTATTACTTGTATTACATTGTTTATCCGGAACAGGATTGTATTGTCCGGTTTATGAAGCTTCAGAACGATTCCGACAAGCCCGTTGTTGTGGAGCGTGCCATGGGATTCTGTCTGGATCTGCCGGATTGCGGTTATGATTTGATCCAGACACACGGGTCCTACGGACGGGAACGTTTCGGGTTCTCCCGTTCGGCGGTTCATCCGGGGGTACAGGGATTTTTCAGTACCCGTAATTCGAGCGGGCATGACCACAATCCCGCGTTTGCTCTGGCGGAGCATCATGCAACGGAAGACTTAGGGAATGTTTATGGCTTTGTTCCGGTTTACAGCGGAAGTTTTTCTGTGGAAGTGGAGAATGATCCGTTTTTCCGTATTCGAGTTGTCGCGGGGATTTGTCCGGATTCTTTTTCCTGGACACTGGAACCGGGAGAATCTTTCAGTACTCCGGAGACGATTTTGACTTTCTCCCGAAACGGGATAGGTGGTATGAGCCGCAACTTTCACAATATGATGCGCGAGCATCTGATTCCGCTCCGCTGGGTACATGCAGAACGGCCTCTGTTAGTGAATAACTGGGAGGGAACCGGCATGGCATTTACACGGGAGAAACTGCTGAATATCGTATCGGTCGCAGCAGATTGCGGACTGGAAATGTTTGTACTGGACGACGGATGGTTCGGACATCGGGACAATGACAGGTCTTCGCTGGGAGATTGGTTCGTTTACGGCGATAAAATCGGGTCTTTGCCGTCTCTGATCGAGGAAGTCAATCGGAAGGGTATGAAATTCGGTTTGTGGTTCGAGCCGGAAATGATTTCAGATGACAGTGAACTTTTTCGGGCGCATCCGGAATGGGTATTTACCGTACCGGGCCGCAGAAAATCCTACGGACGGAATCAGTGTGTGCTGAATTTCGGTATTCCCGAAGTGGTCGAGCATATCTTCAATATGATCGAAAAAATACTGCGTTCCGCTCCCATCGTCTATATGAAATGGGATATGAACCGGCAGCCTGCGGAAATATCCAATCCACTGTTGCCGCCGGAACGTCAGAAGGAATCCGGTCACCGTTATGTTCTCGGGGTGTACGAGCTGCATCGGAAGATTGTGGACGCATTTCCAGACTTGCTTATCGAAGGCTGTTCCGGCGGCGGCGGCCGTTTTGATGCCGGAATTCTGTATTATGCGCCTCAGATTTGGACAAGTGATAACACCGATGCCCAGGACAGACTGTTTATCCAGTCCTGCACTTCACTCTTCTACCCCTGTTCCGCGCACGGGGCTCATGTCGCAGTTTGCCATTCCGCTGCACGCCGCACTTCCTTCCAGACCCGTGCCGCTGTGGCATTCGCCGGAACTTTCGGCTATGAACTGGATACAACCATTCTGACAGAAGAAGAACGCAAACTGGTACGGGAACAAGTCACAATGTATCATAAGTGGCATCATTTGGTCGCCGACGGCGATCTGTACCGCCTGATGAATCCGTGGGACGGGGAGGGCAGAGCGACAGCTTGGGAATTTTTAAGTCAGCAGGCGGACGAAGCACTGGTGATACATGTATTGTTCCGTCAGATCGTTCAGCCTGGCGTTACCTTCCTCCGTCTGCGCGGACTGATTCCCGATGCGTTGTACCGTTTAGACGGAACAGAACAGAATTTTACCGGTTCTTTCCTGATGTCAGCAGGACTGCCATTGCCTCCGGTGTGGGAAGACCGGGAGTCTGTTCTCTGGCATTTTGTAAAAATATCCGACAACAAATAACATTCATATCGAGGAGTTTTTTGTATTATGGGATGTCTTGAAAAATTCTTTCGTTCGGGACCTACAGAGCAGTTTTTGAAGCAGATCGATACGGATTTGTTCGGGCTGATACATTTTTCGGTCAATACCTTTACGGATCGTGAGTGGGGATACGGATATCCGGAAGACGGCCTGAAGTTCAATCCTTCTGATTTTGATGCGGAACAAATTGTTTCTGCTGCAAAATCGGGCGGACTCAAGGGGCTGATTTTGGTATGTAAACATCACGATGGTTACTGTCTCTGGCCGACAAAAACGACAGATTACAATGTTACCATGTCTCCCTGGCGGGATCACAAAGGTGATGTCGTGCGGGAAATATCCGATGCCTGCCGTAAGTTCGGCCTGAAATTCGGCGTTTATGTGTCTCCCTGGGACCGCAACTGCGCCGTTTACGGTACTCCGCAGTACAAGGATATTTACCGTACACAGTTGCGGGAAGTCCTTACACAATACGGCGAGATTTTTGAAATGTGGTTCGATGGCGCAAATGGCGGTGACGGATGGTATGGCGGCGCTCAGGAGAAAAGGGATATCGGTGACCCGGTTGTCTATTATGGCTGGGAAGAGGTGTTTCAAATGGTTCGTACTCTGCAGCCGAACGCCCGTATCTTCTGCCAGGGACCGGATGTCCGCTGGTGCGGAAATGAACGGGGACATATTCCTTCTGATTGCCGGTGTAATTTTATTCCCTTTGATTACGACAAGACTATTCCTGCTATGACACCTGCCGAAATTTATGAACTTTATCAACGGGGAAGCCGGAATGGAAAATATTTTATTCCGCCTGAATGTGACTTTCCCATGCGTCAGGGCTGGTTCTACCATCCCGCTTCCGACGGTTTTTCCATGTCTTCGCTTAATTTGCTGATTGCCTATCTGAATACCGTTGGAAACGGCGGTCTTATGAATTTGGGAATTACGCCCGACAAACGCGGCAGAATTACCGATGAGGATTGCTGCAAACTCAAAGGTTTCCGCGAACGCCTCTTGAAACTCCGGGAAAACAAAGTTTTCGAGTTCCAGGTTTCAGGTGAGGGGAAACATTCCTTTGCTTTGCCGGATCGTGCAGAGTTCGATGTAATTGAACTCGTGGAGGATATCGCCAAGGTCGGCGGTGAAGTCGTTCAGAAGTATTCTGTCAGCCTCGATAATTCTATCCTTGCGGAGGGGACCGTCATTGGTATGCGCAGAATCCGTGTTCTGTCTGCTCCTGCTTCCGGTTCCTCGCTCGAATTCTGCATTGAGGGCAATTCCAGCGTCACTCTTACCGGATGGAAATCCGGTGCTGATATGATGACTCCGGAAGAAGACAAGTTTACTCCCGCTCATAATGCGGATTTCGAGGATGTTACCGATAAAATCATAGAAACGGGTGATTCTTCCCTGACTGTCGATTTCGGAAGCATACGCAAGATCAACGGGTTTGTTATTGCTCCCGATCCCGATAATCTGGAAGGCATCCCTCTGCGTTACACGATTCGTGCGAGTGTGGATGGTGAAAACTGGAATTGTATTCTCCTGGATGAGGGTTTTGAGAACATTTATGCGAATCCCGTACCCCAGAAAATCTCTTTCCGGACAACGGAATGCCGGTATTTCCGCTTTGAGTCATTCGAGACTGTGAGGGAAGGCGCAAAAATCAAAATTCTTTCCTTTGGAGTCAAGAACGTTTGATATCCAATACTTTCGCCGCGGGATTCTGTGCCTGTCACGGGGCCCACAGCATAAAACGGAAACAGAATAATCGTGAAAAAATTACCCGCAGATAACGAGGATTCCAACCGGACCCGGATGGAATCACACGACAAAGTTTTCTTTGTTATTGTATTGTCCGCTATCGGCGCACTGCTGCTGCTTATTGCGGGAATTCTGTTCTATTTCTATTCCGCAAGCCGCTCTCATGTTGATTCCAACCCGGAAGAATTTATCGGTACAGAAGAAACGCTGTATGACGGTTCTGTATCGGAAATACAGGACCTCCCGGAACAGAATCTGACAGAAGAGAAAGCCGTGAACAGCCGGACGGAAAGACCGGTTCAGAAAAGTCCCGTTCCGAAGAACAGCAAAAAAATGAATACAAAGTCTTCCGGACGGAAAAACGGAAAAATGAAAAAACAGGAGAGTTCTCCTGCGCCCTCCCGAATGGCAGATCAAACCGATGCCGTTTTGAAGGAAACTTCCGGCCTGTTTTTCAGTTTAATGTCATTGCAGTCGGGCGATTCTATCCGCTTGCCCGGAGAAACGGAAGTTATCTTGACCTTGAAGGAGGATTTGAAACATTCCTTTGTTGTGGAATGTACATTCCCGGATGACAGTTGTTGTTCCCGCGTAATCGTCTGGAAAAAGGAATACCGGGACGATGTGGAGGCAGGTACTTGGACGATTCACGCTCCGTACCGGTATGAACCTTCCGATATGGAGAAAAAATTGATAGCCCGGAATATCCTGCAATGCAGAAATTACAATCCGGAAAAAGGATTTGTCGAATCCAGTGAGGTAAAAGAATTTTTTGCTTGCCTCGAAAACTGGAAAAATTCTCTGCTTGCCCGGGACAATCGTCAGGAGAAAATGACCGATGCCGAAAACAGACGGAACAGTGCGGAGAAGATATTCAACTCCCGGAAAAAATACGCAGATGCGGATATCCTTGCGGAAATGCTTGCGGATTTTGTGAAAAACGTTGAAAATCTGAATTCCAATGACAGAGTTTATGGCGAAAAGAATCTGGAAAATGTTTTTACTCAATACCGGAATCTTCTGAACCATTGGGAATATTATTCCGGTGACGGGAAAAAACTGTGTCTGGCTTTCAGTAAAAAGTATTGCCTTTACCGGCTAAATACTGTGTCCCGCTTCCGTTTGTCGTTCCCGCAGAACAATAAAACATCAAGGAAAGACCACTTGGATGAACAGAACCGGAAAAAATCGGAATGTATGAAAAATATTGAACATTCCCGGTTGACGGACCTTCCGCAAACGAAAGATGCCGTGGAAAAATTCTTCGAATTCGATTCTGCGGATATTCATGTGTTTTATGAAAAATTTTCTTCTCCGGTCAAATTCCCGTATCTGAAGGATTCCAACGAGTTTGTGAATCTTGTAATGGAACCAGTAATGATCAAAGCCGAACAGATGATATCAGTGATTTATATCCGGAATACAGAACGCAGAAACGCCCTCAGCAAATGGCAGGATTTATCCCAACGGCGTTTGCGTCTGAAAGAGAAACAACTGGCCGAAAAAGACAAACTTAAGACTGATGAAGATTTTTTGATTTCTGCCGGGGAAACGTTAAAAATCGCAAAAAAACAATATGACGAGGCAGACGAAAACTGCCGTAAAGCCCGTATTGAGCTACTGAATAAAGCCGAAGCCATTGACCATAATTTTGCGCAGTCAGTGAAATCGCGGATCGAACAGGGGCAAGTTCCGGATATCAAAGATGATGATGAAATCGCAGACTTTCTGAAAAAGTATATCAGAAATCAGAAGTGATTAGTGGTTAGTGGATAGTGGATAGTGGATAGTGGTTAGTGGCTAGTGGATAGTGCTGGGAAATGCCGGAGTTTCGCGCAGCATAGCGGCACAAATAAAAATAGGTCTTATAGGACTTATACCTGCCTGTCCACTATTCATTGCCCGATTACAAAATTTGCATAATTTCTCTTCTGAAAAGTTTTTTTATTTTTCTTTCCGAGCTGTTTGCCTTCCTATCGAGTAGCCTTGAAAGCAGGTATGAAAGGACGCTGTTTTTGAAAAATCTTGAAAACATTTCGTATGTTGCAGATGAAGCTGACTTAATTCTTTATCTTTTAGGCGGTCAAAAGGAAGAAAGGCCGGACCAAAACATCGTTAATGACAGCAGGACTATATGCGTAAATACAAAGAATTGGATGCCCGTCTGAAGAGGGAGAAATATAATCTTACAATTGGAGATGAACTTCCATCGGGTATT
>CALCCZ010000078.1 GCA_937900075.1 uncultured Lentisphaeria bacterium
TGTTCCCGAAATGCTCTGTTGCTACAGCAACACATATATAGCAACATAAAAAGACCGTCCGCAACGCAGACGGTCTTTTGAGTTTTGATTATATTTTCTTTCCTTCAATTAAATTGATTACATCTTTATTGGAATATCCCATTTTATAAATGAGAAAAAGTGCGTGTTCCATTGGTTGAACCATTGTCGCGAACATAAAAAATGCCGTCACGCTGAAAAACAGTACAGTGATTGGTACTGACTGTGGGGTCCTTAATGCAAATATCCCGCTGGTCCACGCGTCCAATCGTCATTTCCGGTTTCGATAATTCAAAGACGCGACCTCTGAATTGTTCAGACATAATAAAAAGTTTTGGAACGCTTCCCATCTTCCACATTTCCTTGTATTATAAAAACAAAATTTTATTCAAAACACCAAAAAAGCAAATATGCGAAAGGCATATCAAGACATTCGTTAATATAACACTTCATTCGCAATAGTCAAAGAAAAAATAGGAAAAATTGGAGAAAAACCCGCTTTTTTGCGAAATATTACACTTTTTTTAATTTTTTTTGAAAAAAATGAAAAATATTTCACAAACGTCTCTCTTTAATCTGTCATGACGATGGAGAAGATGATAGCCAGTACTATCGGAACAGGCGAGATTGTAATTGCATGACGCAGTGTGGTAAGATAGATTAAATGCAAAATTTTTTTCATTATCTGCGTTTACTTTGGCAATGGACAATGTTGTAAATTTGCATCTTTTCCTTTCTAAAAAAGTTTTTTATTTGCAAAACTGTATCACTTATTATATTTGATACTGTTTTAGCAATGGAGTATTTGCAGAATGACCAAACAAGAAAAACTGAATGAACTTTTCTCACAGAATCATTTTCTGTCTGCTTCTGCGATTCGTGCAGCGGGAATCCCGTCACAATTCGTCACGAATATGCTTCGTCACGGGAAAATTATCGGATGAGCGCGTAATGGTAATTCGCCAGTTTTTGTTCGGCAGGAAAAATAGGACCTGTAGGACTTATATGACCTACTTTTCATTATAGATCGGGAAATTCTGGAGCTTTTTTGCAATCTGTTCGTGGAAGGTTCGGGTCGCCCGTTGGGGGGTATCGGTCAAGAAATGGGGAAGAAAGAGAGAGTACTCATCCATTTTGTTTGAGTAAACACGCATAACATCCGGTATTTTTTATTGCGCGTTCCTGACCACTATCCAATAATCACCCCCAAAACCACTATTTTTGAACACAGATATCCCACATTTTTCCCCAAACGGGAAATTTTGTCCTATTCTCCTGCGTGGAAGAGAGTTGTTTTGAAAAAGCTTTTCTGTCAGATTTTGTAATATGAGTTCAAGTGTTGAGGGGTGTACTGGGGACCGGTCAAACGTTGTGCACGGAGATGCGCCGGCGGCGACGCATCCCTGTGCATAACGTTTGCATCAGGTCAAACAACATGCATGCAACACCGGTGATATTCTTGTCCGTTGTTTCCTGCAGATTACAAAAAATGTGGGATATCTGTGATTTTTGAAAAAATATGAGACATCGGAGTGCGTTTTTTGCTGGATTTTTTTTATTCTGTGTGCTATATTATAGTTCCGTCCTTTTTGGCGGGTTGTTTTTTGTCTTAAACATCAATATTAATATTTAACAGAAAGTTTTTGGAAATGTCTAAAGAATTGCACCTTGAGGATTCTCTTTCCTACGTCAAAACCGCAACAGCCGCGAATGAAAAGAAACTTGAATTTACGTTTCCCGCAGCGGATGTAACCTCTCTTTACAACGAGATTTTGAAAGCTGCCCAGAAGCAGGCGCAGATTTCCGGTTTCCGTCCGGGAAAAGCCCCTGCAGCTGTTGTCGCGAAACGTTATGCAGACTATATCATGAACGATTTGCGTCAGGAACTCCAGCAGACTGCGATTAAGAAACTTGTAGATGACAAAGAACTGGATGCGATTTCTATTGCCTTTGCGGACAGAGATGCGAATCCGGAACTTGGAAAAGATTTTTTGGTTACGATCAATGTTGAACTTACTCCCACCTTTGATTTGCCGCAGTACAAAGGCCTGAAACTGGAAATCGAAGAAGGCAAAAGCAAAGATGAGCTTTTTGAAGAAGAACTGACAAATCTCCGGAATGTCAGCACTGAAACTGTGAGCGTGACGGGTCCTGCTCAGGATGGTGATATTCTGAAAGTTACTTATACCGGAGATTTTCAGCTTGCCGAAGATGCGGCGCCCGCATTGAAACGCATGGTTTCCGCTACAGGTGCCTGGATGTGGCTTTCTTCCAAAGAGGGTACCGAGACTCTTCCCGGCATCAATGCTTTGCTGCTTGGAAAATCTCAGGGTGACAAATTTGATGCGGAATTGACTTTCCCGGAAGATTGGCGTGAAGAGGCGTTGGCTTCCAAAACGGTTAAGTACGCAGTAACGGTAGATGAAATCAGCCGTCGTCAGCCGCTTGATGATGACACCATTGCGAAACGTGTCGGTCTGGAAAATGCCGAAGCCTTGAAGAAGACGATTGGCGAACGTGTTGACATGCGGATGGAAGGCGAAAAGTTAGAGAAGAAGGTAGCCAAGGCAAAAGAATTGCTGTTGCCGGTTGTTGAAAACATTGAACTTCCCAAGAAATATGTGGAAGAGACTGTTCAAAGAGAACTGCGCAAAATCGCATCCAATTTAGTCAAGAGCGAAAAGGATGTTGAATCCTTCAAAGCCGACCATGACAAGCACATGGAAGAAGCCAAAAAGAATGCGGATAAGTCCGTTCGCATGGAGTTCCTGGTCCGGAAGATTGCGAAAACGGAAGATATTAAGGTTTCCAAGCACGAAGTGGAATCCCAGATCCGTTATATTTGTGCTATGAGCGGCTACAAGAAAGCGGATACAGAAAAAATTCTTGGGAACGAAGAAATCCTGATGAATGTTGAGCAAGAGATGCTGGAGCAGAAAGTCTTCAAATTCGTTGTAGAAAATGAAGAGAAGTAATTTTTGATTCATTCATCTTCAAAACAAGGTATGTAAAAATGTCTGTAATCAGAAATAACTATTTTGTTCCTACGGTTGTAGAGCAGGTGGCAGGCGGGGAACGAGGATATGATATCTATTCCCGTCTGCTGAAAGATCGTATTATTCTGTTAGGTACAGAAATTGACGATTCCATAGCGAATTTAGTAATTGCGGAATTGCTTTTCCTGCAGTCCGAAGATCCCAAGAAAGATATTGATATTTACATCAATTCGCCCGGTGGATCGGTTACTGCCGGACTTGCGATTTACGATACGATGCAGATGCTTTCCTGTGATGTTCGTACGTACTGTGTGGGGCAGTGTGCGAGTATGGGAGCTGTCCTGCTTTGTGCGGGAGCTGCCGGAAAACGTTATGCGCTGCCGAACTCCCGTATTATGATTCACCAGCCGTGGGGTGGTGCGCAGGGAACAGCTGCGGATATTGACATTCAGGCGAAAGAAATCATCAAACTGCGTTCTCAGTTGAACGGGATTCTTGCGAAACATTCCGGTCAGACGCTGGCAAAGATAGCGCGTGATACGGAGCGTGATTTCTTTATGTCTGCTGTGGATGCAAAGAATTACGGTTTGGTGGACGACGTTCTGGAAGCCGGGAAACGTTAAGCGGGGGATTGTTATGCCGACAAAAGAAAAAAACAGATGTTCTTTCTGCGGACGTCCTGAGAGTGCCAATGTCAAGTTGATTATGTCGCCCACCGGCGCTTCGATTTGCTTGGATTGTGTCAGAATCTGCAATGAAATGATTGGGGAAGGTTCCGGGAAACGCAGAGCGGGTGCGAGTCATTCGGTTTCGCGTTTTGTGGAATCCCTGAAATTGCCGACCCCTGCGGAAATCAAGGCGGAACTTGATAAATACGTGATTGGTCAGGAAGATGCGAAAAAAGTAATGTCCGTAGCGGTTTACAATCATTACAAACGTTTGAAATCATTTTTTGCGAACCAAAAAGCGGAAGATGATCTTTTTTCCGACAAAACGCCGGAAGATGACGATGTGGAAATCGACAAGAGCAATGTTCTCTTGCTGGGACCTACCGGTTCCGGGAAGACTTTGATTGCCCGTACGCTGGCGCGTTTGCTGGATGTTCCGTTCTGCATTACCGATGCCACGACCCTGACGGAAGCCGGTTATGTCGGTGAAGATGTGGAAAACATTATTCTGCGTCTGGTTCAGGCTGCGGACTATGATGTTGAACGTGCGCAGGTAGGCATTATTTTTGTGGATGAAATCGACAAAATTGCCAAGAAAGGCGAGAATATGTCGATTACCCGTGATGTTTCCGGCGAAGGTGTTCAGCAGGCTCTCCTGAAGATTCTGGAAGGTACGGTTGCCAATGTTCCCCCGAAGGGCGGAAGAAAACATCCGGAGCAGGAATATCTGCATGTGGATACTTCCAATATCATGTTCATTTGCGGTGGCGCATTTGTCGGTTTGGATAAAATCGTTCAGCGTCGTGTCGGACATCATATTCTTGGTTTTGCAACGAAGGAAGAAAAAGAATCGGCAGCAGCTGCACGGGCAAAGGAAGATCAGGAGGCAAAGAAACTCTATCCGTCTCTGGAACCCGAAGATTTCGTCCGTTTCGGACTGATTCCCGAATTTGTCGGCCGTTTGCCGGTTGTTACTGCGCTGGAACCCCTGTCCAAGGATGATTTGCTTAAAATCCTCGTTGCTCCGAAAAATGCGGTTACGCGTCAGTATGCCAAACTGATGGCTATGGAAGGGGTGGAATTGATTTTTGAAGATTCTGCTCTGGAGCGTCTTGCCGAACTTGCAGCGGAAAAAGGCACCGGTGCCCGCGGTTTGCGTTCCATCCTTGAAAAAATCATGGTGAATGTGATGTTTGATGTGCCGTCTGAAAAGAACGTTACACGCTGTATTATCAAAAAAGAAACCGTGGATGGCGCGCCTCCGGAACTCGTCCGGGAAAAATAAAGTTTTTAATTGGATTTTCTACAGGAAAGGAACGATTGAAATGAAAGATGTTCATATTCATATAGACAGAGGAACTTGCGATTCTCCCGAAACGTTTCTGGATAAAACCGGTCGTGCCGGTGTGGATGGCGGAGTTCTTCTCAGTCTGGAGCCCTATGGTTCTGCGGTTTTGCCCGATATGGACCAGCGTTGGCAGAAACGTCTGGATTTTGTGTTGGACTATACCTCTAAAACGCCCGGTTTCGTGCCGTTTTTCTATATCGACCCTATGGAAATCGATGCGGAAAAACAGGTAATCGCGGCGAAGGAAGCCGGTATAGCCGGTTTCAAGATGATTGCGGACCACTATTATCCGGAACAGACAGTTGATATCTGCAATCTGATCGCCAGTTTCCGTTTGCCTGTCCTTTTTCACAGCGGTATTCTCTGGACGATTCATTCGCAGACCGCGTGCTACAACCGTCCGGCTTGCTTTGAACCGCTGAGCCGTTGTAAAAATCTGACTTTTGCTCTGGCTCATATTTCCTGGCCCTGGAACGATGAATGTCTTGCGGTTTACGGTAAATTTGCCGCCATGCGCGTTCTTGGGCGTGAAATGCCTCATCTGTATATTGATCTGACTCCCGGTACGCCCCGCATTTACCGCGAGGAAGCCCTCCGGAAATTATACTATACCGGCTATTCTCTGGAAAAGGATATTCTTTGGGGTACGGATCTCGTAGTCAATCATTACGATACCGCGCGGGCACAGAAGATGATTGCCTTCGACAATGAAATTTATGAGCGTTTGGCAACCGGATTCGAGCGGTATCTTGAACTTGACCGTCCGGATGTGAAGTCGGAAGATTTTTCCCGATGGAAACAACTCGCGTTTGAGGAAAATTTCCATCGTTTCCTTGCCGGCGAGTAAGGTTTTTTCTTGCCGAATGAAAATTTATTTCGCCCGGGTATCCATGCCCGGGTTTTTTTATGCCTGCTTGATTCAGTGGATAGTGGATAGGGGATAGGGGCATGGAAAATGCCGGATGATTTACGTGATTGTGCGGGACGGAATGGAAAATAGGACCTATAGGACCTATAGGACTTATATAATTGGTGGATGGTGGATAGCGGATTATGGTATATCTGTGAAAATCAAACAAAAAATCGACTTTGTCACTCGTAGAGACTTGAAAAAGAAAAGCAGTAAAACTAATTTACAGTAATAAAAAATCTCATTCGGAGATTTTCAAACAGCAATAAACGGAATTTGTCAAAAAGGTATTGACAGAGGTTTTCTTAAACAGAAAGGATTGTCCGGATGTTAAAAAAAATTAAAATCAGCCGTTCTGAAAAATATTATCAGGCCTGGCCGGATGTCGTAAAATGCAAATCCGGAAAGCTGATCGTTGTCTTCAATGAATGTACCCATCATGGAGATCGGTCCCATACACAAATTATGTTGACCGAATCCTTTGACGGCGGCAGGAGCTGGTCGGAATCCCGACCGCTGAGCGATTCCACTGATGGATGTCCTTATTCATACGATTGCCCCAGAATTTCGCAAACCGGGGACGGAAGACTTGCGGCGATCTTAAACCGGGGGTATAGAGGGAAGGGCGAAGCCGCCGCGGAGATTTTGGTTTCATTCTCGAAAAATGAGGGAAAAACATGGAGCAAATGGAAATTGCTGCCCATTCATGGAATCGTTCCGGATCAGTGGGTTGAAACATCTACAGGACGGGTGCTGATTGCGGCACATCGGCCGTTGGACGGGAAATTAACGGAATATATGATTTACAGTGATGATCACGGAAAAACGTGGAGCGGGGAAATCTGTATTGCCCACTCTCCGGATTTCAATCTTTGCGAAGTTTCACTTCTTCCGCTCAAGGATGGAAAAATTGTCGGATTCCTTCGGGAAAACAGCTGGAAAGGATATGATTGCAAAAAAATCGTTTCCCTTGATAATGGAAATACGTGGGGACCCGTTACCGATTTCCCGCTTCCCGCCTGTCATCGTCCGGTCGCGGAGCAATTGCAGGACGGGACCATTCTGATTACCTTCCGCCTGATGCAAGGCGGTCGCGGCTGGCTTGGCAACTGGACTCAAAACTTTATGGGTGCATTTACGGATGAAGAATCCGTCCTTTCGGAAGAAAGGAACAGCGCCGCCACACGGATATTCCCGCTGGATTTTGACCGGTCTCCCAAATCGGACCTGGGATATTCCGGGCACGTTCAACTAGATAACGGAGAAATTTTTGTTGTCAATTACATTGTAGATGATGCAATAGACAAGGGACAAATACGCGGTTATCTGTTCCGGAAACGGGATTTTCTGCTTCCAGAACCGAAGAAATGATACTGGATAGTGGATAGTGGATAGTGGTATGGAACATTCCGGGGCATTTTCGTGATTGTGCGAGACGGGATGGAATAGTGTATAGGGAACTTATTGCGTTGAAAATATCAGATTCCCTCCAAAAACAAAAAGTGGTGAGCCGGCGGGGGCTCGAACCCCGGACCACCGCCTTAAAAGGGCGATGCTCTACCGACTGAGCTACCGGCCCACTCAGAAACATACATTTCGTTGTGTATGCCATTAATATACACCCAAAGGACACATTGTCAAGTAAAAATTGGTAAAAATCCGCAGATAAGCTCTTTTTTTTTCAAAAACTCCTGCTTTTTTTCAAAAACAGAGGGTAGAAACAAGATTTTTCGTGTGAAAGAATGTGATTTTGAAAAACTTGTCTGGTCAGATTTTTCTGCAGAGGTTAGTGGAATAGAGGATTTTTGCCTCCCGTAAACATTGCCTGTGAGAACACAAAATCCGTTGTATCCATTGTCAATCCGGCTTGCATTTTAGAAAAAAGAGAGTATTTTGTCCGGAGAGACAAAACACATTGTAACATGAACCGAACAGGAGTGCTTATGCGCCGGACTACTTTTTTTGTACAGTCGTTTCTGTATTTTCTGTTTGCGTTCTGTATTTCAGCCGGTAGTTTTTGTTCGGATGAAGTTCCATCGATTCGGAACTGGAGTTGGAAAATAACAGAAAACGGCATAGAGGTCTGCTTCGATTTGGGGAAGGGACATTTTGCTTATGCGGACGAAACGGAAGCCGTGATGCTTACGCCGACCGGAGAGCGGCGTCCAGCCGATATTCTTCCGCGAGCGGAGCGGCATGCGGACATACCCGTATATACGGGTCCGGGCAAATACATCTGGGTTTTTCATTCTGCGGAGGAGGGTAGCCGGGTGGCGGTTCGCTGGCAGGTTTGTTCGGAAGCGGGACAATGTTTTTTACCCGGTGAGGGGGTTCTTTCAGGAATTCCGTCAAAAAGAGCGGAAGAGGAAGGCGTGAAAGAGGTACAGAATAAGGTTATCCGATACCGCGTATTGCGTTCCGCATCCGGTTACATGTCGCCGGATGAATTTCAGAAATTTCTTCATGGCGGGGAAGGAATTGCTGATTTCTTTGCGGGGAGAGGGATATTAGCGGTGTTTCTGTTGACGTTTCTCGGGGGAATAGCCTTGAATTTGACGCCCTGTGTGCTGCCGCTACTGCCGGTGAATCTTGCCATTATCGGAGCGGGCAGGCAGGAAGGGAGACGCGGGAAAAAAGTTTTTCTTGGAATGGTTTACGGGGCGGGCATGATGATTGCATGCGGCGTTTTCGGGCTTGTAGTGTCCCTTACGGGGTCTGCCTTCTTCGGGAACTTTGCGTCGAACGGATATTTCAATTCTGCAGCGGCTCTGATATTTATACTGCTTGGTCTTGCCATGTTTGATGTCATTCGGTTTGAACCGGCGAGTTGGTTTGCGGGAATCCGTTTTCCGGACAGAATGAAATGGTTTACCGTTTTTCTTGCTGGAGGGTTTTCCGCGATTATGGCGGGGTCCTGTGTCGCTCCTGCAGTTGCGGCGGTACTTTTGGAATCGGCTGCACTTTTTAATGCGGGTGACTTGTCCGGTTTGCTGTTGCCGTTTGTTCTGGGGGCGGGAATGGCATTGCCCTGGCCATTAGCGGCGGCGGGATTGAGTTTGTTTCCGAAGCCGGGAGCATGGATGGTGCATGTGAAACAGGTTTTAGGCATACTCATTCTTCTTCCGGCGGCATTTTGTTTATGGCAGGCGTATTTGTATTTTCAGCCGGACGGACGTGGGAAAGGCGTGGGGGCGGGGGATTCTGCTTATGAGGCGATTCAGGATGGGCTTGCGGAGGCTGCGATGAAAAAGAAGGTTGTTCTTTTGGATTTCGGGGCATCCTGGTGCAAGAATTGTGCGGCAATGGAATGGAATGCATTCCGTGATCCGGAGGTAAAAAAGACACTGGAAAAGATGATTGTAGTGAAAATCCGTGCGGAGGATCCGAAGGAGCCGTCGACGGCAGCCTTGCTTCGAGAGTTCAATGTGCCGGGTCTTCCGCACTATGTTATTCTGGAACCGTCGGAATAATCAGACGCCAGTCTCAAAAGTTGACGAAGGTAGACCAAGAGGCAAACGTTATGTTAGGGGATGCGTCGCAAGGCGACTTCCCCTGTGAGTGGTTCGGGTCGTCCCGTTGGGGATCGAATGCTTGGTTTATTTTTTCAAAATCACATTTTTTACGCAGAAAGGTACGGACATGTTCCCTTTTTTGAAAAAATATGTGATATCTGTGAAAAAACTTGACAAAAGAGAATTTTGCGCTATATTTTTTCTTGTAGTGGTATGTCAAGCAGAAAGAAAAGGAAAATGAGAAAATTAACCAGTGGAACCTCAGATTTTACGAAAATCCGCCTGGATAATGCAATTTACGTTGACAAAACGGAATATTGCTGGACTATGATTCGTGATATTTCAAATTCCCAATATTTTCTTTCCCGTCCGCGGCGTTTCGGAAAGTCGCTGACGATTTCCACTCTTGAGGCAATCTTTCAGGGAAAAAAGGATCTTTTCAAGGGATTGGCAATCTATGACAAACCATACGACTGGAAAAAGTACCCGGTAATCCACCTGGACATGAACGGAAGGAATTTTGGTTCTGTAGAGTTGCTGGAATATAGCCTGAGGGAGATTGTAGCGGAACAGGGCCGCATGCTGAACGTACAGTTAGAAAGAGAGGACTCGTCTGCCATGTTCCAGAAACTGATTGAAAAACTTTCAGCCGATGGTTCGCAAGTTGTCGTTCTGCTTGACGAATATGACAAACCGATCCTGAATAACATCACGGAACCCGATGCCCGGGAATACCTGAAGGCGTTGAAAGCGTTCTATTCTGTCATCAAGGAAAAGTCTGCTCGGATCCGCTTTGCCTTCGTGACGGGTGTGACAAAATTCTGCCATGTTTCGTTATTCTCCGATTTGAATAATCTGCTGGATATCACCATGAATGCGGATTATGCCAC
>CALCCZ010000079.1 GCA_937900075.1 uncultured Lentisphaeria bacterium
TTTCACCCCGCTGCGGAGATCGATAAGGAGTCCAAGACAATTCATCACGCAGTGGGTAACGAATTTGAGAAAACAGTCTCTGCAAGCGGAAATAATAAAGGCAAAAAAATGGCGGAGAGGGCGGGATTCGAACCCGCGGTACGGGTTAAGCCGTACGACGGTTTAGCAAACCGTTCCTTTCGGCCACTCAGGCACCTCTCCGCATTAATATGCTTAATGTATATCCAACCTTAACAAAATGCAAGTCAAAATCATTTTTTTTGTCAATATTTTTTCACAGACATGCAATCTGTGAGTGAATAGGGGTCAGGAGATAAGGGTCAGGGATGCGTTATGTGACATTCCGTAACGTATTGTGATTGCCCGGGGCGGGATGGAGGATTGTCCTCATGCGAACGTTATGCAAGGAGAAGCGCTTTGTCAGGGGACAATTTTCCACAGGCTTCATTCAGATACTTGCCCCTAACTTTTCGGCAGCCAGGAGTTCAGGGCGGCCTTCGATGTCACCGGGGTCTTTTACTCCCCGGACAAGGACAGAACCTGAATCTTCCAGATGGAAGAATTTGAGGAGCAGATGATACTGAGCCAGAATGGGATCAAACAGCTCCGGCAAAGAGGCTGCTCCCACAAGCAGGAGTGCAGTCTTCTTAGTTTTGAACGAATTGCGCAATGGCAGATGGAGTCGGTCCAATAAGGTTTTCATCTGAGCGCTGATTCCGTAAAAATAAACCGGGGATGCAAAGACCAGCACCTCCGCTTCAGCAAGACAGGGTAAGATTTTCTCCATATCATCCTGCTGGAAACAGCGATTTCCTTCCCGGGCGTAACAACTGTTGCATCCGGTACAATAGTGAATATGAAAGTCTGCCGCATTGATTATTGTTACCTTGTGAGAGGAGGACAAACCTTTAGTAAAAGCCTGTACGAGGCGAGCGGTATTGCCCTTTTTCCGCGGGCTTCCCTGAATGATAACGACATTGCTCATAAACGTTAGTTCTCCTGAATTGAAAATTCTCAAACCGTAGCGAATGAATAAGTAGATTCCGTGGTTACTTTTTTATTGCGTATGACCTGGCGGAGTACCTGTTCGCATTTTCCGCAATGAGTGCAATTTGCGGCACACTTTTGAGCGATTCCGCTTTCGAACCAATCTTCGGGGAATGCGGAATTTTCAAATTCACAGAATTCATTATGATAACCGATATAATCGAAAACGCTGCCTTCGTAATGACCTTCGGCATAAGCCCGGATTATCGGCTCATAGTCCATGATGTCTCTGGTCGCCAGTTTCAGGACATCGAGATAGGGTTCATAATGCCAGACATCTTCGGGCCGAATCCAGCTCATCCGTAAAAAATCCACAAGGTTTTCGCGTGATTGGAAATGCCGATCACACAACCGGAGGGGAAAATGCATTTGAAATGTCATCGAATGATAGTTGGTATTTTCATGGCAAATAAAATTATTGTGCCATGTTCTGACCGGGCAATTAATGAGACAACCGCTGTTCAGGAGCATGCAAAGTTTCTTTTTACGGCTATGGCAGGAATCGGAGAAGAGCTGAACGGTTTGCAAATCGCGCTGGATATCCTGGCAGATGTAAAAAGAATCAAACAAATCGGAAACGAACTCCATTGCCAGGGTTGAGTTCAGCTGCATATTGACGCTGGCACGGACATCGATATCCGGATGTTGCATTTTCAGGACTTTGGCGATAAAGGGGGAAGCTGTAGTGACAATTTCAGGATACAGTCCGTTATCGGAAAGAGTATCTATGGTTTGAGTGACTGTGCTGCGCAAAGACTCGCTGAAGGCATCATTGCCATAACAATTGGCATTGAGCAGAAGATTGAGTTCTATTCCCTGCGTTCTGCACCAGCGCAGAATGGTCAGCAGATCATTTTTCAATTTCTCGCGGACAACCGGGGAGTCAGTACGGATCTGCGCACGCCCGTTTGCGACTCCCGGCCACGCAAAATACACTTCGCGGATGACGCGGGAGTACGGCTTCAGGACATCAATAAACCGGATACCGTGCTGCAAATCGTATCCGACTGATAATTTTCTATAGGGGACCAAATCAGCCATAATCGGGGAGCCGGTAAAATATTATAATCAGTTTGCGGAAGGTGTTTCGTTTTTACCCTCATTGACTTTTCCGAGATAGGCGGGCAAATCAATTCCAGCCATTCCCGCCAAATCATGAATAGGGGGCAAACTCTGCATCATTCCGGACAAAAAATTGGCGGTTGAAGTTTTTCCGTTGGGATTGTTCTGACCATCCCAAACAGTAACTTTATCAATTTTGATATTTTTGATTGCTTCCGTCTGCATTCTGACGATTTCTTCCAGTTTTTCGATGAGGAGCATTTTCGTGGCGGCATCGGCATCCTGACCGCAGGCTGTGATAATCTCGCGGAAACCTTCGCCTTTGGCCTTCAATACTTCAAAATTACCTTTTGCCTCGGCTTCCAGTCTCTGGAAGATAGCAGACGCTTCACCGCGTGCTTCGGCGATTTTCTTTTCCGCTTCGGCATCCGCCGCTATCACAATCTGTTCTTTATCTATTTTTGCTTTAACAATGGTATCCGCTCTCAGGCGTTCTTCTTCCATCAAAGCACGAATTTTCTGTGCTTCCTGTTCTGCCTGATAAGCTGCCTGACGGACCTTTACTTCCGCGATTTTCTTGGCGGCTTCTGCGGCGCGGAAAGCATCCGCTTCTTTTTCGGCACGAACGGCATTGGACTGTGCGATAGCGATTTTGGAAAGGTTTTCGCCTTCGATGGCTCCGGCTTCCGCTTCTTTTACGGAAATACGGCGTTTCTTGTCCGCCTCGGCTTCCCCGATTTGTGCCTGGGCATCGGCATTGATGACGGCGATACGGCGCTGTTTGTCCGCTTCCGCTTCACCGGATTGTGCCTGGGCATCGGCGTTGATGACGGCGATACGGCGCTGTTTATCCGCTTCCGCTTCTCCGGATTGTGCCTGAGCATCGGCATTGGCGACGGCGATACGCTGTTCTTTTCTCGCCTCGGCTTCACCGATATAGCCTTTTCTCTCTTCTTCGGCAACTTCTTTACGGGCACGGTTGATTGCTTCCGCGGCAGCGCGTTTACCGATAGCGTCAATATAACCGCTTTCATCGGTAATATCCGTGATATTCACGTTCAGCAGCTGGAGTCCGATTTTATTCAGTTCTTCCGCAACATTCGATTCGATTTTACTCAAAAATGTTTCACGGTCACTGTTGATCTGTTCGATTGTCATGGACGCAATCACCAGACGCAGCTGACCGAGAATAATATCCCGCGACAATTCGGAAATCTGTTCCTGGCGAAGTCCAAGCAGACGATTCGCGGCATTTCCCATCAATTCTTCATCCGTGGAAATACCGACAGTGAAAACGGAAGGCACGTTGATACGGATGTTCTGCAGACACAGGGCATTGGTAAGATTCACATCCAACTGCATCGGACGCAGAGAAAGAAAACCGTAATCCTGAAAAACCGGAAAGATAAAAGCGGCACCGCCGTGAATACAGTGAGCAGCACGGTTTCCGCCGGTTTTTCCGAAAATCACCATAATGGCATCCGACGGGCATTTTTTGTAACGCGACGCGAAGCCGATGAAAAGTGCGACTAAAAGAATCACGAACAGAATGCCGAGCAGACTGAACTCACCTGCTCCGGCAGCAGCAATGAAAGAAAATGTTGTCATGTTTTATTTCTCCTGTATATGGTAAGTTTATTTTCAGAATAATTCAGTCGATATGATTCGTTTTTTTGACAAGAAAACTGCCTCCGGAATATCCGAGAATTTCAACATTTTCACCACGCTGGATTTCCTCATCCGCAATCGCCGCCACTTCCCGTGTCTCATCCCCGGCACTGATTGTCACTTTCCCGCCGGGTTTCCGATTGGCGGGGATTTTCAGATAAACGCGTCCATTTTTGCCAATCAGATTACGATTCGTTTTGGTTCCGTTCTGCTGCAGTTTCAACAAAAGCGCCAAGAGTGCGGTAGCCGCAATCATAGCGACCAAACCGCAGGAAAAAGCGATAAGGAAACCGGAAAATGCATTATTTGGGGCAAAAATCACACCACCCCAGCCGAACATCATGAGAAAAGCCATGATACTCCGCAGAGAAAACATTTTGATCAGGAAGAAACCAATATCCGGATGTCCCAGTTCAATGTCACCACCGCCTGCGGGCTCGTCCGGGGTTTCGTCACTGCCGAATCCTATGAGTGAGAAAAGAAGCGACACAAGGAAGAAGCCGGTTCCCGCCACCGCGAAAAACCAGTAAAGTTTCCGTCCGCCGTCCTCAAAGACAAAATCCCGCACCCAATCAATCAACCACATAATATCTTTGCCATCCTTTCTTGTGTTTTGTACATATCTCCGTTACTTTTAACAATATACCATGTACAAAGAACAATGATAACACATTTTCCGTTCATTTCAAGTCATTCTCCGTCTAAAAACAAAAAAAAGGCACAAATATTCCGCATCTTTCTGAGAAAAAAGTGTTTTTGAGAAAACGGGACTTTTGCCTGATAAATTTATCCGGGGAAGATTGGAATCTTTCGACATTGGGGTGTATATTACCTGAATACCGATTCTCTCCCGCACGGGAATGTGTTTTTCGGGACGGGAAAATCGAAACGAAAAATTATACGATGAATGAGGAAAGAAAAACATGGAACATACAATTGATACCGTCCGTAAATTATATCCGGAACAGATTAATACCTATTGCAAGACATTGATAAAGGAACATCCGGAACTTTCCGGGATGTATTGTGCCGATATCCGGGAACTGGAAAATCCCCGGGGATTAAAAGCGGACGGACTCGGAGAAATGCCACTTTCGCCTTTTCCGCATCTGATCCGGACCTATAAGGACCGTGCCCTGCTGCTCACGACCGGGAATTGTTTTTCGCGGTGTCGTTTCTGTTTCCGGAAGCGCATCTGGAGTACGGATGGTGAAATCATGCAGGAACCGTCTGACGATGAACTGGATGCGATTACAGTATGGTTGAAAGGGCATCCGGAAATCACGGATATTCTGCTCAGTGGCGGAGATGTAATGACGCTTTCAGATGACCGGATCCTGAGTCTGATTCACAGACTGAAATCAACTGGGACCATTGAAACCTTCCGGATATGTTCCCGTGCACCCGCTGTGCAGCCGGACCGGATTACCGATAAAATAGCCGCCGAACTGGGGAATATTGAAGGGGTATGGTTTGTCTGTCATTTCAATCATCCGGCGGAACTGACGCCGGCAGCGGAAGAAGCATGCCGGAAACTGGTATCCCACGGGGTTCCGGTTCTGAATCAAACCGTTCTGCTTGCGGGAATCAATGATGATGCGGAAACGCTGACGAAACTTTTCAAGCATTTGGCGCGGATTCGTGTCAAACCGCATTATCTGTTTCACATTGACCCGGTGGAAGGGGTATCGCATTTTGCCACGGGCGTGCAAAAAGGACTTGAAATCATGAATACTTTCCGGGACACCTTATCCTCTATTGCCCGACCGGACTTTGCCATTGATCTGCCGAACGGCGGCGGAAAAGTTGTACTGACACCGGACTGTTGTGCTCCGGACGGATCGTACTGGAGTGCAGTTCTGAAAAAATATCTGAAACACCCGCTGGCATAAAAGCGGTTTTTGTTACCCTTAACCAGGGGCTGCGCCATGGTGATTTTCCCATGACTTACCCCTGGCTGTTATCGGGCAGCCCCGTTGGGGCTGTTTTTGTTGGAACACCGATATCCGGTATGTTTGTTCAAATTCAGTCTTTAACCGTAATCAGAACGATAGAATTTTTCTGAAGGACGAGATCAAATTTACCGTTTTCGCGGTTTTTCGGCCAAACGGGTTCAAACGCCATATCCGGATCGGTCAGATTGCATTCGAAATCTGCGTTATCCAAACCGGTATCGATGGTCAGGGTTTTGGTTGTCACGTTATCATCCTCGGAATAATAGCAAAGGAAAATTGCTTTTTTTCCGTCTTTGCCTTTTGCCGCTACTGCATAAATCATCGGATCATCCGAATCGCATTTGACCTGATTTTTGAGTGCGGCAATCCGTGAGAAGCCGAGGAAAGTATAATATCCCTTCAAACGTTTCAGGGTAATTGTGCTGAAGAGACAGTTCATGGTACAGCTGACCCGGGCATCGTAATACATCAGCATATCCAGAGGGGCATTCTGGCAGGCGCACATGCTGGCGGCAGTGAAAGCGGCACCTTTGATACCGATCATCTGTTCGATGGAATAGACCCATTCGGAGGACCAGCCGCGCACGTAGTTATACTCGTTCAGGATGCTTTCTGCATTTTTGAAACCGTTGTCGTCCAAAAGTTTACGGTATTTTACGCAATTTGCGGTAAGCTGAGCCGGTTCCACGGCATAGTTATGCCAGGAAAAGAAATCCAGGGGGACATTGTTTTTTGCCAGATATTCGAGGAAAAGGACAGCCCAATCAAAATGACCGGCGAGAGCGGGTCCGCCGAATTTCAAATTGGGGAAGCATTTTTTCAGATGGCAGGCGGTGATTTTGTAAAGTTCCATAAATTCCGCTGCGGTACCGCCCCAGCAGCGTTTGTTCGGGCTGTCATCGGCATCCAGGTCCGGTTCGTTCCAGATTTCCCAGTAAACGATGTTCCAGTGGAATCCGTCTGCCCAGCCTTCATTATAATGCCGGACAACATGTTCACAGATGCGGGCAAATTTTTCGAAATCTTTTGGCGGGAGGGTATTGTATTTTTTGATCCAGTGTTCGATGGAGGCGCCGAGACGGTAAAAGACCTGTGTACCGGCTGCGATCATATTGCCGAGATACTGGTCTGTCAGCACGAAATCGTAAGAAGCGGGATCGTTTTCATCGGCATCGGGATTTCCGAAAATCTGATTGATATCGACCGTATGCGGGGCGCCGTAAGAATAACAAAGTCCGGCGTCATGAATACGTGCAAACGGGATGTTCAATGCCTTGAAATCATCGAAATTGCTTTTTGTCTGTGTTTTCATGGAGCGGACGGGGCCGTTGTTCACTGCGTTCATCGGTTTGATCTGACCGATAATTTCATTGAAATCGACCGTTACTTTTGCGAAATTGAAATCTTTTTCAACTGCCATTTTCAAATCTCCTTGAGCCAACTGTTAAAAATTGGCTTTTGTTTATTTTTTTAGGATACGCCGAACCTGTTCGGGCGTTTTCCTGCGATTTTTCAAACAAAGTCCGGATGAAAGTTCACAATTTTCTGTGTTCCGCATTGGAAAATCTGTTTTCCGTATGCTACAGTATTCCATGCGGGTTCATTCATTGTTATCCTTCCGGTTTATTAGCCGTTAGAGATAATATGAATCGACTGTGTGTTTTTTCAAATTGAAAATCGAAAACTTATTGAAAAATACCGCAATATTTTCTTTCCCTGATTTTCTGTTCGCTTTCATTTTTCAAATCGTATAACCATAAAAGGACATTTTTATGAACCGGGTTTTGAATGGCATTGACCGGATTGATATCTGGAAAAAACTGTTGTCAGGCAAACGTGTGGGAGTAATGACACACGCGCCTGCCGTTGATTTGAATTATTCCCGTTCCGCCGATATTCTTTTCCAGCATGCGGATGTCAGGATGTTCTGGGGACCGGAGCATGGACTTGACGGAGTAGCGCAGGCGGGAGACGCCGTAGATACCGCAACGGACAGCCGTACCGGTCTTCCGGTATACAGTCTGTTCCGCAGCAGCGGGAAAACGTTTGCCGAAACCGTAGGCGGGGTGGATGTTGTTGTTTGTGATTTCTGTGACATCGGGAGCAGGTTTTATACCTACATATCTTCCATGAGTGACGCCATGATTGAATGCGCAAAGCAGCATGTCCCGTTTATCGTTCTCGACCGGCCGAATCCGATTGGCGGGATCCGTTGTGACGGCCCTTTGCTGAAAGAAGGTTTTTCCAGTTTTGTGGGCAGATTCCCGATTCCCGTACGGCACGGCATGACGCTTGGAGAAGCGGCACGTTTCTTCAATGAACGTTTTGATATTCATTGTGAATTGACCGTAGTTCCAGTAAGCGGCTGGAAAAGGGGTATGGAATTTGAGGAACTGGGACGAACCTGGCTGAATCCTTCTCCGAATATGCCATCCGCGGACTGTGCCAGGATTTATACCGGAACCTGTTTGATTGAAGGAACCAATCTTTCAGAAGGACGCGGGACGACCCGACCGTATGAAATAATCGGGGCGCCGTTCCTGGATCCGTTCAAGCTCTCCAACGCCTTCAATGCTTTCCGGGTTCCGGGTGTCTGTACCTGTCCGATCCGTTTCCGTCCGACATTTAACAAATACAAGGACGAAGCCTGTGGCGGGGTTCAGTTTATTCTGACGGACCGGAAGAATGCGGCATGTTTTGAAGCGGGTATCCGTTTTCTTGATATTCTGCGCAATGAATTCACCGGCTTTGAGTTCAGGGAAAACGGAGTGGTTTTTGATCAGCTCATAGGCAGTGATCTTTACCGGACCGGAAAAATAACAGCGGATGAACTTCTGGAACAAAGTCGTGAAGAATGTTTTGAATTTCAGAAAGGGATCCGTGAATTTCTTTTATATGCCGAATAAGAAACCGAAAGGAAAAATACTTTTTCCCTCAAAAGATACAGAAAAGGAAAAACAAATGAAAAAATTTTTAGAATCCTGTGCGGATAAATGGCTTGCTTTTACCCCGAACGTGTATGAATGTACCCGGGTCAAAAAAGACGGCGTCAGATCTGTTTTTTACGATGGAATCAATGGGACACGTGTTTTCGCTTTCATCGGATTGCCGGAGAATGCCTCAAAAGAACATCCCGTTCCCGCAATGGTTCTGGTACATGGCGGACTCGGTACCGCATTTTCCCAGTGGGTACGTTACTGGAATGAACAGGGCTTCGCGGCAATTTCCATGGATACCTGCGGGGCATTGCCGCTCCAGGAAGGCGAACCGACAATCCCGGGCGATTATCCGCGTCACGAATGGTCGGGGCCCAAGGGCTGGGGCGCCATGCTGCAAGGAGACTGGGATCCGGAATATCAATGGTTCACCCATGCCGAATCTGCCATTATGTTCGGACATAATCTGCTGCGCAGTATGCCGGAAATTGATCCGGACCGAATCGGTATTACCGGTGTCAGCTGGGGCGCGGTATTAACCTTGATTGCCGCCGGCATTGATCCCCGTTATAAGGCAGTTGTTCCCGTTTACGGCAATGGTTTTCTGCATGAGAATAACCGGAACAATAATGCAGACTGGCAGAAGATGGAAAGTCACGGCAAGGAATGGTGGGATGCGCAGTGGGACCCCCAGAATTTTATTTCCAAAATCAAAGCGCCGGTTCTCTGGTTTGCCAGTTCCAACGATTGGACCCTGTTCTATCCGGATTCATGGGAAAAATCAACCGAGCTGATTCCCGATGAAAAATGTGACCGGTGCATGAAAATCCGCTGGCCGCATGCTCATGGCGAATGCAGCGAAAAGCAGCCGGAAATTTTTGCATTCTGCCGACAGCATCTGATGAACGGTACTCCGAGAACCGTTTTGCAGAACGTGCGGATCGAAAATGATAAACTCTGCTGCAGTTATACCGGGACGGAACCTTTTTCAGTGACCCTGTCCGTTACACGGGACCGGGATGAAAACTGGTTTGGCCGATATTGGGACTCCTACTCTGCGGCATACGATGAAAAAAATATTTCCGCCCGGCTGCCGGCAGATTGGGTAGCAGCATATATCACCCTTACCATGGCGGATATGCAAACCGTCACAAGCAAAATTGTTTTCCGTCCATAAGGTGGCTCCATGCAAAAAATATTTGAGAGGAAGCTGAACAACGGAATGATGCTGGAGATTGTCCGGATTATCTCGCCGGACGAGTGTCGCGGCAAACTCCAGCCGGATTGGGTTCTTTCCTTTTTTCAGCACAATTTACCGAAATGCTGGCAATTGTATTACGAGGATATCTTTGCGGGAAAAGTACAGGGAGTCCGGGATTACATGTATGCGGGACTGGCGGACGGTGTCCCCTGCAGCCGGATGTGGTTCGGATACTCGGAACGGAACGGGTCCGGCAATTTCGGGAACGTGGAAACACTCCCGGAATACCGTCGGCGCGGAATCATGCGCGACCTGCTGAATCAGTGTGTATCGGATATCCGCAAAAGCGGGGCGGTGTTCTGTTCCTGCGATGCTGCTCCCACGGCTGCCCCGGCATACGCATCAGCCGGATTTCAAAGGATATTTCCAGAGGGACAGCCGCCTATGGTATTTGTACAACCCCGGGCGGGTGCTTTCTCCGATATCGTCAAAAAAGCTTACAGCAGCACAGGAAATGCAAAAATCAGGCAGGGTACCTTGAGTGACCGCTTTGATTGCGACAAATTGCTGATGTATGCGCCGGAAGTTTACGGAAAAGTAATTCCGCGCAAAGACATTCCGATGTATCTTTCCCTTTGGCAGGAATATGTCTGCACCGGAAAAACCCGCGTTGCAGTATTGGAAACAGAAACCGGATTCTGTTCCGGATATGCTGCCTGGATTGATGGAGAGCCCTACTGTATTCTGCATCCGCATTTTGTTGCCTACAAAAACGATCTGACAGAAACAGCAAGAACGATTTTCAGCAGTGAAAAGTAGTCTGCCGGTCCGCAGAGTTTTATCTGCGGACTTGAGTCACAGACCGGAGATGCAAAATTACGCTTTCCACTTCTTCTTCAGCAGTTGTTCCGTAGCCATGGTATAACCACCGCGTTCATCCAGAGTGGCAGCCACATCTTCGCCCAATGCTTCCGGACGGAACGGGGTAAGCGGCATATCCGGGCAATCGGGAAGAACGACGATTTTGCCGGGGAATCTTCCGGCTGCCAAGGCTTCATATCCCTTCTTGGCAGCTTTGAAACCGGCAATGGCAGCGAGCGCACTTTGTGGCTCGAACTCATGAACCCCGGCTGCGCGAAGCGCGTCTTTCATATCCGGAGTAGAGCTGCCGGATGACCCGGTAAAACGTACATTGTCACGGATAATGCGTCCTACGGGAACTGCAGATGTTTCACCGGCAGGAATACCGGCAAAGACATTCAGGAGACCGCCGACAGCCAAATGCGGGCAGCACTGGTCCACGACCTTTGCGGACGGCACGAGGACGACGATATCGGAAAACCCTTCCGGAGCGAAATCGTTTAATCTTTTTTCAAACTCTTCCGGAGACATTTCAGAGGGATTGCAGCAAACGAATTCAATTCCTTTTTCTTTCAGGCGGTCATTCAATTTTTCCTGCAAATGAGCAATTCTGCCGTTATCCATATCGGATACGAATATCTTTTTCGGTGCATTTTTAGACAGCATGGCAAGTTCCACATGCATTTGTCCCATTGCGCCTGCTCCGCCGGGGAACCAGGCAGCGCCGTTCTTCTGCAAATCGATTCTGCGTTCTTTTGCATAAGCGGCATCCAATATTTTCCCGTCTGCTCCCTGATAAAAACGGTATTTATAGTGCAGTGCCCCGACATCGATTTTCCATTTTCCATTTCCGCAGTCACCGATAAAACTGACTACAGCCCGGTATCCTGCCAGTTTGACAGTCTGTTCTCCGAATTCCACGGATTTCAAATCTGCGCACACGACATCATCGAAATCTTCATTTTCGGGTAATTTTTCCAAAACACGAATGGGTTTTCCGAAGTCTTTTTCCAGGAAAGCAACAGCCTCCGGTGAAAAGTTCACTGCCGTAATCGCCGACTGCCCTTTGAATCGGTCTCCCAGGGTATAGATTTCCGTATTGCCCGGCTCAGTAACCAGAAGCAAGGTACCATTTTCCTTGGGAGCTGTTCTGTGCGTGATGCGGTAGGCGGCGAGAACACAGGTCCAGGGTTCCAGCAATGCTGCGGACAAGGAAGGCAGATTATCCGGACAATCCAGCAAATAACTTTCCGTTTCACCTTCCCAGACGCGTCGGTCAATGATGGAATACTGCGTCAAACCGCCATCCATACCGTATCCGTATGCACAACTGCGTCCTTTGACAAAGACGTCGCATTGAATCAGGAATCTCTGACCCGGAGCATATTTTTTCGGGATATTCTTACCGGTCTTCACGATACTGAGAACCGCCTCATGTCCGATAATCAGGGGATTTTTCTTAAGGTCGTCACTCCAGATCTTGGGATGCGATTCCCCTGCCCGGATAATTTTGATATCGGAAAAACAAAGTCCCAAAGCCTCCACTTTCGTCAGGATTTCATCATCGCCGGGCTCTGGGACATCCTGCAGGAGGGGAGCATCGTTATCGCCGAAATTTTCCATTCCGGCGCCGTAAAGACGCCAGGAAAGACGTTTTGCCGGAACAGGACGCGGCCGGAGAGAACGTTTCTCCAGCAACGGCATAATGACATCCGGCGCATCGGTGGTAATGGTATCGACATCAAATTGCGTTGCGAAATCCAAACCTGCGGCATCATTCACGGGACAGATATCCACTTCCGTATTCAGATTGTGGAAAAAATCCACCTGTTCCCGGGTGATTATGGAGGAGAAAAGACACACCCGCATCGTCAGGTCATAAATACCGGATGCATCACCGGAATAGGCATTCTGAGGGAATCCCTGTAAACGCAGAGACGGCTCTAAAGTATGCAGATATTTCAGCTGGTCTGCGAGGAAAGACAGGACAACAGTCCGGTCGATGATACCGTATTGGCGGATGACTGCAAGGACGTGTTCTGTGCAGGCATTATCATTTTCCTTGAGTTCGATTAATATCTGCAAGTTCTGCGGAGCGGTTTGTGTAATCAAATCCAGTACTTCTTCCAAAGTCGGGATCTGGATTCCCTTGTGTTCGGGTCCCTTCCAGGATCCGAAATCCAGCTGTTTCAGCTGTTCCAGGGTATAATCGTGAACTGCTCCTTTTCCATTGCTACAGCGTTCCAGTGAATTATCGTGGGTTATGACTAAATGTCCGTCTTTTGTGGGATGCACATCAAATTCAATGGCATCTACCCCCAATTCGATAGCTTTCTGAAAAGACGGAAGCGTATTTTCGGGATAAAGGGAACGGCAACCGCGATGTCCCACAACATAAAACGATCTGTTCACTGCAACAAACTCCTGTTGAAAAGGTTAAACAGTAAAAAAAGCCGTCACGAGAATGACGGCTCTGAAAAAACAAACGGTCGGAAAGAAAATTCAGCAGGAAAGAATATCCAGAATTTTCGCGCAATCATTGCCCGCCGCCATGATATCATCAATCACATTATCGGACTTGAGTTTGGCGGAAATACTGCCGAGCAGTTTCAAATAGGCTTCCTGGTCGCTTTCATCGGCAGCGAGAAATACCACAAGGCGAATGGGCTGCCCGTCGAGACTTTTGTAGTCTTCTGCGGGAATCGGTTTCTTGCAGACGGCAACCACAACGAGAGGAGATGCAAAACCATTGACGCGGATATGCGGAAGTGCAAGTCCTTTTCCTACTCCTGTGGTCATCATGTGTTCGCGTTTCCAAACGAGGTCGCGAATCAACTCTTCATCCAGAGGGCAGCGGGTTGCTGCGTGTTGAATAATAGCCTCCAACACATTGATTTTGGAACTTTTTGCACCTTTCGCGTTTCTAACTTCTTTCGAGTCACCTTCCAGGACCAAAATGGAATCCTGTTGAAGATACTTTGCAAATTCAGGTTTCATATTGCTTGTTTACCCTTTCCGTGGTTTAGGTTCTTGAAAGTAACTTTAACACATAACTTACAATATTTCAAGTACTTTTTTCAATTTTTTAAGAAAAATAAACCAAAAATAAACAACTTCTGAAAATTCAGACGTCAAAAATACAAAAATCTGACATTTTTTTCAAAACTTGCGTATCTCTGTACAGATGAAATCGTTCTGAACAGACTCCAATATCAGACTATCGGTTACCCGTTGAACCGAATCCGCCGGAAGAACGATCCGTTTCGGAAAGAACATCCGTTTCGGAAAGACAAACCGGTGTCAAAGCCGCTATCACCATTTGCGCAATCCGGTCCCCGCGCTGAATTTCATAAGGTTCTTCACCGGCATTAAAAAGAATACATCCGACTTCCCCGCGATATCCAGCATCAATGGTACCCGGAGAGTTCAATACGGTTACAGCATGTTTCAGAGCCAGACCGCTACGGGGACGCACCTGCGCTTCATATCCAACAGGGAGTTCCAGAATCAGTCCGGTCGGCACAAGTACGGCTTTACCGGGCTGCAGGGTTATGGATTTTCTGGCTTTCAAATCGTATGCTGCATCATCCGGATGAGCTTTTACCGGTTTCAGGTCCGCAGCATCCTCACACATCTTAAAATTTACAGTTACCATTGTTTATCATCCTTTTGTTATGCTTCGGTTAGGATTCCGTTTGTCTGCTCACGCATGACAGCAAACAATTTGGCAAGTTCTTCGCACAGCAGGGGAGTAAATTCAGCGGTATCCGAATTTTCCAATTTTTTCTGCAGGTCGGTAAGCTCAAAAAAAGCCACCGTCTCCACTTCGCTTTCCTGCGGATAAAAAGGGCCGTTGCAAACCGTCTTGAAAACACAAACATTTTCGGATTCGATCCGGTTCCGGACTTTCAGTTGGAAAAGATATTCCAATTCCCCGGAAGAGATACCGAGTTCCTCCCGCATTTCCCTGCGTGCTGCAACTTCAAATGTTTCTCCGGGATCCAGATGTCCGCCGACAGCCGTATCCCACTTACCCGGCTGAATATCCTTTGTCCACTTCCGTTTCTGCAGAAGGATACGTCCATCAGAATGGAACACGATAACGTGCACACTTCTGTGCAGCAGAGACGGATTACCGTGGCATTGACTCCGCAATGCCGTACCAATCACTTCACCGGTGGTATCGTCTATAATTTCAAAAATCTCGCTGCCGCTCATAATTTACTGTCCGCATTTGAAAACCAGTTGTGAGTTCTCTACCAGCACACGAATCGTGCTTTCCTTTTTATTCCCGTCGGAAAGAATGATTTCGGAAAGAGGATCCTCTATCCGCTGTTCCACTGCGCGTCTCAACGGGCGGGCACCATATTCCGGTTTGGCATCGTGTTCCGCTATAAATGAAGCCACATCATCGGAAAATTCCAATTTCATATTCTGTTCTGCAGCGCGTGCGGTCAGTTTGGAAAGTTCGATTCGGACGATGGTTTCGAAATCTTCTTTTTTCAGATTCCGGAACATAACGATTTCATCAATACGGTTGAGAAATTCGGGTTTGAAAGCCCGTTTCAGGGAATCCATCAGCGTATCGCGCTGTTTTTCGGAATCTCCGCCTGCGAGATTGCTCCGGAACCCTAACGTTCCGCCGTTTCCGAGTTTTTCCGCACCGATATTGCTGGTCATGATTACAATTGTATTGCGGAAATCGACTTTTCTGCCTAAAGTATCCGTCAAATGACCTTCTTCCAGAATCTGCAGCAGGGTATGCATGACGTCCGGGTGTGCTTTTTCGATTTCATCAAAGAGGACAACACTGTATGGTTTTCGACGTACGCGTTCGGTCAGTTCACCGCCTTCGCCGTGCCCCACATATCCCGGCGGGGAGCCGACCAGGCGGGACACGTTGAATTTTTCCATATATTCGGACATATCGATTTGGATCAGGGAATCGGCACTGCCGAACATAAATTCCGCAACGGCTTTGGCGAGAAGGGTCTTGCCAACCCCGGTAGCGCCCAGGAAGATAAAAGAACCGATGGGACGTGCGGGGTCTTTCAACCCGGAACGGGAACGCCGTAATGCGCGGGAAACGGAGTGAACAGCCTCCATCTGACCAATCACCATTTTACCGATTTCCTGTTCCATTTTCATAAGTCTTGCAGCCTCGCCGTCCTGGAGTTCTGCGATGGGAACGCCGGAAAGTTTGGAAACGACAGACAGCATATCCTGTTCCGTGATTTCGGGCTGGTTTTCCGCACATTCGGCAAGCCATTTTTCCCGCATTTCACAGATTCTTTCATTCAGATCCCGTTCCTGATTACGAAGTTCAGCTGCCTTTTCAAACTGCTGTTCTTTCACTGCCGATTCCTTGGCTTTTTCGATTTCTTCCATTTCCTTTTCCAGTCGGAAAAAATCGGGCGCCTTCTTCGTACAGGCAATACGTGCCTGTGCGCCTGCCTCATCCATGACATCTATCGCTTTATCGGGAAAATAACGGCCACTGATGTACCGTCCGGACAACCGGACTGCGGCTTCGATAGCAGCGTCGGTATAACGGACGTTATGATGTTTTTCGTAAACCGCCTTCAAACCGTTCAGTATGGCAATCGTGTCGGAGATACTCGGCTGTTCCACAAGAACACTCTGGAAACGGCGTTCCAATGCGGAATCCTTTTCAATTCCTTTCCGGAACTCATTCAGAGTCGTGGCTCCGATGCATTGCAGTTCTCCGCGTGAAAGAGCGGGTTTAATGATATTCGCAGCATCCATACTGCCTTCTGCACCACCGGCCCCTACAATTGTATGGAGTTCATCAATGAACAGAATGACTTTCCCGGAAGAACGCACTTCATCAATGACCGTTTTGATGCGTTCTTCAAACTGTCCGCGGTATTTTGTCCCGGCAACCATCAGTGGCAAATCCAAAGAGAAAATATGTTTGTCCGCCAGAATTTCCGGCACTTCATGTCTCGCAATCGCCTGAGCAAGACCCTCCAGAATAGCGGTTTTTCCAACTCCCGCTTCACCGATAAGAACAGGATTATTTTTGGTCCGGCGACAAAGAATCTGTATGACCCGTCCGATTTCGAAACTGCGTCCGATAACCGGATCCAGTTCCCCGGCAGCCGCCATTTCCGTCAAATCTCTTCCGTAGGTATGCAGAGCATCCATGCTCTCTTCATCGTCCGGAGAAGATACATCTTCATCCATTTCCGGTGCATCTGGGCCACCGAATAAAGGCAACAGAAAATCCGGCAACATTTTGCCGGGATGTTTTCCCGTCTCTCCGGTATTTGCATCCTCTTCGGTTTCTTTTTCATCGTCTTCCGGAGCTTCATCATCAGTATCTGCACTATGCGCAGACAGCACATCCAGAATAATACGGCGGATTTTCTCAAAATTGACGCCCAGGGAGGTAAGGATGGAAGCGGCTCCACTCCCGCCTTCCCGCAAAATCGAAAGCAGAATATGTTCCGTTCCAATATAATTGTAGTTCATATTCCGGGCTTCCACCCGGGCCATGATAATAACTTTCCGCGCCCGTGCTGTAAACGGAGCATCACCGACCTGCAGCAAAGCCCCGCCCAAACCGGAACGCTGTTCTACTTCCATGCGCAGTTTTTTCAGATTCACCCCGGCAGATCGCAGGGCGTAAACTGCAATCCCCTCCCCTAATGCCAGAATTCCCAGCAGCAAATGATCCGTTCCGATATGGTCGTGATTCAAACGGGAAGATTCCTTCCGGGCAAGTTCAAGAGCCCGTTGGGAACGTGGCGTAAGATGGGCAAGACAATCCTCAAAACTGCTTTCTGAATAAGACATAAACAGTCAACTCCTCATGCGATCGTAAAAAAAATACAAAGTTTCGGAAGAACTCAATCTTCTTCTATGTCCGCCGTATCGCGGTAAGGCGACTTTTTGAAGTAATTCTTGTATTCCGACTCGGGATCGCGTGCGATTTCTTCCGCGACTGCCTTGTTTACCAGCTTGAATCTGCCTTCAAAAGCTGCCCGGGAATCACTTGAGACGTCTGATTTCAGGCTTTGGGATACATTTGGCAGCACAAACCATATTTTTCCGTCGAAAACGAGGTCTTTATAGATCTGACAGGTTTGTGCGGGAAACAATCCATTCGGGAAGATAATGATGGCCTCCTGGGGAAAATTGATTTCAGCAGCCAATTGGGGTCTCGGCGGCAGATTTATAAAACTGATGTAGGCATTATAATCCGGATTTCCCTCAAAGGTCTCGTTGAAAGCAAGCGGCAGATACGTTGTGAAAGGCAACAGTAACCGGTTATCGTTGTCGCCCACAGGTGAACCGGGCTCGGCATTCCGCGGTTCCAGCACAAACTCTTCCACAGCTCCGTCATATCCTTTTTTGAAGCCTTCCACGAAATTTTTATGCGGCACCTGCATTTGTTCCGGAAGTGCTCCGTCATATATCACAAGAACTTTTCCACCGGGCTTGACATTTTTCAGTTCCATTCCCACGTACTCTCCCTGAATCACGTCATAGCTGTTCAGCTTCCCTACTGCTACATTGGAAGAACAGGATGTGCATTTCGGCAGAACGCCCCCGATAAGAATACCTGCAAACATCAGAATTCCCGCAGCAATCTTCGGTCCTTTCACATTGCTGTTGCGTGTTTTGATTATGATGCAAATCGCAACAATGAAGAATGGCAAAGAAAAAATCATGAACCACATTTTTCGTCTCCCCGATCGTTTGTTTATTGTTATTATCGTTCTTTAATATTCTAAACTCACGCACAAATATAGCACACGTCAGACATAAATGCAAATGAGTAATGAAATAAAACTTCTTAACCGCTGAATTTTTGTTAATCAATCGTAATCAGGAATCAGTCCGTGAACAGTGGATTCGTTCAATCAATGGAATATAAAATTCCAAAAAAAGCGGAATATCGGTGATTTTTCTTTTTCCGGCAATGGAAAAACATTCATTATGTGCTATAGTATGTTCCATACAGCTTTTTCATAATCATTTTTTGCGTTCGGTTAACTTAAGGTGATTTGAATTTGCTGCGATTTCATTTCGTTTTCGAGTATCAAAATTAAAACTTTTATGAAGGAACCTCAAATGAAACGATTCATTCTTTTCGCATCCATGATGCTGCTTTTCTGTGGAACGCTGCTTCACGCAGAAACACCTGCACCGGGGGCTCACGACCCTGAGGCGGTTGTATCCGCCCAGACATCCGCCCCAATTGAACAAACTGTCTCCAATCAAACCATAACTCCGGCTGAAAACGCTGAAGTGGGGACATCCCTTCCGGCAGAAGAGACAAACACATCTGAGCCACCTGTAGCGAAAAACCGTTTTACCAAAACATTCTGGGGATTGGTACCTCCGGTTCTTGCAATTTTTCTTGCTTTGATTACCAAGGAGGTTTATTCTTCCCTTTTCATCGGAATTCTGCTCGGCGGCTGCCTTGCCGGCGACTTCAACTTTCTCAAAACATTTGATGCCGTTGTTGATAAGGGAATGATTGAAGCGGTCAAAGGAAGTGCAGGAATCTTTATCTTCCTGGTACTACTCGGTTGTTTCGCATCTCTCATTAATCTGACCGGGGCAACTGCCGCTTTCGGACGTTGGGCAAAGGACCATATCAAGACCAGAGTCGGGACCATGCTGGCAACGTTCCTGCTTGGCGTACTGATATTCATCGATGATTATTTCAACTGTCTGACAGTCGGCAATATCATGCAGCCACTGACGGATGCCAAGCGGATTTCCCGTGCAAAACTGGCTTATCTGATAGATGCAACGGCAGCGCCAATCTGCATGATTGCACCGATTTCCTCCTGGGCTGCAGCGGTTTCACAGTATGCTTCCGGAACTGAATACAGCGGTCTGGAGTTGTTTATCCGTTCTATCCCCTATAACTTTTACTCGCTGCTGACTCTCTTTTTCATCGTTGCCATCACTCTGCTGAAAGTGGATTTCGGGCCGATGGCAATACACGAATATAACGCTATAGCGAAAAATGATCTTTATACCACCGGTTCCGAGGTGGAGAACGGTCTGCAAACGACTTGCAATCCGAAAGGAATGATTCGCGACATGATCGTACCTGTCATCCTTCTGATTGTAGTCAGTATCTATGCGCTCCTCTATTCCGGTGGAATCCATGACGGGAAAAATATCGTCCAGGCGTTCAGCGATACCGATGCCTCTGTTGCACTTCCGTGGGGCGGTCTCATCGCTCTCATCGGGAGCATTATCTATCTCGTCTGCCGCAAAGTCATCACTTTCAAAGAAGCCATGGCAAACATTCCGGTTGGTTTCAACATCATGGTTCCGGCGATATTGATTCTGGTTCTCGCCACCTCGCTCAAAAACATGACTGCCTTGCTGGAAGCGGATAAATTCATTGCGCAAGTCATGGGTAACTCCGCAGAATCACTGAATGTATTTCTGCCCGCTGTGATTTTCCTCGTTGCAGCCCTGCTTGCCTTCTCCACCGGAACCGCCTGGGGAACTTTCGGTATTCTGATTCCTATTGTTGTCAATATCTTCCCTTCTACCAGCCAACTGCTTTTTATCGGCATTTCCGCCTGTCTGGCAGGTGCAGTCTGTGGCGATCATTGCTCACCGATTTCCGACACGACAATCATGTCCTCAGCCGGAGCGCGTTGTAAACACATGAATCACGTTTCCACACAGCTGCCTTACGCATTTACGGTGGCAATGATTTCTTTCGTAGGTTTTATTCTTGCGGGACTGATTCAGAACTGGTACGTTGTCTTCCCGATTACACTTGTTTTGATGCTCGCGCTCCTGATTTTCTATAAGATTTTCGGCGCGAAAAAAATGCAAGAACCCATAACCGAAGAAAAAGCGGAATAAATTTTTTGCACATTTTCAAAAAACATGGATTTTTTCATTGTTGTAACATAAAAAGTGACAATTTGATACAAATTTTTACAAAAAAAATGCAAAAAAGGTTTTTTTTTGAAAAAAAACGCATTTTTTTTTGTAAATTACTATTGTACAACTTGTTTTTTATTTGCATTTTCAAAAATCACATGTTATCTTATCAATAGTTCCGGAAGTTCACCCACAACCTAACCTCTCAACACAGGAGAACAAGTATGAAGTACAAGTTTTACGATGTGAAGCTGCACGCCGCCGTTCAGGCACAGGTTACCGAAGCCGTTTCCTACGGTGAAGGAAAACAGAAACGTTTTGCTTTCAAGGGAAAAACAAAAGATGGGCGCAACTTGACTGTGTTTGTCAAGGAAAGCGAATGGGCTAAATTCAAAGGCAAATAAGCTCTGCTTGTCGTCCAGCAAGTTTTCAAATCCCCGTCGGATTCGTCTGCCGGGGATTTTTTATTCTTCATGCAGAAAAAATCTTGCGAAATGAAAAAAGTAAGGTATATTACGGGAAATGGCGCATGAATTGCGCTTTACCATTCAATTTTTAACGAGGAGCACTGTATCATGAGACCGATTACTATTTTCTCCGGTCAATGGACCGATTTACCGCTGGATGTTTTTGCCGCGAAAGCCAAAAGCTGGGGATATGACGGCATTGAAGTAGCCTGCGGAGCGCATTTATCGCCTGAAAAAGCGGCAAAAGACAAAAAATACTGCCGGAAAATATTAAATTTGTTTGAAAAGAACGGACTTAGTCTGTATGCCATCAGCAATCACCTGGCGGGACAGCTTGTTTGCGATCCGGACAATGATTCCCGTACGGATACTTTTGCTCCGAAACGTTGTGCGGGCAATGCGGAAGCCAAACGCGCATGGGCAGTGGAGCAGATGAAAATCACGGCGGCGGCAGCGGAGAATCTGGGTGTGAAAGTTGTTACTGGTTTTACTGGCTCCCCGATCTGGCACATGCTGTACAGTTTTCCCCCAGTTTCCGAGCAGATGATTGAAGATGGTTTTGCTTTTGTGGCGGAAATGTGGAATCCGATTTTGGATGTATTCCGGGATCACGGAATACGTTTTGCCCTGGAAGTGCACCCGACGGAAATCGCTTTTGATATCATAACCGCAAAACGCACTCTTGAAGTTCTTGACAATCGCCCCGAATTCGGATTCAATTTTGACCCGAGTCATCTGTACTGGCAGATGATGAATCCAGCCTGCTTCATCCGTGAATTCCCGGAACGGATCTATCACGTCCACATCAAGGATGCGGCAAGGACACTGGACGGAAGAACGGGAATCCTGGCTTCGCATTTGGATTTCGGAAAAGCGGGTCGTGGTTGGGATTTCCGCAGTCCGGGACATGGTGGGGTCAATTTTGAAGAAATCATCCGGGAACTGAACCGTACAGGCTATACCGGACCGCTCTCGGTGGAATGGGAAGATTCGGGTATGGACAGGGAATACGGAGCTGCAGATGCCTCGGCATTTGCGCATAAGTTGAACTTCCCGACATCGCAAATTAAATTTGACGCGCAAATGAAAAACAACGATTGACGGGCCTGCCATGTTACTCTATCTCATTCGACATGGTGAACCGGACTATCAGACCGATACTTTGACGGAAACCGGATGGCTGCAGGCCCGGAAACTTGCAAAGCGTCTTGCCGTTTCCGGACTTGATGAAATTCATGCCTCCCCGATGGGCAGAGCACAACAGACAGCCCAGCCCACGGCAGAATTGCTGAATTTGCCCATTATTACCGAACCATGGGCAAAGGAACTCGGCGAGGAAACCTATACGACATATCCCGATGGTGTACCCAAAGCCATCAGCCGTCTGATGCCGGAATACTACCACCAGAAAAAATTCGTGGATATGAACACGGAAACAGCATTCGCCAAAATACCGGGTCTGTGTGATTCCGGTTTCCATGCCCGGTACAAAAGCATTGCAGACGGACTCGATGCCATGCTTGCCAAAACGGGATATGTACGGAACGATAATGGTTTCTACGATGTCGTGAAACCGGACGACCGGCACATTGCCCTGTTCTGCCATGCTGCAATGATGAGGGTTCTGCTTTCTCATCTGATGCACATCCCGGTTCAACTGCTGAGTTCGTCAGCCATGCTGCATTTTACCGGTATCACGATTCTTTATTTCGACCCGTCCAAATTCAGAAAAGACCAGACGACGGAACTTTGTCCCGGCCTCATCAGCTATGGAGATGTGGGGCATCTGTTTGCAGAAGGCGAAGAAAACATTCATTTCTGGACGGGTAAGACATTTTGATTTGCGGATTGCAAAAAAGCCGCAGTACCTGCAATCAGGCTCTCGGATGGGCCTGATTGTAGATTTTTATCATTCTTTCCGTGGTTATGTGGGTATAAATCTGAGTTGTACTGAGATTTTCATGGCCCAGCAATTCCTGAACACTGCGTAAGTCGGCACCTGCATCAAGCAGATGCGTGGCGAAAGAATGCCGCAGTTTATGCGGAGTCATATCCGCCGGAAGATTTGCCTGTATCAGATAGTCCTTGAAGTTTCTCTGAAAACTTCTTGCCGTAAGACGGGTACCGAACTTATTGACGAAAACAGGGGACCTGCCGGTCTCATCTTCGGCAACATAGTTTTTCCGGACCTGCAGATATGCTTTCAAAGCCCGGACCGCAGGGCCGCCCAACGCTGCATAACGTTCCTTTTTCCCTTTTCCGCGTATTTTCATACATTGGGATGCGAGGTCAATATCTTCCAGATTCAATCCGATTGCCTCGTTAATCCGCAATCCGCCGGAATAAATCACCTCCAGCAAGGCGGAATCCCGGGTACAGCCCAATTCGGCACTTTCATCCGTTTTTGCGACACCGGACTCCAAACGGTTTCTCCAGAATTCAGCGGGTGCATCGAGGAGGCGTCCGACCTCGCTGACCGTCATAAAAAGGGGCAGAGTTTTTTCTTTTTTTGGAGATTTCAAACCGGCGAAGGGATTATTTTCGGAAAGATTCTCTCGTTCCAGAAAACGGTAGAAAGTCCGCAGTGCGGAAAGTTTTCTCGCGGTTGAGGTTTTCGATTCCTCCATTTCGTAGAGTTTCACAACAAACGCTCTGGCATCATAGACGTTTGCCGTATCCCATGGAACGTCCCCCGTTTTCTCACTGGAAAAAGTTTCTGCGAACTGAAGAATATCAATACGGTAGGAAGCGATGGTATGTTCCGAAGCATTTTTTTCATTTCTCAAATAATGCAGGAATGAATTTAGCGTCTTATCGTAACTGTCTTCTGCGACAGAAGCGGGCGGTGCGGTACGAGCTGTCATTTTTATTGGCCTTACATTGCAGTGATATTAGGTTTTTATGGAATTTTTTGCAAATCTGTTTTCATGGCAAACCGAAAAAAAAATGCAAAAAAAACGTTATGCATAATATAACACGCCTTGATATTAAGATTCAAGCGTCTATATTAAAGTTGACAGAATAAATTTTATTTTCACTATGATGGAAAGGAAAAAAAATGATTCATCCGACAGCAATCGTTTCGCCGAAGGCAGAACTGGGAAAAAATGTGGAAGTCGGGCCTTACGCCGTAATTGAAGATGATGTTAAAATCGGGGATGATACTTACATTGACGCGCATGTGAAAATTTGCCAGTACACGACCATCGGTCCCCGCTGCAGAATTTATTTTGGTGCCTTAGTCGGAGCAGAACCGCAAGACCACCGCTTCTACAAGGGAATCCGGTCTTTCTGCGAAATCGGAGCAGACACCGTCATCCGGGAATATGTGACAATCCATCGTCCTCCGTTTGAATTTCTGAAGACGAAAGTCGGAAATGGTACACTGCTGATGGCATTTGTACATGTGGCGCATGATGTCATTATCGGCGACCATGTTACGATTGCCAATCATACGGCAATTACGGGACATGTTCAGATCGGGGATGGCGCCGTACTGAGCGGCTATGCCAAGATTCACCAGTTCTGCCGTATCGGACAGTTGGCAATGATTGGTGTCGGGTGTCTGATTTCACAGGACATTCCGCCATTCTGCATGTTGCGCGAATTCAATGCTATCACCGGACCGAATACCATAGGACTCCGCCGTGCGGGATTCAAGAATGAACAACGTTTTGCCTTGCGGAAAGCAATCAAAACGTTTTTCTTTGAGAAGCTGAACTCGAAAAATGCCATTGAGCAGATTGAACACAGTGATTTTTATACGCCGGAAGTACGGATGTTCTGCGATTTCATCAAGGAAACGAAACGCGGAATCATGCCCGGAAATCCCAAATATGTGGGATTGACCGATGAACAGCGGGATGCGATTGAACAGTCTTCCGTTCCCTGCTGAAAAAGAGGACCTGTATGAAAATTTCATCTCTCATGCGAATCGCCGGTACAGCTCTTGCCCTTTGTATGTTGTTTGTCGCCTGTTCCGGTTCGTCCGGTGACAGCAAAGCGGAGAAGGCAGCTGCGCAGACGGAACACAAGAACGGGATTATCGGTGGAGTTGATTCACCGTATTTTGCGAAGGTAAAACACCCCCTGACGATTCAGCGGGCAGAGACACGCAGAACATACTATGTGAACGGCAAAGAAAAAGACGGAACTCCCCCGAAATTTGTTTTTCGTGTCTGCAATCACAACATAGAGACGGTCTCAGTTCAGGAATGGCGGACCAATGAAGCAGAAAATCTCCGGGTCATGACGGCACCTTGTGAAAAAGGAAAATCTTCATCGGTACGTGCGGAAGACTGGAAACAGATCTGGCCGTCATTGTCTGAAAACGGAAAAAAAGATTCTCTGGTACATCGTACACCATCCGTTCTGGCACCGGAAAATTTCGTCACTCTGGAAATCCCTCTTTTGTTTTTGAACGGCTACAAGCTGAACAAAACAGAAGAAACGCTGGCGGTAAAAGTGGAATTAAACTTGCAATCCGTTGAAGCCGAACCCCTGATATTTGAAATCGCGGTCCGGCAGAAAAAACAGCGGATAAAAGAATACATTATTGCTGACTGAATCTTTTTCTCATCCCGGGAGTTTTTCCATGATAAAATTCAAACAGTTTCCCGAACCCGGCCGGCATTTATTGAGATACAGCGGTGACACGCTGGAAATCCGGATATACGGTGAGTTGGGATTGACTGATGGGCAGGCGTTCATCAGTACCAATATCGGCAATGCGACAATTCGCAGGAATGAAATCATCGAAGAGACGGAAGAGCGCATTACTGCCGCCGGCGGTGATTGGATCGACATTCCGATGGAACGGGTAGATGATTATACCTTTGCCATTCGTTTTGCGCTCACAGAGCCCGGTCATTTCGAGTGCAAATGCAGTTTTGTTCCGCAGGATGGAACGGAACCGGTCTGGGCAGAAGGCGACAATCTGCATATCAATGTCAAACCGGCTGCTTATTGCGCGCGGAACAGTGTTTATTGTGCGTTTGTGCGTCAGTTCGGACAGAATAAAAACAGAAAAAAATCGGAGCTCCCGGAAGGAATCACCCGTGAAGAACTGATAAAATTTGATGATAACGGCTATGCGCTGATACCGGAATCGGGTACTTTCCGCGATTTGATAGGCGAACTGGACCACATCGTGAATACCCTGCAGTGCCGGATCATTCATCTTTTACCGGTCAATCCCGTCCCGACGGTATATGGCCGCATGGGACGTTACGGCAGTCCGTATGCCTCGCTGGATTTTACGGGAATAGACCCCGCTTTAGCGGAATTTGACAAAAAAGCAACCCCGCTGGACCAGTTTATCGAACTCGCGGATGCCGTTCATCAGAGAGATGCCAAACTTTTTCTGGATATCGCCATCAATCATACCGGTTGGGCCGCAAAACTGCATGAACAGCATCCGGACTGGCTTGTTCACGAACCGGATGGAACCATTCATTCGCCCGGCGCGTGGGGAGTTGTCTGGGGCGATTTAACGGAACTGGACCATTCCAAACGGGATTTGTGGGAATATCTGGCAGATATGTTTCTTACCTGGTGTATCCGCGGAGTAGATGGATTCCGCTGTGATGCCGGCTATATGATCCCCTGCGAAGCCTGGACCTATATCATCGCCCGGGTACGGAAAGAATATCCCGAAACCATTTTCCTGCTGGAAGGGCTCGGCGGCGATGCCGCTGTAACGCGTCAGCTGTTAGACATGGCAAATATGGACTGGGCTTATTCCGAACTCTTTCAGAACTATTCCCGGGAACAAATCGAAGGTTATCTCCAGTATGCCTGGAGAGAAAGTTCCTCCAACGGCGTTATGATCCATTACGCGGAAACTCACGATAACAACCGTCTGGCATCGGTTTCCACAACATACGCCTCCATGAGAACTGCCTTAGCCGCGTTATCCTCCGTTTCCGGCGCTTTCGGTTTTGCAAATGGTGTAGAATGGTTCGCCGAAGAAAAAATTGACGTACATGAATCTTCAGCCCTGAACTGGGGGTCGGAAATCAATCAGATTCCCCTGATCCGGCGTCTGAATTTACTCTCTGGCACGCATCCTGCCTTCCAGGCGGGAGCTATGCTGTCCGTCATTCCCTCCAACTGTAATCATGCTGTTGTATTCAGTCGCATTGATGCGAACAATATGCATCCGGTAACGGTTTCCGTGAACTTGGATATTCATCATTCAGCCAATATTGAATGGAGTAATTCCTATACGCCGGAAATGGCAGCTCAGGAATACGCAGTGGATTTGATTTCCGGAAAACGTCAGACTCTGATTCATACACCGGACGGGAAAGTACGGATTATTTTGCCGGCCGGTAAATTTGTCTGTCTGTCCGTAGATAAACGCTGGCTGGATCTGCTGAATAAATCGGAGAAAAACACAACTTTGGCAATAGATCACCTGACGCGTCAGGCTGCAAAAGCAATGGTATTGAGACTGATTGTCAATCACAATCGTACCGCCGTTGTTCCCCGCGATGATTTCGATCCGGAAGAATGGGCAGATATGCTCCTGCGTTCCCCGGAAGATTTTTTCCGTTCTTTTGCCGATGGATATTCCTGCCGCGGCGTGGTTGTCTGGCACTGGCCGGAAGACTGCCGTCGTGAGGTAATGATACCCCCCGGACATGCAATTCTGGCTGTTGCCCCCTATCGGTTCCGCTGCCTGATCAAGGATGAAAAAGGCGTTGTAATTGCCCGTGCAATTGCCCTGAAAGACAATTCCGGCAGATATTTTGCCCTGATTCCGCCACCGGAATCGGTCAAGAAACATCGTTACCTTTCGTTCCTGATCCGGGTTTACAAACCAGATTGTCCTTCCGCATGTTTTTCCACATCCGGACTTTTCCAGCTGCCCCCGGACATAGAAGAAGCAGATGTGGATTTCAACCGGAACGAAATCTATAACCGCAACCGCGTATTTCTGCAATCCAACGGGTGCGGAGCGATTATTCACCAGCAAATGGAAATGGAAAAACTCAGCAGCCGATATGATGCGATTCTGCTGGCAAACTTAAATAAAAATTATCCGGAAGACCGATATATTTCCTGGCGGAGAATGCGGATTTGGATCGTTTGGCACGCCAGACGTCAGGAACTGAAACATGAACAGCTCCATTCTTTCCATGTTGCGGAAGATGGTGGCGGCGTTTGGGATTATCTCGTTCCGATTGGAAATGGTCTATTTGTCCGCCTCTGCATTAAAATGCGGATTATTCCGGGTAAGAACGCGGTAGCTGTCACGTTATTGCGGTATTCCGCGGAAGGTATGTCCAAAAGGCTGGCGGATAATGCCGCGATTCAGATTATCATACGTCCCGACATCGAGGACAGAAATTTCCATTGCTGCACAAAAGCGGCTGCCGGTCCCGAACAGAACTGGCCCGGAAAAATTGTAGAAAAGACCAGAGGTTTTGAATTCCACGCTGCACCGGACCGCATTTTATCCATACGTGCCTCCCATGGAACATTCAAACGGAAAGATGCCTGGATCTATATGATGTGGATGGAAAACGAAGCAAACCGCGGTTTGGATCCGCATTCCGACCTGTACAGTCCCGGTTCCTTCAAATTTCAACTCGGCGGCAATGATTGTGTCAATATACTCGGTGAGGTTCTGGGCAGCTCGCAGGAGGAACGCTGTCCCTTCCCGAAAGAACGCATAGAACTGGAAAAACCGATGAATCCCGCCATTGAACATGCCGCATTATACTCTCTGGGACAGTTTGTTGTCAAACGCGATGACCTGAAAACCGTAATTGCCGGTTATCCATGGTTCCTGGATTGGGGACGTGATACGCTGATTGCCGTACGCGGATTGATTGCTGCCGGATGTTACAGAGATGATGTCAGAAAAATTCTGCTCCAGTTTGCTAAATTCGAAAAAGACGGCACAATTCCCAATATGATTTCCGGGGCCAATGCGGACAACCGCGATACCACCGATGCACCCCTGTGGCTCTTTACGGCAACCGCGGATTTCTGCCGTACCGAGGGCAATTACAGTTTCCTGGATACAGTCGTCCGCAAAAAAGAAACATTCCGCGATGTCCTGGGACAACTTGCCCGGAATCTTATCAAGGGAACCCCCAATGGTATTCTCTGCGATAAGGACAGCATGCTGTTGTTCAGTCCCCCGCATTTCACCTGGATGGATACAAACTATCCCGCAGGAACCCCCCGCGAGGGATACCCCATTGAAATTCAAGCTCTCTGGTTTGCTACCCTTTCTTTCCTTTCGGAAATTTCACAGACCGCGGAGGAAGCAGCTTATTGGAAGGATATCGCTGAAAAAGTACAGACGTCCATTCAAAAATTCTTTACTCTGCCAAACTGCAAATATCTTTCAGACTGCCTTCACTGCAAATCCGGAACACCGGCTGCCAAGGCGATTGCCGATGACCACCTGCGTCCAAACCAGTTGCTGGCGATTACTCTGGGCGCAGTAACAGACCAAAAAGTCTGCGCCGGTATCCTCGACGAATGTGCTTCACTTCTGGTGCCGGGTGCCATCCGCTCCCTTGCCGACCGCGATACAAAATACAAACTGCCGGTTTATGCTGCGGACGGGCGTTTACTGAATCAACCGGATCATCCGTATTTCGGCACATACGAAGGGGATGAGGACACCCGCCGGAAACCCGCCTATCATAATGGTACGGCATGGACCTGGCAATTCCCCCTGTATCCCGAAGCATATTGTCTGACTTGGGGCGAATTCGGAAAGGAAACGGCAAAAGCTTATTTGTCTTCAATGGTTCTGAAAATGGATAGCGGATGCGTTATGCAGCTCCCGGAAATCATTGACGGCGATGCCCCTCACACGGGCCGCGGCTGTGATGCTCAGGCGTGGGGTATGTCCGAATTTTACAGAGTCTGGAAATTGCTGCATAAACCGGTCCGGTAAAAAATAATGACCCGCAGATATATCCCCTATTCCATCCCTCCGGAACAGTACTGCTCTGACTTCCCCTTCAACAACCGGATTGTGTTGAAAGAGCTTGCCCGGGGAATGGAGCTCCCTCCTGTCCGGACGATAGAGTCCATCGGGGCAAATTCCAACGGCAATCTCGTCCTGCATGGCGATTGTATTTCCGCCTGCGCTTTTCTGAAAGAACGCAATATTGCCGTGGATCTCGTCTATATCGACCCGCCTTTCGCCTCCGGAGCGGATTATGAGAAAAAAATTCATATCCGCCCGACAATGTCACATGCCGATAGCGGTTGTTTTTTCCGGGAAACAGAATACGAAGACGTCTGGGGCAAAAAGGAATACCTGTCATGGATGTATAAAAATCTCTGTGCCATCAAGTCTGTAATGAGCGGAAATGCCTCTATTTTCATCCATTTGGACCGCCATGCGGGTCACTATGTAAAAATACTCCTGGATTATCTCTTCGGAGAAGATAATTTCCAAAATGAAATCATTTGGCACTACCGGACAGGCGGACGGACCGAAAAACATTTCGCTCGGAAACATGATACCATTTTCTGGTACACAATGAACCCGGAAAACTATGTATTCCACCCGGAAGCAGTCAGTGAATACCGCGGCGCCCAAAAACGGAATAATATGAAAAAAGTCACCGGAGAGGATGGCAGAGTCTATTATTCCATCCATTCCGCCGGAAAGGAATACCGGTATTACGAAGATGATAAAATCATCCCGGACGATGTTTGGGATATCCCCCATATCCAGCAGAAAGCCCCGGAACGCACTGGATACGCTACGCAAAAACCTGCCGCCCTGCTGGAAAGAATCATCATGGCTTGTTCCGAGCCAGGTATGACTGTCGCTGATTTTTTCGGCGGCAGCGGCGTAACCGCAGCCGTCGCAGGGCTTGCCGGACGGCATTTCATTCATGGCGATGCGGGATTCCACTCCATCCAGACTGTGCGCGACCGTCTGGTTTCGGATAAACAGAGTTTCGATATTCTGTCCCTGCATAAAACGGATGTCCCCCCGGCCCGCGATCATGCCGAGTTTTCCTTGCGGCAGACAAACGGGGTATTTCAGATAACAATCCGGAAATTCGACAGTCTTTCCGTACGGGAAAAAATCAATATTCTCCGGGGAAAAAAGGACGGAACCGGAGATAAAATCCCGGATGACGGCTCAAATCTCGGTTGGATTGAATTCGTTTCCGCAGATTGTACGGCAGCAGAGGGCACCTGGCATTCCGACAGCGAAATCCGTATGGAAAACAACGGCTCAACAATCATAAATGGTGTTAAGAGCAAAAATCTTTGGAATGGAACGATTTCCACCATGCAGACTCCGCTGCGCCTGAAAATCCGGAATATCTGCGGCGGTGAAACGATATTCCCCCTGCCCCGGATTATCGTTCCCGGTCAATGACGGATTCCACTCTTTTCTTCCCGCATCAAAAATCCTGACAGAATTTTACCGACAGTACCCGCCGCCAATACCGCTATGGCAAGAATACCGCAGACACACCAGCCCCGGAATCCCAATGGTACAACACTGAGAGTTTCTCCCCCAAATGTCACGAACAAAAACTGCATAACAAAAATGGACCCCATAATGACGAGAAAATGGATATTGCTGAACAAACCGGAAAACGGATTCAAATGCGATGTCCTTACATGGAAACCATTCAGGGTAATGGACATCATAAAAGTCGCAAATACCGCTGTCCGGAGATAAAGAAGGTCGGTCGTTCCGAAAAGTCTCTGCAAGGGCGCAAAAAAGAGAATCCCCAGACAAAATACGGTAATCACAAAAGCAGCTGTCAAAATTTCAAAAAACATCGGGACATTGACAATATGCGCGGAACGCGGAACGGGACGTTCTCTCATGTATTCCTTTGACACCGGCTCGCTGCCGTAGGCTATGGCTGCCAGAGTATCCATGACAAGATTGACAAATAACAACTGAATAACCGTCATCACAATGTTGATTCCAAACAGCGGTCCCAGAAAACAGACGGCTACTGCCGCTACATTGACCGAAAGCTGAAATACCAGAAATTTGCGGATATTCTTGAACATTGTCCTGCCGTAGAGAATCGCCTTTTCTATGGATGAAAAATTGTTGTCCAAAATGATAATGTCGCCCGCCTCTTTCGCTACTTCCGTACCGCTCCCCATCGCAAAGCCGACATCTGCCTTCTTCAATGCCGGCGCATCATTGACTCCGTCTCCGGTCATCCCGACAACGAGATTCAGTTCCTGGGCTACCCGCACCAGCCGGCTCTTGTCGGTTGGCAAAGCCCGCGCAATCACACGCAGATGCGGCAGCAGAATTTTCAGTTTTTCATCCTCCATTTCTGCAAGATCCGAGGATGTCAGAATTAAGTCCTCTGACGAACTCAACAGTTTTGTTTCCCGGGCAACAGCCGCCGCCGTTTCTTTCCGGTCCCCGGTAATCATCACAACCTGTATTCCGGCATTCTGTACTTCCTCAATAGCGGAAACCGCTTCTTTCCGGACATTATCCCGAATGCATAAAACACAGACAAGCGCATATTCCGGTGCGCACTCCTCTTTCCGTGCAACCGCTATCAGCCGTATAGAACGGGCAGCGCGTTCATCCAACAGCCCACGGAAGCTGTCTTTTTCACAAAATGGCTGAACTTGACCGTTTTCATCCAAACGGAACGGGCACTTTTCCAGAATTTTTTCCGGTGCGCCCTTGATGAAAGAAACGGTTCCGGAATCCGTTTTAACGGTCGCGGAGGAGTATTTTTTGAAAGAATCAAAAGGTTCGAAAGCAACCAGCGAACTTTTTTCAATGGTATTGGCAAGATTTTCATTTACAAGAAATGCAATCAGAGCGCGGTCCGTACTGTTTCCGCCGACTATACTTTCTCCGCTGTAAACGGCACTGTTATTGAGACCGATACCGGCGAGAATTGTATCTTTCATCGCAGCAGAAAGCGTTTTCAGCGCAGTATGGGACTCACCATGCCCCAACAGAATTTCCGTCACGCCGAGTTTCCCCTCCGTAATCGTTCCCGTCTTGTCGCAAAACAGCAAATTAAGACTGCCTGCCGTTTCCAGACCATTGATCTTGCGTACCAGCACATTGTCCTTCGCCATTCTCATACTCTGCAAAGACAACAGGAGAGATGTCAGCATCGGCAAACCTTCCGGAACAGCACAGACGATAATGGTAACGGCAACCGTTGCGGCATTGACAATTAACCGGATCCAGGCGGATAAACCGTTGATTTCCGCACCCGATAAAATTGTTTTCAGGAGAATAGCGGAAATGATGGCACCGGCTCCAATGTAACCGAAAAGAGAGATCTGTTTCGCAAGGATATTCAATTTCACTTGCAGGGGCGTAGAGCGGGTATTTTCCTGTAACTGGAGCGCAAGTTGTCCGAACAGAGTCTTGTCACCCACTTTTTTGACCTCTGCGTATGCCTCCCCGCTGCACACAACCGTACCGCGGTAAATCCCGTATGGATTCAATAAATCACGCTCATCGTAGGATTCCGTAACATGCGCCCGCTTTTCCGCTTCTTCCGTCTCCCCGTTCAAGGTCGCCTGATCAACACTGAGTGTGCCGGACACAACTTCCGCGTCGGCGGATATTTTATCGCCCGCCTGCAAAAACAGAATATCATGAACAACTATTTGAGAGACCGGGAGTTCTGTCAGAACTCCGTCACGGAAAACTTTTGCCAGTTCCCCGGCTTCTTTCTCCTCTTTCAGCGCTTTTGCCTTGCGCGCCTGGCGGTGGGCACTGAACGAAGCAACGCCATTGGCTATGAGAATCGCAACCAGCACACCGGCGGGTTCATACCATTCAGCCAAATGAAAAAGGAACATCAACGTCTGAATGACAAGTGCCGCACACAAAATGAGAATCATGGGGTCGGTAAAACCAAGCAGGACGCGTTTCCAAAGGGGACAGGACGGCAATTCAGACAAACGATTGGAACCGTATTTACGGCGGTTTTCTTCCGCAGCCGCCGATGTCAGGCCTATCGTTTTCATGTTCAATTTATGCCACGGCTCTTGCAGATTTGCTTGTAAGCCTCATTGACACGCCGTGTCTCTTCCGTAGCAAACCGGATAAACGCTTCCGAAAGATTTTTCCCCTGAATTTTGTCAGGATGAAATTCCAGCGTCTTCTTGTGCCATGCTTTCTTCACTTCCGAATCCGTCGCAGTAGAGGGAATGCCAAGTATTTTGTAGGATTCCTCCAGAGGATCCGTTTGAGTGGAATAAGAATAGTCGCCAGACTGATGATTACCTGTATTCTCCTCTTCCCTGAAAATTCTGTCCACATAACCGGGAAGATGCAGAACCGATTCCGCAACACGCAAAAATTGTATTTCATCCGGCGTAATATTGTCATCTGCCGTAACGATACAGCAGAAGATATTCATCACATCTTCGCACGATTCCCGGGGAAGCATCCGTGAAAGCTGTTGGACAAGCGAACGGAACGACTCTGAGGAGTTCCGCCCGGCAGTAAAAGCCTCAATCAGACGTCTCCGCTGAAGTGCTGAAACTTTTGAATCATCCAGAACTTTTTTTGCAAAATCCGCTTCCTCTCTGGATATCACGCCATCGGATTTCGCCAATTTTCCCATACACTTGAAAATGAGTTCCCCACAATCCATATAGTTTTCGCTGTTTTTAAAACTCCGACTATAAGAGCCATCCCCCTGCGACTGGCTGTCCCCTGCATTGGAAGCCGATTTCTTCTTGTCATCACCATTTCCTAAAAACGCCCCAATCGTTCCACCGATAAAGGCACCTGTCCCGCCAGCGAACCATGACCCTACAATCGCGCCTAAAACAGCATATCCGAAACTCATTTTTCAACCTCCTGTTACTCTTTATGACAACAATCCGCAAAATCCGCGAAAGAATATAAAAATGGTGCCCCGGGAGGGGATCGAACCCCCGACCCACTGCTTAGAAGGCAGTTGCTCTATCCTCTGAGCTACCGGGGCACAAAAATCAGTGCTCTATTAGTATATCACACAACACCGCAAAATTCAACGTAAAAGTAGAAAAAAACACAAAAAAACACAAATATCCCGTATCTTTTGGTAATCTTTCAGGGAATAACGGCCTGGTTACAAATTTCCTGACCGATTACGACTTGGGGACGAAAGAAAATCACTCATTCACGAAATCGTGACAACGTGAACAGACGCGGAATATTTCTTCTGCAAAAAATGTTCCGCCTGTTCCCGGAAAACAGCTGGATAGTCCGTAACAAACAATTCTAAAGACCCCTTTGACGATTCATCGGCAGTCAGGCGGTTCTGTTCGAGAAAATGTTTTATCGTCATGGCAGCAGTATCCGCGCAATCAAGAATTTTTACCGAAGGCGGCAAGAATCCGGAAAGGGCATTTTTCAAGAGGGGATAATGAGTACACCCCAAGAGGACAGCATCCGGCGGATTGTTCAAAAGGTCATGCAGATAGAAATCAATAACGTTCTGCACGATGGGACCGGAAAAGAGTCCTTCTTCCACTACAGGAACAAAAAGTGGACAGGCAACTGAGCGGATTTTCAGTTCGGGACAGCGTTTGAGCAGAGCAGTCGGATAGGCTTCTGAAAGGATGGTGGCACGTGTACCGAGAATGGCAACAGACCTGGCACCCGACCGGATAACCGCATCTACTCCGGCATCTATCATGCCAAAGGTTCCTATGGCGGCAGCACGACTCCGGACCGCTGCCATGGCGTTTGCCGAAACCGTATTACAGGCAACAACGATACACTTCACACCTTTCGTCAAAAGGAAATCAGTATCTTCACAGGCGAATCGGGTAATAATGGATTTGGAACGTCCGCCGTATGGAACCCGCGCCGTATCGCCGAGGTAAATAATCTGTTCAGAAGGCAAAATCCGTGCGAGAGCAGCTGCAATGGTCAACCCGCCCAATCCGGAATCGAATACGCCGATGGGACACTGTGGAGAAACGGAGGACGGCATGAATCATTCCTGAGGGGGCTCTAAATTCAGCATCACCGCAGTTTCGTTGCAGTTATCCCGAATAGGACACTGTTCACAGTCGCTCCAGATTTTTTCAGGGAACAGGGTTTTTTCAACTATTTTAAATCCGAAACGCTGAAAGAAATGTTCCCGGCAGGTAAGTGAAAAGATGCGGGCGGGGATTTTCCTGGCACGCAAATCGTCTATCTGACTTTGAACAAGTCTGGAGGCTATACCGTGATTCTGAAAGACCTTACTGACCGCTAAAGAACGGACCTCAAAAAGATTATTTCCGTAATCCCGCAGTGCTGCACAACCGGCGAACTGTCCATCCACCAATGCGACACGGAAAAATCCGATGCGTTCCAAGATATCCAGCTGGGGACGCGGCAAAACCAGTCTTTCCTCGGCAAAGAGACCCAGCAGGTCATGGATTTTCTGGACATCATTGATGCTGGCGGGACGGATTGTCAATTCATTCCCGATACCGGAAACAATACCATCCTCGTTCGGTTGTGTTCTGGCAACCTTTGACATTCGCGGTTCCTTGTAGAACGCAATATTACGGAAACGTTTGTACCGCTGCTCGCGCAACTGCTTCGGCGTCAGATCCTCCAAATCCTTCAATGCTTCTTCCAGGGCAACAGCAAGATTTTCTGCTGCCGCATCATAATCGGAATGGGCACCGCCCAGCGGTTCGGAAATGATATCATCAATCAGCCCCAGGCGTTTCAAATCGGTTGCAGTCAGATTCAATGCTGCAGCCGCCTTTTCGGAAAAAGCACGGTCCTTCCAGAGAATCGCAGCACAACCTTCCGGAGTGATAACCGAATAATAGGCATTTTCCATAAGCATAACCCTGTTGCCGACTCCAATTCCCAGAGCACCGCCGGAACCGCCTTCCCCAATCACAACACTGACGACAGGAATTTCCAAGGCAAACATATCCCGCAGATTGGCTGCAATCGCCTCGCCGATATGACGTTCTTCGGACGCAACACCCGGGAAGGCACCCGGGGTATCAATAAGCGTCACTACCGGGACTCCTGCAGTCTGTGCCAACTGCATCAGCCGCAATGCTTTCCGATATCCTTCCGGATGCGGACAACCGAAATTGCGATAAACACTTTCCCGCGTATTCCGGCCTTTCTGTGTCCCGATAACCATAACCGGACGACCGTTCAATTTGGCAAATCCGCCAACCATTGCCGGGTCATCGGCAAAGCGCCGGTCCCCGTGAAATTCAACAAAATCCGTAAAAATCCGTTCAATGTAATCCAATACATACGGACGATTGGGATGGCGAGCCAGTTGAACCCGTTGCCAGGGAGTCAGAGATTCATTTATTTTTTTGCGTGTCTCTGCGATTTTCTTTTTCAAAGCAGATACTTCTTTCGCCGGAACATTGGCAGCAATCATTTCCGCCAACTGAGCTTCCAGTTCCATTACAGGTTTTTCAAAGTCAAGAACGACATTTGGCATTTTGTCCGTCTCCCGTTAGCGCATAATTTCCAATTGACTGCCGACAGGAATATAATCCCTGACGCTTTTGATATCGGAAGCTTTTAAAAACTCTTTCAGTTCGGAATAATCCCTGCTGAGAGAAATGGTACCGGTAGAACGTCCGCCCGCATCGGTGTCATCTGAAACATTTATGGAATAAATCCGGATCAGTTTGTCGCTTTCCGTAACATACATTTTTTTCGCATCAAGATAAATAGTTGCCTTCCATGTTTTTTGAGGAATACGCAACTTTTGTCCTAAACGGAGATGATTTGCATCTTCTAAACCATTCGTCTCCATAATCATACGCGTCGTAGAATGATTGGCACGGGCAATCCCGGAAAGAGTATCCCGCCGTCCCACGGTGTAATCAATATAGACCGGCGGCAGTTTTCCTGTCTGATACAGATTGTCAGAGGCTTCTGCCAACTGCTTCTGGGCATGTTCATACAATACGGTATTCGTTGGAAGGGAAGCAAAAAGCTCTTGCAGAAGACTTCTGGCTTCTTCCCATTTTTCCTCGCTCAACAATTCGCCGGCACGTTTCGACATTTCCAGTTGTTCTGCCGTCGCATTCCGGACATTCAAGGAAACCGACGACCGTTCCTTGACCACTGTATCCGATTCCTGTTCCGGTTCCGATGGAATTACAGACCCTTCTTCCAATGAAGATTCCGGCAACTGATCTTTTGCAGCATTGGCGATTTCTTCCGGGGTATTTTTCTTCTCACTGGGTGAATAGAAGAACCAGCGCCAGATGAAAAAACCTAAAAACGCCAGGACAAGTATGGCTGCGACTGCAAAAAAAAGTTTGACTTTCTGGGAACCAACACCACCACCCCGGTATGTATACGGCGATGCGGATCCGATAGGCTGCCCTTTATAAGTATAAGGCTGTTTTATCATCTCATTATCCTTTCCCGCAGTAGTTATTCCGATAATTATTCTGAAAAACAATATACACCCGTATTTCTCATTTGCAAGAAAAAAAACAGACAACTGATAAAAGTTTGCAAATATCGTTGTAATCGGGCAGTAAATTTTTTTACAGAGCAAGCCGGGTAAGCCACATGGGAAACACTATGACGCAGCCTTCACACTATCCACTATTCTCTATCCACGACGGCGTGCGGATTGTGATTTAAAACGCGAAAAAATACGATTTTTGACTTGAAAAGGATTGAAACCGGAGCTATATTTTCTTAAAAATTAACGGAAAGGCGGAAAAATGTTTTCTTTTTTTGTCAGTTTCATTCTTGCAGCGTTTTTAACCGTGCGGCTGTTCGGCTGGCCCGGTCTTGTCGTTGTTGTCATTGTCTTCCTTGCTGCTCTTTCCGGGCCCATCGTCGAAAATCCGGGTCCTGTGTGCCGATTCTTTGACGATATGGATAAATAAAAGACGCGGATCGCCGTTGAAGCGGTCCGCTATCCTCTATCCACTAACTGTTGGAAAATACGTTACAATTTACAAACACGCGCTTGCATTGAAGCGATAAAGATGTAATTTAAATGGAGTGAAAAAGACAGACATCCTCCGCTGATGCTTGCTCCAGCCAGAGCGGGTTGTCTGAAATCTTGAACAGTCGCTGTTTTTCCGCAAAAAGGAACAGCGATTGAACACGGATATTATGAGCAGACAGTATTTTTTATCTGATGAGGTTGGATATGTCATTGACATTGGGTATTGAGTCCAGCTGCGATGAGACAGCGGCATCCGTAGTGGAAGACGGGAAGAAAATTCTTTCCAATGTTGTAGCTTCGCAAATTGCGAAACATGCCGCGTACGGCGGAGTGATTCCGGAGCTTGCGGCCCGTGAACATCTGACAGCAATAACCCCGGTTGTTACCGCGGCGTTGAAAGATGCGGGGGTCAAACCATCGCAATTGTCGGCAGTAGGTGTTACCCATGCACCGGGTCTGATACCCGCGTTGCTGATGGGTATTACATACGCGAAGGGATTTGCGGCGGCGAATCGGTTACCGCTGATCGGTATCAACCATTTTCTCGGACACATCTACGGTGCTTTTGTCGGCGAGGAAGCCCCTTACCGTTTTGATGATCCGGGACTTTATCCCATGCTGGCGACAGTTGTTTCCGGCGGTCATACCAGTTTAGTCGTAATTACTCCGGACGGACAATCGCATGTAGTCGGGACGACACTTGACGATGCGGCAGGAGAGGCTTTCGACAAGGCTGCAAAACTGCTGAATTTAGGCTATCCCGGCGGACCGATTATCGAACGGCTTGCGAAAAACGGAAATCCCGGAAAATATCATTTCCCGCGTTCTCTGACAGGCGGTGCGGGGAAACCGGTAGCTCCGGAGAACCGCTTTAATTTCAGTTTCAGCGGACTGAAGACCTCGTTGCTTTATCATGTACGGGATGCCGGCGGAGCAGAAGCCATATCGGAAACGGAACTTTACGACTGTCTGGCTTCGTATCAGGAAGCCATCGTGGATGTGTTATGTACGAAAGCATACGAAGCGGCTGCTTGGTATAAAGTGAAATCGGTTGTACTGTGCGGCGGCGTTGCCTGTAATGGAGCAATCCGCGCGAGATTTGAACAAATGGCGCCCAAAAACATCATTACGTTGATGGCTCCGAAAAAATACTGTACGGATAATGCCGCAATGATCAGCGGACTGACATATTTTTACCTGCGAGCCGGAGTTTTCCATGATTTGCAGCTGGATGCTCAGGCCCGTCTTTCACAGAATGTTCAACTGCCGTTTGATTTGACCGTGAAACCATCACAGGGGATGTAATCGGTCTCGTGGCAGTAAGTCTTTTTATGCAATACGGAAACGTGGAGATGCAAAAATGAATTTTCAGGATTTACCGATTGACATTTTCGAACGGTTAAGAGCGATTGCGGAAGATATTTACAAAAATCCGGAACTGGGTTTTCACGAATTTCATGCATCAGAACTGCAGAAGACACTGTTGAAGGAGTGGGGGTTTTCCATTACGGAAAATATATCTGGATTACCGACATCCTTTGTGGCAGAAAAACATTTCGGGACCGGGGATGACCCTTCTTTCGGTTTATTTACCGAATTTGACGCTTTGCCCGAATTGGGACATGCCTGCGGACATCACTTGATATGCGTTTCGGGCCTTGCCGCCGCTTATTTGACCATGCGCAGAATGGAAGAAGCCAAGGCATCCGGAAAACTGGTTCTTTTCGGTACGCCCGGTGAAGAACGTCTCGGGGGAAAAGTCCAGATGGAGACAAGCGGAGTATTCGGTCAGGTGGAAGCGGCGGTAATTTCCCACCCGTACGATGTTTACAGTACCGATGATGGAGCCTATTCGGTCAGTCGGTTCCGTGTAAAATATCATGGGCGTGCGTCCCACGCGGCAATGGCGCCCCAGCTTGGCATCAATGCACTGGACGCAGTGATTCTGCTGTTTAACGGTATCGGTCTGTGGCGGCAGCAGATGAACGAGTTATCAAGGGTTCACGGGATTATTGTGAAGGGTGGCGATTTTCCCAACATCATTCCGGCTGAAACGGAAGCGTTTTTCTATCTGCGTGCGCCGGACGTGAAAACGGGCATAGAAATGGAAAACAGATTTCGCGGGATTGTTGCCGGAGCAGCGGAACAAACCGGTTGTACATACGATTGCGTCCTGGAATCGGCATACGCTCCATGCAAGATAAACGTGCCCTTGAACAAGGCTTATGCAGATATTCTGGAGTCGCAAGGGATTTCTGTTATCCGCGCCAAAGGAACAGAAGGCAGAGGATCCACCGATTTCGGAAATGTTTCGCAAATCCTTCCCGGAGCCAATCTGCACTTTGGAATCTGTAAAGAAGCCGGCACACCGCTGCACAGTGTGGCGTTTCGTGAAGCAGCAGGCAAACCGGAAGCTTTTGAACAGGCTATGGTCTGCGGAAATGCCATGTCGCTCATTGCATTCCGCTATTTGACGGATGCCGGATTCCGGAATGAGGTTCAGGCGGATTTTCAACTTCACAAAAATGGTGAACAGCAATGAAGGCGGGTATTCTTTCCGATTTTCACTTCTGTACGGCTGAAAACACTTGCGATACCGGACGACGCGGGGAAATCGCGGACCATCTGTTGAATGTGGCAATAACTGAACTGAAGAAATATACTCCGGATATCCTGCTTGTTCTCGGTGACCTGGTCAATGTCCCCTCCGATATGGAATCCCTGAAAACGATTGCGGATATTCTCAAAAAAATCGATCTGCCGATGATTGTATTACCCGGTAACCACGACCCTGCCCCGGAACAATTCTATACCCTGATTCCGCGTCCGCCGGAACACTTGGATATCAAAAACTACCGGTTGGTTCCCTACTGCGATGAGCAAACCGCCGGCTGGAATGCCAGACGTTCCGCTGCGGATATAGCACGTCAGAAATATCATCGGCAAGCGTTTTCCGGGAAGATCATCAGTCTTCAGCATGTGCCGCTTTTCGAACCCGGCTGCGCACACAGTCCTTTTTCATACGATAATATGGATGAAGTTGTGGATGGCAGTTTTGATTTTTCCGTTTCCGGACATCTGCATTGGGGTTTTTCCGGGATTTGCGGAAAACAGATGCGGGCATGGACGGTACCGGCACTTTGCGAATCACCGTTCCGTTTCGGTTTATGGGATTTCGACACCGATTCCGTTTCCATTTTTGCACTTGAAAACAAAAACACAAAATTCTGACGGAAAAAACTTGGTTATATTTCCATTTTTTTTGAAAAAAAACAGAATTTTTCTCAAACATGGTATTGAAAAATACAGGAATGGATTTACTATAATAGGGATACAAATCAGGAATAACAATTTTTGGAGGATAAAACGTGAAAAACAATAGTTCCCGCAGCTTCTTTTCGTTCTTGCCCGCATTGTGCACATGCGGTGTTGCCGCCGTTCTTGCCGGTTGCTCTTCTAACTGGGTTGCCGGAGATGCCCCTGAAGTACCATCCGGTGCTTACATCGGCGACCGCGTTGTCACGAACAGTGACACTTTGGCTGCGGAAAAGGCAGCCAGTGAACTGGCGAAAAATGCATCTGTTGAAGAAGTAAGTCCCTTGCGTCCGATGGATGAGAATAATACGACGGCAAGTTCAGATCCAGTATTCAGTGTTCCCGAAAACAGTACGTTGACTCATACAGTCAAAAAAGGAGAAACCTGGGACAGTCTTTCCCAATTGTATGGCGTTCCACAGCAAGATATTGCTGCCGCATCAAAGCTTGACACGACAAAGCCGCTTCAACCCGGTGATGTCATAACGATACCGGAAGATGCCATTTCCGCTCAACCGATCGAACAGGTCAGCATGGAAGAACCAGCTCCCGCGCAGAAAGCATCTGCATCCGATGAAAAAGCGGTAGAGCCGGCAGAGCAGAAGCAGGCGGATGAAAAAGCCATGCGTATTCACGAAATTAAAAAAGGAGATACCTTAGGTCATCTCGCCATTAGTTATCGTGTTTATCCGAGCGAAATCGCAAAAGCCAATAACATGGATGTGAATGCCATGCTTCGGATCGGTCAGAAGTTGAAGATTCCGCCCGAAAATCCAAATTACAAAGCTCCGCAGAAAAAGAAATCTGCTGCTCCCGCTAAAAAATCCACAAAGAACACCCAAAAAACAGCAGCAACAGCGGCAGCAGCACCGGTTGTTAAAAATACCGCTTCCGGCAAATCAACCCCCGCTCCGGTAACGCCAGTTTCCCCTAAACCGGTATCGGCTGCACCTGCCCCGGTAACAGAAAAAACAACGCCCGTACCTCCCAAAGGACCGTCCGCCACCACTACAGAAGAAGATGATGATCTTGAATTGCTGAACGATGACAGTGAAAGTGATACCAAGCAAACCACGCAGGATACGACTGCGAAGTCTTCCGATGTAACAACAAATACCTATTCTGTTCATACGTCTTCAGAGATGACGCTGCGTCAATACTCGAAAATAAATCCGGACGTTTCTTTGGAACAGCTTCTGAAACTGAATCCAAAATTCGGAGCAGATGATGTCATGCCTGTCAATACGGAAGTACTCTTTCCCCTTGAATGAAATATGACAAATCTCTTTGAGTTGTAATATTCTGAACGCCGCCTTTTCCGACGGCGTTTTTTTGTATAATTTCACTAAATAAAACGGCTTGACAGAGCATAAATGCGTCTATTCCCAGTACCTTTCACAATCCCGGATGTCCATCAGGAAAAGATGTTCTCGCTTCTGCGCGGACACAGTCTTATCCTTCTTTTTCTGCTCTCAGTGAATGCGTTTCTGCAGCTCGAAGATGCGGATTTCATGACTTCCGTTATTTTCTTTTCCCTTTTCCCGCTTGCGTTTATTTTCGGAATTCTGTTCAAAAAAATATGGAACCATGAGAAAAATGCTACGTCTTACTGTTTCAATCTCAACCTTATTTTCTGCCTTCTCTGCGCACTTGCCATATTCATCCATCCCTGGTGCCAGAAACAGTACACCGCCGGTCTCTGCGGACTCATACTGCTTCTTTTTTTCCTCGCGGGAATTTATCCCGGTTGGTTCAACAATCATGAAACAGAAGAGCAACAAACCGGGACCTTCCGGTCACTTTCCATCGGTATTCTGTCGGGTGTCATCTGTTTTTATCTGCATTTTTCCGTTTATGCCGCATTGGCGGGAATCTTTATTTTTCTGGTCTTTCTGATTTTTCTGAATCCAAATCCGAAGCATATTGCCAGTCAACAGATAAGCGCGCTGCTTTCGCTCATAGCCATTGGTATTGTTGTCTGGCAAAATCAACCGCCCCCGGAATACAAATTGAAAAAAAAGCCCATTGTCTCTGAAATAAGAGGGGAACGCATTCTCTTCTGCAAGCATGGCTATATTCTTGACAGTTACCGGACCGATATCAAAATCCCCGCAAGCAATATCATAGCAGTCGCGGCCATTCTTGCCAATGCCGACAGTTCTGACAACTGCAAAATCATCTGCGATGGCAATTCCCCGGAAAATATTCAACTGGCAGAATATATGAAGTTACTGGGGGTCAAGGATATGTCCATCACAACATATATTCCCCATCCATGGTTTCTGCCGCAAAAGGAATACTTTGATCTCATTCTGTTGAACTTGATGCTGCCGGACAATTTTGCCCATGCAAAATTTTTCAAGACCGATTTCTATCAGAAAATTCTTCGTCAGGTCAAGACAAACGGTGTATTGGCAATTCGCGTCCCGCAGACAGGCGATACCCAAGAAGATACTCTCATACGCCATACAATACTGAAGGAACTGCCGCAGAATGCGGCCACAGTCTATGGTGTTTCCGATTGTTTTTTAGTTGTCCGGAAAAATAAACAAACGTTTAATGCGGACGTATCTTTCATTATAGAACGAATGAAGCAGCGTGGAACCATCATACCGGAAGAACCCGCGACAACAGTTTTTCCTCTACTGCAAAGACATAACGATGAAGGATATGCCGCAAAGAAATGGCTTGTACCAGCCGGTCGCCTGCTTCCGACATTTTTGCCCGTATCAGTCAATCCGCGATTTATAATCATCTTCGTATTCTTCCTGCTTGGTGTCTATTGGTTGATACGCGCCCGTAACAGGCAGACAAAAACACATCTCATTGCTTTCCGTTCCGCCGAATCCGGTATTTTTGCAGGATGTCTTTTTGCTTTTTCCATAATCAGAATGATGCTGTCCGGTGCAGATACCCTGCAGCCGATAGAATGTTTTTCCATTATTGTCGCAACGGCTCTGCTGGCCTGGAACATTCGGGATATGAGACCACTGACCTGTGCTGTCGTCTATGGTCTGCCGGCACTGATCTTCTGTATCGGAATCGGGATTTCCCCGTTTCTGCTGTTTTTCCCTTTTTATGTCTATCTGGAACAAAACACCCGCGAGAAACAGCAGGAAGACACGGCATTGCACTATATCCCGCTTCTGTCCGGTTTTATCTTGGGTATTCTGCTCATCTCATTCAGCTGTATTGTCTCTCCGATGCTCCCGTATGTTTTTCTCATACTGTCCGGAATCTGGTCCATTTATCTGTTTCTCCGGAAGAAATATTTTTCCGATTCCGCAGGACAAGAAAAGATATAACGGGTCCCAATAAACACAAAAAGAGAGACCTGAAATACGTTACGGAAAAGGGAAAAGGAAATCGGTCACATGTGAACCGTCGGGAGGGGGAAACCCTATTATCAAGCCGGGGCTTGGTCCGATGATGTTTTTTCCTGTTCGATGTGAGGATGTCCGGAAAATGCGACACCGCATTCGGCGATACGCTGTGAAATCATGTCCGGCAAGGAACGTTTGGCAAAATTATCCGCGACGCGGATGGCATTGAAAACAGCATAAGGAGTGGAAGCTCCGTGTCCGATAATGCACACGCCATTGACCCCCAGCAGCGGGGCGCCGCCGTACTCTTCGTAATTGCTGACTTTTTTCAAATCCACGAAAGCTTCTTTTGCCAGAAGTGCGCCGATTTTCCGCTGAACATTCTTCATGAGAGCCTGTTTGAGCCAGAACTGGACGGCATGGCAAATACTTTCCACGGATTTCAGAGCGACGTTACCGCTGAAGCCATCGCAAACTACGACATCGGCCCCGAGATTGAACAAGTCATGTCCTTCCACGTTTCCGATGAAATTGATAGGCATTTTGGATAAAATTTTGAAAGTCTCTTTTGTCAGGGAATTGCCTTTGGCATCTTCACCGCCGACAGAAAGAAGACCGATGCGCGGGTTGGGTTTGTTCTGGAAAATTTTCGCATAGATTTCACCCATTACCGCAAACTGCGCTAAATTCAACGGAGTGCAATCCGTATTGGCTCCAGCATCGCACATGACAAACTGTCCGCCGATAGCCGGCAGGAGGGACGCTAAAGCCGGGCGTTCGACTCCAGGCACCATGCGCAGCCGCACTTTGGTAGCGGCAACGGCAGCACCGGTATGACCGGCAGAAACAATAGCCTGAGCCTTGCCGGCCTTTACGAGTTCGGCGCAAACGGTGATGGAGGAATGTTTTTTACTGCGGATGGCGTACGTGGAAGGTTCACCCATTTCCACCACCTCATCCGCATGAACGAAGGTCAACCGACTGGATTCTTTCAGCTTTGCCTTTTCCAGATGGAACTGGATTTTCGGTAAATTGCCCACAAGAAGCATCTCGACATCCGGCAAATCCTTCAAGGCTCTGACAACAGCTTCAATAACAACAGCCGGCGCGAAATCACCACCCATCGCATCGATTGCAATTTTCATTTCGGTGACCTCCGTCCAAATAAGTTACGGAAAAAGAAAAATTTTATTTCTCGTCTACAGTAAGAACCTGTTTACCCTTGTACTGTCCGCAATGGGGGCATACACTGTGCGGGGCTGCAGGTTTTTTGCAAACCGGGCAGAAATTTGCCTGAACGCCATCATAACTGTTGGCTGCATGGCGCTGGCGTTTTTTCATTTTCGACTGTTTTCTCTTCGGTACTGCCATTTTTCATACTCCTGAATTTATCGTTGGAAATTATTGTTCTGCTTCCATCTTACGGATTTTCAACACAATAAAGCATAAATCCGCATCAACCGAAACAATAATATACCATTGCTTTGCAAAAAATCAAACGAAACTTCAATGTTTATTGTAATTTTCTTACAGATATCCTGATTTTTTTACTCATATCCCCTATCATTACGTAATCTGTCAGGGATAACAAACAAGAACACCTTCAGCTTCATACGTTTTATTAACCGGATGTTAACCGGATGCAGACATTGTACACGGGCATGGCGATACCAAAGGCAACCCCTCCGGCAGAGGACACAGTCCCGGGCACAAACGACTCCCAACGTCTCCGTATTATTTTTTCTTCAGGCGCTCCATCAATTCGGCTTCACGTTTTGCCATTGCCGACGGAATCGTGGAGATTACGTAGGAATCCGGGTCAAAAGTCGATTCGGGTTCTTCTTCGGCTTCAGCCTGTTTCTCGGCTTCTTTTTTCTCGGTTGCTTCTTTTTCCGCCTGAGCAGCAGCTTCCGCTTTGGCTTGTTCCTCTGCGGCGATATCCACGGCCCGGACGATATTTTCAGAAGCGAGTAAATTATCCAGGGCATTTTTACGGATGGAACCGGCGTTGGTGTTGGCGAGTTCCTCAATCAGGCGTTTTTGCAACTGCACATAGGCCTCTCCGTCGATTTCCTCAATTCCCGCCCGTTGCATGGTAATTTTAGAGGGCTGTTCACATTCTATGCCGCGCGCCTTGCAATCGACCCAGTTGGTGAATTGCAACAGAGCCAATTCGAAGATGTAGGGGAAATCCGCCGGAATATTGTCGGTATGATGTAATTCGATAATGCTCCAGATTTTTTCGGGGAAGCCCCAGTTTTTCAGAAGCAGTGAACCGACTTCCGCATGATTGATCTGCAAAATAGCCGTTTCCATCTTATGAATGGCAATGTTATTACTGGATTCCGTCTGGTTCTCCACCAGTCTGTATTTTTTAGGGGACCAGTCGCGGAAGACATTTTTTCCGATATCGTGCAAATGTGCAGCGCGAACCAGTGCGGGGTCAGATATACCGTTTTCGGAAAGGATGCTTTCCATGAGAAGCCGTACAGAGTAGGAGTGATTCCATTCTTTTTCTTCGGTTTCCCCGAACTGTTCCAGAATATGGGGGACATAAGCCAGTGTTTTCAATTGTTCCTGAGGGATTGACTCCAGTGCGGACAGCGGACTCTCAGGCTCGGTATCAGGGTAAAGGGAGTAATAGATGCGGAACACCTGAGCCAGAAGTGCATGATCGTGAATAATGGAATCGAGGATATTGCTCATATCGGGAGGAACCGCCTTCAGTCGCGTGGAAAACTCCAGCATAGAATAGGAAGGAAGCGGCAGGGATTCGAGTTTTCCGATACGCGCGATAAGCATTTTTTTCTCAATGGCGGAAACTTTTGACGGAGCAGCGACCATGACAGCCATAGTTAGGACCTTTCTGTTGATTATTAATATTCACATGATAATTATGGTACATTTTCCACAAAAAAGCAAGTCTATTTCACAGATTAAAACAAAAAAACGTATAATATTCTTCAAGGGGTTGATTTTTGTTATTTCCGGTAGCATATTATTATTGCATTTTTTTGTGTCAGTGTTTTTTCGAAAGGCTAATTCATCTTATGGAAGATCTTAAAGCTATTACTCTCAATATCACAGCTCTGGCTTTCGGGGGCGCAGGCATCGGCAAGCTGCCCGATGGTAAAATCTGCTTTGTACGCGGTACGGTTCCCGGGGAAGTCGTGGAAGTACTTGTTACGGATGAACGTCCGGCGTACGCATACGCACGCCTGATTTCCGTAAAAAAGGCTTCGCCTGCCCGAATCCATCCCGAATGTCCGCTTGCCATTGATGAATCGGATGACTCGCACCGCTGTCCGGGCTGTTCCTACGGACATCTCACTTATGAGACCGAACTGAACTGGAAGCAGAAACAATTAGAGGGATTTTTAGTTCGGACCGGGATTGCCGACAAGAGCCGTTTCCAGAAGCCGGAAGCTGCCCAACATCGCTATGGATGGCGCAATAAAATCCGTCTTACCTCCGCCCGTGGCAATATTCTTGGGTACAAAGAAGAGGATAATACCACCGTTCTGGATGTTCCCCAATGTCCGCTGGCAAGAAAATCCATCAACGATGTCCTCGCAAAATGCAGGGAAGAGAAAGAACTCCCGCCTCATATTACGTTCCGCTGGACTCTTAAGGACGGAGTCATTGTCAGAAAAAGCACCGAAGCTCCGGACAAACGTTATCTGACGGAACAAATGGGAAAACACGGCTATTTTTCCGTTCCGGAAAACTCCTTTTTCCAGATTAACGTTCCCATGGCAACACTTCTGGCGGAAGCGGTCTCCAATCGTCTGAAAATGCTGAAAACGGAAAATCTGCTCGAATTATTCTGTGGAGTGGGAGTATTGTCATTAATTGCCGCATCCGAAAATGAAAATCTGAAAGTTTCCGGTCTGGAATTGGATAAAACCGCAGTGGATGCTGCCAATCTGAATGCGAGACGCCAGAAGATGGCATCACGCTGCAGTTATTTTGACGGTGATGCTGCTGCTTCATTCTCAATGCTTGCCCGTAAACTGTCCCCGGATAAAACAACCATCCTGATTGACCCGCCACGCTGCGGTATCGTGAAAGAACTGTGTACAAAAATCAATCGTTTTCATCCGCACAGCATCATCTATGTTTCCTGTGCGCCCGATACACTCGCCCGTGATCTGAAACTGTTTCTCGCCGGCGGTTATGAGGTTTGCGATATCAAACTGTTTGACATGTTCCCGACCACGGCTCATTTTGAGACGCTCACGGTTTTGCGGAGAAATCAATGAGTATCACGGAACAGTCCGGTTCTGAAAAAGAAAAACAGCATTCTCCCTCCGAGGGACATCGTGCCCGTTTACGGGAACGTTTTCTCAAAGGGGACGGGGAAGGAATGCTGGATTATGAAATTCTTGAACTGCTGCTTTCCTACGCGGTCCGGCAACGGGATGTCAAACAGCAGGCGAAAACGCTGATGGAAGAGTTCAAATCCTTTCAAGGGGTTGTTGATGCCGATACAAATGCTCTCTGCAGCACAAAAGACATTGGAAAAATGTCCGCCATTCTGATTAAACTGATCCGTTCCATGGCGGTCCGTTATCTCCGGCCCCGGGACATTCCGGAACAGGAGTTCATGAACGATTCGACAGCATTTTCCGACTATGCCCGTTTCAAGTTATGTGACCGCAATGAAGAAGCCATGCTTGTATTTTTTCTGAACACAAAAAGCCGTTTGATATGTGATGAAATCATCAGTGAGGGCATCGTAGATCAGGTACCGGTCATTCTCCCGAAGATAGCAAAACGCGCCATGAATACAGGTGCAAAGGCCGTAGTGCTCTGCCACAATCATCCCAGTGGTGATACCACGCCATCCGCTTGTGACAACTTTGTTACATCGCAAGTCAGAATGACACTGGAACCGCTGAATATCATTTTGCTGGATCATCTGATTGTTTCCCGCGAGGGCTATTACAGTTACCGGTTCGCCGATGAACAAAAACCGCCCGGATTACGTCTGCTGGCGCCACTGACATCCAACCGGAAGGGAACACGGAAATGATATTAGGACTGGGTACGGATATTGTGGAAATCAACAGAGTCCGGGATGCTTTAGAGAAGCACGGAGTCGCTTTTGCAAAACAAGTGCTTGCTCCGGACGAATTGCTGCTTTTCGAACAGAGAAAAAACAATCCCGAATTTCTGGCAGGCCGCTGGGCTGCAAAAGAGGCGTTTGCGAAGGCTTTGGGTACAGGAATCGGGAAAGACTGCTCTTTTTCCGGTCTGACGATTTTACCGGATGAAAAAAACGCACCCCGTTTTACCGCTTTTGCGGAAAACACAGAAAAAATACTTTTCCTCAAGGGCATAAAGCACTGTCATTTATCCATCAGCCACGAGCGGGATTATGCGGTGGCGACGGTCATTCTGGAAGGCTGATTGCTTTCCCTGTTATCAAGCCGGATTTCCGGTATGCGCCCGCAACAGACACAAGGCATACAGCATATAGCAAACTTTTGCCGATTTGAAACATGCATAATCGGGAATATCAAATGCGCGTTCAAATGTGGAGCGGAATTTTTCAGAGGGCTGATAACCGGGTGCAAAGGCAACGCAGGCTGCGAGATTTCCCACAGCCGTCATGATATCCAGCGGCAGTTGGTAATCGGAAGCTTCCTCGGGTTTGAGATACAGATAATCCCCGAAAAGTGATGCCCGATCCTGAAAAACGGTTCCGGGTACCAGAAACATCACTGCGGCATTCTGCCAGGGGATAGCGGGAATATCCCAACGGCCATTGTATGCGAAAAGCCGTTCTGCTGCCGGATAAAATTCCTTTTCCGCCCGTGCAGCTACTGTTTGCATGATGGATACGGCCTGTTCTTTACGCTGTTGCATGAAACCGCATTCTGCGCAAATAGACAGAGATTCCTGCATTTGAACCAAGCCCCAGTTCACTACATTGCCGTCGGAAACGATTTTCATGGATGCGGCAAGGGCATCATCCACACATTTGTCATAAAGACGGTGATATTTTGCCTCGCCACTGGCGATATAGGCGGCTAAATACATCATGGGAAGCCGGAATGCCTCGTGGGGACGGCAGGAAATCATTTCCCCAACCAGACCCGGACGTCCGTCAAGGCGTCCCAGATTACCATTTTCCCCGGGGCGAATCCGTTCGGCGCACAAATCTGCAAAACTGGTGAGAATCTGGCGAATCCTCCGTTTGGTATCTTCATCGGCGAATGAGGACCGGTAGAAATGGAGCAATCCGCGAGTGCAGCAAGTAAACTGGTCTCTGGAGGTATCGATATAGAAAGATTTTCCGTCCCGAGGGGAAACGCTGCGGACCAGATATCCGTGTACGCCGTGAACCGTATTGCAAAGTTCAATTCCCTTGAGTATTTTCAAAGCAAAATCCAAGAGGGATGCGCGGTTTTCCTCCTCCTGTTCCATACGGAAGACTAAAGCATCCAGAATCGTACCGCCATTCAGCATGGAATCCTCCATACCGGTTCCCCAGCTGCAGGGATTGGGTATATTTTTCTGAATTTCTTCGGGGAAAGGCAGATGAGCAAAACGTTTTTCCGGGTCATCGGAACTGAGACTATCGTAAATCAGCGATGTTTCGGGACAGAAAAGTTTTCCGGTAACCAGTTGCCAGGCATCATTCCACTTGTTGTTCATGGCAGAAAATTTCCTTTCGGGTTCTGTATTGAGGGCGGTTCAAATCAGTCTTTCAAGCCCATCCAGGCGGATACGGTGCCACCCATAACGGCATTGCGCAAATCTTCAGTTGCGCCGATTTTTCTCAAAATCTGTTCGTAATGCAGTTTTGCGTCCGTCTGAACGTTCGGATAATTGATATAGCTGTCGGAGCCGAACACCAATTTACGGAAATATCTGGAAGTATCCTCGCAGAGGAATACGTAAGGACGCAACAGATATGCCAGACTTTCAGCAGAAAGATCCTGCCAGGAACCATTTCCCGCCAGGTCGGCATAAACATTGGCATGCATTTTCAGCATTTCAGAAGCTTGAACACGCCAGAACGTTGTTCCTAAATGCGCCAGGACAATATGCAGTTTCTGGAAAGAACGGGCGGGACGATCCAAGTTCAGGGGGTCCATATTTTTCAAAATCGGCCGTTTCCACTGTATATCCGCCGGACTCGGGCGATAGTTCCCGGTATGAAACAGTACCGGCACACCGAGTTTTTCGCATTCTTCATACACGGGCATATACAGATCATGGTCGTAAGGGTAATAAGGATAGATGAACTTGACGGCTTTTGCACCGCGGTCCACCCAGCGTCTCAATTCGGATAAATCAATTTCATGATCCCACAAATCCACTTTAGCTACGGGGATAAGGATATCCGAATACTGTTTGCAGAAATCAATGACCCGGTCATTCGGCACATAATCACGGGCACCGTACCGCAGGCCGCCGCTGATAGCGGAACGGGTATTGTTTTTGAGGCAGTTATCTGCATAAATTTTTATAGCGGCTGGGTCATCCAAATTAAAATGCGCATGAAAATCAAGATCCATTTTCTTGTCCTTTCTGTTTATAACAAAACTTACGGATTCAACCGGGTAAATTCACTGGTAATGGAAAGCAACTGCGGCAGAAGCTGTTTCTTCCGACTCAAAACACCGGGAAGCTCGAAAACACCCGGCTCCAGCTGCTTATAGGGAATAGCCTGAATAATCTCCGGGGACCCGATTACGAGAAGCAGAGAGTTTTCGCGAACAGCATCCGTAACTAAGAGACCAATAAACTGCAAAGCCTCGGAATTGCGGATCTCCAGCATTGCGGAACGCAGCTCACTCTGACGCTGATGAAGCAGTTCCAGGTTGGTTTCTTCCACCTGAGACAGAGAGAACTTGTATTTTCCGTTGGTGTAGGATTTACGGTCGGACTCAATGACATCCAACGGTGGCTTGGAAGCCAGCGGGGAGTCGATATGAGACAGTTCCTCCATCAGTTCGGAGGCCTTGACCCCGGAAATCTTCTCCAGCCATTCAAGAATCCGTTTATCCATAGCCGCAGTAGTGGGTGACTTCAGGTTCAGGGTATCCGTGACAATACCGCCCAGCAGCAATCCCGCCATATCGGGGGTCAGACTTTCACCACTACCCTTGTACATTGCAGCGACAAGCGTACAGGTACTGCCGACAACATCACCGGTAAATTTAATGGGACTCAGCGTCGGCCGCATACCGATGCGGTGATGATCCACGACCTCAATCACCGGTATCTCCTCTACTCCCGGAATACTCTGTTCTGTTTCATTATGGTCCACTAAAATCATCCGGTAAGGCGGTGTCTGGGATATCGATTGTTTCCGTACCACACCTTCAAATATCCCCTGGGCATTCACAACAGGAATCACGTCCTCCGGACAATTCAGGATGCGTGCGGAACTGTTCGGAACACGGTCCTGCGGTGTAAGAATCAACTGTTCACATCCGGAGCAGAATTCTTCCACCGGTACACTGAATTTCAAGCGGCGAATTACTGCGGCGGAATCCAAATCACTCCACAGAACTGTTACGTTCTGCAAAGCAGCTTCCTTCAGGATCAGAGGTTCAACGGGCTTTTCTCCGGTCACAATCAGAATACGCACTTTCCGCTGGAGGGCAAGCAGATGAATATCCGGACGATATCCGGAAATCAATACCAATTCCCCGTCATCTCCGGACGGCAAATGTTCATGAAAACTTTCCGTTCCCATGGCTGCTACATAAACTTTGAACTGCTGAACTTTCGCCGTCTCTGTCCCGGTCAGTATCTTTGCCTCAATAACACGGGCAATCAAATCAATGGAGGACCGGATCTCGCGGCCGGTCAATCCGCTTCCGGAGTCATGTCCGACATCCAGAAGATGCGACAGCAGATTCATCGGGCTGAGCATTCCGAGGAATTTACGTTCATCGCCCACAATCGGAAGCCGCGGATAACCTGCCTTGTTCAGGAAGCGGACCGCATCCAGCAAGGGAGTTCCCGGCATAATCACTGGAATATCTTTCTCCATGATATCCCCGATGCGCAAATATACATCATTTCGGGATTCCGGCGCTTTCAAATGAAAACGGTCAAAAAGATAGCGTCCCCGCTCCGAAAGAATACCCGGGCAAATCGCTTTAACATTCAGTACGCCCTGCCTGCGGCGCAATTCCGCCAGGGCTGCTGATGATGCGAGACTGTCAATATCGGGGTTGCGATGACCCGACACATAGATGCATTTAATGTTTTCGTCCATAGTCATATCCATTTTCAGTTTAGCGGAAACACAAATCCGAGAGCCATTCCGCACGTGAACTTTTTATTTTTCAAAGTATAATATACCGCATATCCCTGTCAAATGCAACAGAATTCCATGTATTTCCGGGATAAAACACAAATACGTTGACAGAATGAGTAAAAGCAAACCCCTTCGCGAAAGGGAAACATGACCTGTCATTTTTCCCCGGTCAATTTCCGCAGTATATGCCGGATGGTGTACCAGAGTCCGTTTTCCATCAGACAACGCCGCCAGCCTGGCAGTTTCGCATATTCTGCCTGACGCTTTCTGCGTTCGGAAAGTTCCCGCTCTTCCGTCAAAACGGCATTCCGGTATTCATCTGCGGACAAATTCCGGATCCGGCGGATTTTTTCCGCAAGTTCTTTATCGGAGACTTCACACTCCAAAGCGGGTCCAATCCCGAGTGCAGGCAGCATGTTGTCCCGTACCTCTGCGTAAAAAGAAGCAAAATCCACCGTCCCGAAGTGTTTTCTCAGGTTATAAATGCAGACATAAAATGCGCTGCTGCAAAAGCGGGACCGGTACAAAGACAGAACACCGCAATCATTCATTTTCTCCCGCCATTCCAGAAGAGATAAATAAAAATCCGTGCGGTGCGAACTGCTTTTTCCGCTCTCCAGACTTGTCACAGAACCGGTGCGATAATGTAAAAGCACACGGTCAACCAGAGCAATACGGTCAGCGAAAGCCAAAGCGGTATTGGTAAACGGGACATCCTCGGCGTTGCGGACAGCGGTAGAGAACCGGATATTCCAACGGGTCAGGAACTCGCGCAGAAACAGATATTTCCAGGGTTCCGGACGAAAATCACCGAAAGTCAAATCGGTCCTTGTTTTCAATGAAAAAATGCCGGACCGGGGCATACTTTCCGGATAATGCAGCTCATACGTTTTCTCTCCGGATACCGTATCAAAAGCATCGTAACGGCAAACCGTAATCTCCGCCTGCTCCCGCTCGGCACGCAGGTACAATGTTTCCAGCAGTTCCGGTTCAAATAAATCATCGCTATCCAGGCAAATTACATATTTCCCGGACGCCTGTTCCAATGCGGTATTACGGCTCACGCCGGCACCGGAGTTCGGACGGTGAAACACCCGGAAACGGGGATCTTTTGCAACATATTCATCCAGAATACTTCCGCTGTTGTCAGGAGACCCGTCATTAACGCAAATGCACTCGAAATCACGGAAAGTCTGTGCAACAACGGATTCTAATGTCCCGGAAAGATGTGCGGCCGCCTGATATACCGGCATAACAATGGATATTGTCGGCATAGTCAATCTTCTTTCCTGAACGGACGCAGGCACTTATTGATGCTTCGTCCCAATCGGTATGATCCAGAGTGAAGAATTCCTTCCATCTTTTCACCCAGTACTTCACAGCGGTATTCCGTAGCCATCATACGATCATAAAGCCGTACCATTTCGATGAAATAAATCATATCCGGCATGATTTCGCAACCTTTCTGAATTTCTTCCACCGGAATCTGCTTCATCAACGCACTCGCAGCATACAGCCACCGATCTTTCTGAACCGCTATCGCCTTGAGAACATCCTCCCGTACAACGGGATGATTCTTCAGAAAACATGCAGCTTCTAAATATGCCACACCTAAACCCGCAAAATGGCGGAAAGTCGGCTGACGTGTAATCGTGGAGTTCGCGCGGATTCGATAATGATAAAAGGGGTTGTTCAGACATCCAGCCCTGCCTGCTGAAAAGTCGGCAAGAAACAGGAATACTTCATCTTCATGAAATACACCCTGGCGGAAAGACAAATTCTCCCGGACATAAAAATCACGCAGGAATAACCGAAGTGGAACGCATGCTATGAAATCGTCGTTCAAAAGACGTTTGGACCACAAGTCCTCACCCGAAAAAACTCCGGAATATTCGTGGCGGATAGAATGCAGGTGCGACATCGGGTTCACTCCGTCCTCATACTCCGGAACAAAATCAAAAATGACCTCGTCCAAATCATTTTTCTCGGCAAAATCGTATAATGACTGCAAGGTGTCCGGATCTATACGGTCATCGCTGTCAAGAAAATACAGATACTTTCCCGTCGCGGTTGCCACACCCGTATTCCGGGCAACACCTTGTCCCTGATTGCTCTGAACCAGCACTTTCATACGGGAGTCTTTTGCAGCATATTCATCCAGAATACTTCCGCTGTTGTCAGGAGACCCGTCATTAACGCAAATGCACTCAAAATCACGGAAAGTCTGTGTCAGAACAGAATCCAGACACGCCCGCAGATATTTTTCCGCATTGTAAACAGGTATGATTACAGAGATTTCCGGCACAAAACAATTCTCCTTTGAAACCGTCGTTTTTCCCGACGGATTCTGTAAGTCCCTTACCGCATCCACCTGCATAGTACTGCGATGGGGCACTTTGTTGCACTTTCTGATTGACCACCGTTCCTAAATATAACATGGGAGCAGAAAAAAATCAACTCAAGCTTCTTTTTTTTTCAGATATTCACATTCATAGGTACAATCGGTCAGTAAACAGTGAAATGAGAAATGCCGGACGATATTCGTGATTGTGCAAGGCGGAATGGGGCGGGATGTGAAAAAAGTCACTGACCGATTACTTGACAACTGTCACAAGGGGAGTATATTATATTTTCAGGATGCGCATTTCAAAGAAACGGAAACGGATTTCAGTTAAGACAGGAGTTCAACGTGAAAAAAATTTTTATCCTTGCGGCAGCAGCGATTTTAATATATTCCATACAGGTCCTTCCGGCGCAGGAAAATACTGACAAATACAAGGGACAGACCAGCGTAAATTCCGTTCTTGCGACCATTAACGGAATGCCGGTCACTTTGCTTGATGTAATCCTGGATACAGGTTCCCAGGAATGGGAACTTGCCCATGTGTATTCGGGACAGCGATTGATGGATGAAATCACGAAACTGCGGGCGAAAGTTCTGGAAGAAATCATTTCCCGGAAATTGGTGTATCGTGAATACATGAAACAGCCGTTTGAAATTCCCAATCAGCGGATTGAAATGGTACTGGACCGCTATATGAAAGTCTGGGGGTGTACCACACGTGAAGATCTCGCCCGAAAAGCGCGGGAAAACGGAACCAGCATTGAATCTTTGCGCGAGAAGGCGCGGGAATACATTGCCGTGGGGGCACTCCTGCAGAAAAACTGTTACGACTATGTTGTTGTCACGCCCAAAGAAGTTTATGACGAGTACGTAACGGAAAAGGAACAGTACTCCAAGCCCGCGCGCGTGGATTTTCAGCTTTTGCAGATTGACAAAGGCGGAATCACCGATGCCATGGAAACGGCAAATAAAATTGCTCATGCTGCTCAAAAAGCAGATGAAACTGCATTTCTGGCTTTGATGCGTTCCTATTCCACCATTCAGAACCCTGAACAACGCGGAATCATCAAGGGGGTACCGACAGCCAAGCTGCGTCAGGAGTTCCGGAAAGCTATAGAGGGACAGCAGGCAAACACCGTTGTAGGACCTGTGGAAACCCCGGAAGCCGTATTTTTTCTCCGGCTTACAGCCGTATGGGAAAGTGAAACAATTCCCTTTGAGGATGTATCCGGTAAAATCGAAGATAAGCTGATGTCCGCAAAAATGGAAGAAGCCCGGCGTGCTTACGAACAAAAACTCCGGGCAAATGCAGTAATCCGGAAAGTAACCGACTGACGGATTATGGAGTTCCGCAATCTCTACATTCACGTCCCGTTCTGCCGCAAAAAATGCGATTACTGCGCTTTTTATTCCATGGAAAATTCCGGCACGAACGAATGGAATTTGTGGCTGGAACAGGTTCTGCGCGAATTGGCTGCAAACCAATCGCGGTTAATGCATGTGAATACCGTGTATTTCGGTGGCGGAACCCCGACTTTGCCGGATACGGAGTTCCTGCACCGGATGTATACGGAAATTTTCCGCAGAATCGGATTGGAACCGGGTGCTGAGATCACCAGTGAGGCAAATCCGGAAACCCTGACGGAAGAAAAAGCCGCATTGATGGCGCAATATGTAAACCGGGTAAGCATGGGGGTACAGTCCTTTTCCATCCAAACCCGCCGGGTACTGGGACGCCATCCTTTCTCCCCGGACAGTATCTATCCTGCGTTTTCGTTTTTGAGGAAGGCAGGCATCGGCAATATCGGCTTGGATCTGATGTATGCTGTACCTGGTCAAACGGAAGACGACTGGTATCAGGACCTGAAAACAGCCTTGGAACTGGAGCCGGAACATCTCTCCTGTTATGCCCTCACCCCGGAAGAAAATACTCCGTATGCAAAACTTCATGGTCTGGAACCCCCGGATGATGAATTGTCCTCGGCTATGTGGCATCGGGCAGGCGTTGAAACCATGAAACACGGAATGATGCGCTATGAGGTTTCCAATTACGCAAAAAACTCTTTCACCGCACGGCATAATTGCGCCGTCTGGGCAGGACAAACTTATCTCGGCATCGGACCGGCTGCCTCGTCTTTCGACGGAACAGACCGATGGACTCAGGTTAGCGATTTGCGGAAATGGTACAGCGGTACACCTCCTGAGTTTGACAGAATTGAACATAGTGCCCGCTGTCGCGAAATCCTGATGATGGGCTTGCGGACTGTTCACGGATGGACCTTGACGGAATACCGGGCAGCAACCGGCAACACCTGGCAGGAGGCATTCCCGATTCTGCAAAAACTCGCTGCCGACGGACTCCTGATTTTAGAAACGGATCGATGTCGCCCGACCGAACTCGGTCTGGAGTTCTGGAACACGATTGCAGAAGAGTTGCTGATGTAACATTTGCATTACGAAATGTTTTCCTGTCTGACGGCAAGAAAAAGCGGAAAATGGTGATTTTTTTTGAAAAAAGGGGAAAAATTGCGGAAATTTTTGGGGATAACTGCGAAAAAAATATTATTTTTGTGAAAAGCTGCTTGATTTGAGAAAATAGAGGGGATATATTTAATCAAGATTGTCTCATAATGAAAATTATATCTCATGGAAGGAAAATAAAATGAAGAAAACCTTGAAAGCTCTCGTTTTGGTCACTACTCTCCTCGGCGGTATCCTGTTGACAACATCCTGCGGAACACCGTTCCCGCTGGGTTGCCTTTATACCAACGTTTTCATGCCCGGAGCCATTGGTGACGGCAAGATTGAATACAACTGCCGCGGTTATTCCAGCTGCTGGAGCGTTCTCGGATGGTTCGCGGGCGGCAATGCCTCCCACAACAAGGCTGCTCAGAACGGCAACATGAACAAGATTTCCTGGACCACCCTGCATATTGAAAACTACTGCGGTATTTACGGCCGTTTCACGAACGTAGTATACGGTATCGGCGAAAAAGCCGACCCGACAGTTCGTGCGATTACCGAATATGAATAATATGGTGTTTCACTGATATTCCGATAAATTCCGGCGGATTGCTCTTTTGAGCGGTCCGCCTTTTTTACTTTTTTCTGCTATGAATGTAATGGAACTGTTCCGCCAGATGCGGAAAACATTTGAGGAAAATCATTTTGAATCGGCGGATGTGGAAGCTGCATATACTGTGGAATACGCCACAGGAATACGCCGCAATCTGCTGATGATGCAAGGGAACCGCGTTATCAGTGATCCGGAATACTCCCGGGCTGCCGAATATCTGAAACGGCGTATGGCGAATGAACCGTTTCAGTACATTTTCGGCTGGACTGAATTTCGCGAACTGACATTGAAAGTCGGTCCGGGCTGTCTGATTCCACGTCCGGAAACGGAACAGTTAGTGGAACATGCGATTCATCATCTTCCGCACGGCGGGACCGTTTTGGAATTAGGAACGGGAAGCGGGGCAATCGCCCTTTCCATCGGTTTCGAGCGCAGGGATGCACGGGTTCTGGCATCGGAAATTTCTCCGGAAGCGCTGAAATATGCCGAATGGGGCGTCGACTATCTCAAGTACGACTGGTGCTCCAACGGAGGTCAGAACGCAGAGGCAGCCTACAGGACCATGTCCGAAGCCATCAAGACTGCCGGAAGGCCCATGATCCTCAGCATTTGCGAATGGGGCGAGAACAAGCCTTGGGAATGGGGCAAAGGCATAGGCCACCTCTGGAGGGTGACTCCGGACATCCGTGCCGTCTACAATGCGAAGTTCGACTGGGGAGGCGTCGGAGTGCTCGGGTGCATCGATGCCATGAAGGACCTTGTGGAATACGCAGGTCCTGGACATTGGAACGATGCGGAGATGCTCGAAGTCGGGAACGGTCAGATGAGCCTTGATGAGAACATCACACATTTCTCCATGTGGTGCATGCTCGCCGCACCTCTCATG
>CALCCZ010000080.1 GCA_937900075.1 uncultured Lentisphaeria bacterium
CATTCATCCGGCGGTTCTGGGCTTCATCCGTTTTCGGCCGGACCTGCTGTTTCATGTGGAAAATGAAAATCTGGAGCGTGGCTGGCCCACGCCCCGGAGCTGGGAACGGGTCAGCAGTATGCTGCAATCTTTCGGAAAAGGTGACGATATACTGCTCAATAAGGTGATTTACGGCTTGGTCGGCAATCAGGCTGGTGTGGAATTCTGCGCATTCCGGGAGATTACCGCAGAGTTCGACAATGTCTATGAACTGATGATGAATCCGGCAAAGAAGATCACGATCCCGGAAAAGGCCGATCAGAGATATGCCTTCTGCACGGCGGTGGTCTATTATTTGTGGCGCGGCGCGGATGAAGAAGCGGAAAAGAAACTGTTGGATGGTTTCTATCGTATTGCGACGAAACTGCCGGGAGATTTCGCTACTTTGATGATGATGGATGCCATGTCCGGAAATGCGGAGACGGTTACACCTGTCTTTGCCGATAAACTTTTCCAGCATCCGAAATATCAGGAATGGGCGAATCTTCACGGGAGAGCTATGCGGGCAAGATTAAACCGGAAGGCCATTCTGGAATGAAAGATAAAGAGGAAAAAATCAAGGCGGCAGTCCTGCGCAGTCTGGAGCAGGATCGGCTGAGACTCCTGACCCGTCAGCCGTTCATCGGGACGGTTCTGATGCACTTGGAACTCGTACCGATTACTCACGGATGCAGAACTGCTCAAACGGACGGCAGAGCAGTCTATATGAATTGCCGTTTTTATGCGGCATTGGACCTGGAAGAACGTTTGTTTGTTCTGGCGCATGAGACATGGCATTGCGTGCAGTTGTATTTTTTGCGCATTCAGAACCGTACCCCTCATGAGTTCAATATTGCTGCAGATCTGGAGATCCATTTCATTCTGATGAAGGAGCGGATGAAAGAACCTTTTGTGCTGCCGCATGATCCGGCATGGAATGGGCTTTCCGCAGAAGAGATCTATGAAAAATACAAGCATCGCAACCCCAGAAGAATGACACCGCTGAAATGTTCCAAAGGGATTCAGCCTGGCCCTGATGGAAGCGGTTTTGATGAACATCTTTATAAATCATCTGCAGGCATGAACAATGAATCCTTAAAAGAAGATAAAACAGCTGTATGCGATGGCGGCTACAATGATAATGAAGGCGGCAAAGACAACTGTAAAAGTATGACTATTGCCGACAGTACGATTGAAAAACTTCGTCAAATCGTCATTCAATCGGCACAAATGGTGGAACGTCAGCGCGGAAATCTTCCCGAACACATCCGGGACATCATCCAGCGGCTGCAGAAACCGGAACTGAACTGGAAAGAACTGCTGAAACAGTTTGTGACTTCCGCATACAGCGGGATGCGTCGCTGGCTGCCGCCTGCCAGACGGTATATCGGAATGGGATTGTATCTGCAAAGCCGCCGGGACGTTCGGCTGAATGCCGTTCTTGCCATCGATACCAGCGGAAGCACAACAGGCGATCTACCGCAATTTTTTGCCGAACTTGCCAATCTGCTGAATACTTTCGGATTTTATCAACTGACCGTGATCCAGTGTGACTGCGAGATTCAGAAGGTGGAAAGTTTTTCAGATGATAAATCTTTGCCGCGAAATTACAAATGGAAAAGTTTCGGACATGGCGGAACAAGTTTCATCCCTCCGTTTGAATACATCCGGGAAAAGAAAATTCGTCCACAGATTATGATTTATCTTACCGATGGATTTGGTCCGGCTCCAAGAAAAGCACCTGGATTTCCGGTTTTGTGGGTTTTGACACATGAAGGAGAACGCCCGGCCGGATGGGGAAAAGTGATTCGATTAAAAGGAGATGAAAATGCCAGATGACACTGAAATTTCCATAGCCGAAAAAGCCCATGAATTGGATGCTCTCTTCTGCAATCACGCACAAATAGCACAATTTAATCAGTTTTTCTGCGAAAACGAGAAATTTTTAATCAGAATATTCCGGGAGTCCATTTGCTGCAATAATATGTTTTCAATTGAATTTATCTCCGGTATTGATATCCCTTATGTCAAGATTATCTGTGTTTTCTTAGAAGAAGGAGAGACTGTAAACCGTTCCGGCAAGATGCGTTATTGTGCTTCGATCATTATGTCAAAAAACATCTCCCGTGACAAAAAAGCTATGTTCTGGGATGTTCTGGTAAATGCTTTATGTTTTCGGGATTCAGTGTTTACTCAAGATATTTTTATGGACAACGAGTATGCAAGGAAAGCCCTTCTTGATTTTCAAAAGGATGGAGAAAAATCTGATTTTATCAGGAATAGCAGCCCAAGTAAAAAATATTTTTGGAGGCGGAATGAAATCATAAAAGGGACTATGGAAGATTCTGTTTCAGTCTTTGAAATGAACAGACAAATGGCAGGGCGCAATATTACGATTACAATGCTCCAATGCCTGCTTCACCATAATGCTGTTAAATGTTTCATTTACCTGTTGGCGCATTTCCCCAAGAAGGTCTATAAATACCGGTCAGCAGAGGAATGGCTGTTTACGGTCTGCCGTAACTATCCCCCGAAAACCGCAATTCCAATTATTCAGTGGTTGGAAGAGGATAAGCCTGGAATTGTTGCCAATGCCCGCGATCCATGGGGGAATACCCTGCTTTGGAATACTTGTGTAAATCGTGATTGTCAGGTCAATGAAATACAGGAGGTTTTGATTAATCTCGGCTGTGATCCGGATTTAGAAAACCAATGGGGACTTTCTTTCCGGCTTGTACAAGAAAACAAATTAGAAATTTGGGACAGATAAAATGGAAAAGAACATTCAGTTGAATCTGGAACAGGCAAATGCGCTACACATGTTGCTCTCCGGCAAAAACGTGTTTCTGACCGGGGAAGCAGGTGTCAATTGCCAAAGTAAAACGCACGGGACAGAAGTGGGAAGATGTGCGTTTAGTCTGACAAGTAATCAGTCTATAGGAGTATTACATCACAGAATAAAAAAGGTCGGCCCCATATCTCCGTGTACGGATAAGATTCCTGCTTGAGTTAAGCGGTGCATTATGCAATGAGCGATCAGCCTTGCCAAATTAATTTTTTTCTTTTGGAGTTTTTCTCACTTTTTATTCATTTTTTTCATATCATACGAAATGCCTAAGATTTGGTGAGAAGCTATGTTAGCGCATCGTGAAAGGCACTTTGCGGAACATGAAACACATTCGACTGCACGTGAATCCTCCTTCTCGCATTGTGCTATGAAGGGCAGGGCGACCCCTTCCCCTTTCGTCAAGACTGCTGTGGGACAAGTGACAGATTTTGTGTTTTTTTTGTCTGCAAGGCACAAAAATGGTAGACCTTGCGCTGAAAAGCCGACTGCACTCTCTATGGTGTGTTTTTGAGGTTAAACCGGCGATTTTTGGGCTTTTTATGGTCGGGTGCGGACAAATGTCCTGACGGTTTTTTAAGCAAAATTGCTCTCAAAATCAACTTTTTTACCCTCAAACCGTCAGGTCTTTGTTGCTCAATTTGCCGGTGCATTCATAACATACTCTGCACAATCGAACGCATCCTGCGAAATAAAATCTTTCAATCCGTCTTTATTGTTTTTCAGGTATTCTTCAAAATTATTCGTCCAAGTGCCGACTTTTTTCTGATAAGCACCGGAGAGATGCCTCGATTCATTGCGACCGTCAGACGGAAAAGAGGCAAAATCAGTCAGGATATTCAGCATTGCATAGGCATTGCATTCCATTTCATTGACGTAATTGTTGATGAGCCTTTTTACATACTCCTTCCGCGCCGCCAGCATTACCAGTTGTATTTCGGATAATTTAGAGTATTCTTTTCGGTTCCGTAACCGAAATACTTCAAAAAACATAGGTTCCATTAAATCCCGGGGAATGGGAATGTTACGCAGATGATTCAGTTTTTCGCAGAATCCCGATTCAATATCATGAATGTCTTTCAAATTTTCCGACAGGTTTTTGAAATCCGTTTTGATTTCACCTCCGTGGGTAAAATTCAGTTTCACACTGTGCGCATTGAAAATCATTCCGTTCTGACAAATCCAACGGCAGAATCCAAGCTCGTACGATAGAGAAAAAAGACGATTATAGCTGTTAGTGATACGCAAAAAGGGCGTCCATTTGTCATCCTTGAACGGTTCTATATCTGAATTCGGTTTAATCAGATCCAAATGCATGAATGTTCTGGTTTTCGGCATCCTGAGATTATAGAACTTCAGATCTTCCAATTTTGTGTTATGAAAAATCTTTGGGACAATCTTCTCCGCCGTCTTATATGCTTCGTAATTGGAAACTAAATTGTACGCGGAAGAAACCGTCGAAATCACCGAATCGCGTTGACAGTCGTAAATTCCGCGAACGTCATTAACCCTCTGTTGCGCACCATTCTTGTCCGTGAAATACAAAGGCACTAAGTCAACACTAAAAAACGCATTGTTTACATTTGGTTGTTCCCATGCTCTCATTACCATTTTCAAATTCCTTTCGTTTGTTTTTGTTGCCATTTTTCCGGATCTTCCCGAAGATGGTTTGCTTTTCGTTTTGCATATAATTTACACAAATAAACTGTCAAATGATGTCAGTCTCATCCGGAAAAATAAAAAAAATGCAAAAAAATCACAGATAACCCATATTTTTTTCACAGATATGGGTTATCTGTGTTGCAAAAAAAAGGGATAGTGATATATTCTGAAATAACGGGCATCCAGCCGGAACCGTATATCTGAAAACAAATTCAACGGAAACACGCTTATCATGAAAATTAAACTCTCTGTCAACCGAAAATTCACAAAAGCCCAGATTGATGACCGCATTTTCAGCGGTTTTGTCGAACATCTGGGTCGTGCAGTTTATACGGGAATCTATGAACCGGAGCATCCGACGGCAGATGAAAACGGTTTTCGCGGTGATGTCGCAGGACTGGTTCGGGATTTGAATATGCCGCTGACACGTTATCCGGGCGGGAATTTCGTTTCCGGCTATGACTGGAAGGATTCGATTGGCCCCAAGGCGCAGCGCCCACTCAAGGCGGATTATGCGTGGGAAGGATTAGAGCCGAATCAGGTAGGGATTGATGAGTTTGTTAAATGGTGCAAAAAAGCCGGAACGGCCCCGCTGATGACAGTCAATCTTGGTACGGGGAGCCCGAAATCGGCAATGGAACTCATCGAATACTGCAACAGCGACAACGGAACTTTCTGGAGCGAACTCCGCAAGAAAAACGGTGCGGAAAAACCTTACGGGATTAAAGTGTGGTGCCTCGGCAACGAAATGGACGGGGAATGGCAGATAGGTCACAAGACTGCCACCGAATACGGAAGAATTGCCGCCGAAACGGGCCGTATGCTGAAAATGGTCGATAAAAATATTGAACTCGTCGTTTGCGGCAGCAGTGCTTATACAATGGGCACATTCGGAACATGGGATGCAGAGGTCTTAAAAGAGTGTTACGATACAGCCGACTATATTTCTCTTCATGCCTACTATAACAATGCGGCGAAGAATATCCCCGATTTCCTCGCTTCTCCGGAAAAAATGGACCGCCAGATCGAAAGCATCGTCAGCATCTGCGACTATGTGCAGGCTTGCAGGAAAAGTCCTAAAAAAATGAATCTCAGCTTCGATGAATGGAATGTCTGGTACCATTCAATGAACCAGAAGAACGAGGACAATAAATGGACTGTCGCCAGACCGATTCTGGAAGATATCTACGATATGGCAGATGTATTGGTCGTGGGCGGATTGCTGATGTCGCTGATGGATCATGCGGACCGCGTGAAAATCGCCTGTATTGCACAGACTGTGAACGTAATCGCTCCAATTATGACCCGGCCCGGCGGCGGCTGTTGGAAACAGTCGATTTATTATCCGTTGTATTACACGTCCCGTTATGGACGCGGAACCATTTTGGAACTTTGCAGCGATTCGCAGGAATATGCGTGCGACGGTCTCTCTGTCCGGTACTTGCGTGCGACAGCGGTTCTTTCCAGCGATGGAAAAGAACTTGTCATTTTTGCGCTCAACCGTTCCGGAGAAGAAAAAGCAGAACTCGAATGTACGATTGAAAACTTTGCTGTCCAGGGAATTACGGAAGCTATTGAGATCACGGCCGATTCGCTGAACTCCGTCAATACAGAAACGGAAGAAAATGTCAAACCGCTTCCCTGTACCGCAGGTCAGATTACGCTGACAGGAAATACACTCCAGGCTGAACTGAAACCCTATTCCTGGAACTGCATCCGCCTCTCACTTTGCTGATCAATCAACGGGTTCTCTCAAACAACGTTATTACCCCGTATAAACGGAGAAAATATACGATGATTTCATGCAAAGTATGATTCGTGACTTTCTTTGTTGCGAGAATGAGGCGGGGGGATGGAATGCGGTATGGAAAACGCCGGAGTTTTCCGGCAGAGATAAAAATAGGACCTATAGGACTTATAGGACTTATATATTTAGTGGATAGTGGATAGGGGATAGGGGATAAGGGATAGGGGGGGATAGAAGATGTGAAGGAGTGAAGATGTGAAGAAACGTATTCGTGATTGCTCGTCCGGGGTGGAAAAATAGGACCTATAGGACTTATAGGACTTATAGGACTTATTCACTAACCACTAACCAGTGCAAAATTAGGAAAAATGTGGAATATCTGTGTTTAATTTTTGAAGATAAAACCGGATGTGAGTAAAAACTTTGATTTCCAGTTTGCAATTTTTAAAAAATGTGCTAAATTATTCTTTTCTTAGAAGAAAACACATTTATAATGTTGCAAGGAGTTTAAGATGAAGGTTTACAATTTCAATGCTGGTCCGGCTATGTTGCCGGAGGTCGTTATGGAACGTGCCCAGAAAGAATTTTGCAATTATGCTGACAGCGGTTGCGGAGTAATGGAGCACTCTCATCGTAACAAACTTTTTGATGCTATCCTTGCCAAAGCGAACGACAACATCCGCAAGATTATGGGAGTTCCCGAGAACTACGATATTGTTTACATTCAGGGTGGAGCGAGCATGCAGTTTGCGATGATCCCGATGAACCTGTATGTACCGGGACATGTGATGCAGTTTGCGGATACCGGTACCTGGTCCTCCAAGGCATTGAAGGAAGCCAAACTTTTCGGAGAGACGGAAGTGATAGCTTCCAGCAAAGAAGCCAAATACACTTTTATTCCGGATCCTGCCAAGATGGCACCGAGTGCAGATGCGAGTTATTTTCACATTACATCCAACAATACGATTTACGGTTCGCAGTATCAGTCGTTTCCGGAATCCGCATGCCCGATGATTGCGGATATGTCCAGTGACATCATGTCCCGGAAAGTGGATGTTTCCAAGTTTGCCATGATTTATGCCGGTGCGCAGAAGAACCTTGGTCCTTCCGGCATGGCAGTAGTCATTATCCGTAAAGATTTGGTAGAACGTACGCCGGCGAATGTTCCGACGATGCTTCGTTATTCCACTTATACCGAAAACAATTCCCTGTACAACACACCGCCGACATTCGGCATTTACATGCTTGGTCTGGTGACGGATTGGGTACTTGAAATCGGCGGAATTGAAGAGATTGAAAAACGCAACAACGCCAAGGCGGCTTTACTGTACTCTGCGATTGATGCATCCGAAGGATTCTACCGGAATCCTGTTGCGGCTGACAGCCGTTCCAAAATGAATGTGATCTGGCGTTTGCCCACGGAAGAACTGGAAGCTGAGTTTGTGAAGGAGTCCATTGCTGCCGGAATGATTGGTTTGAAAGGACATCGTTCTGCGGGTGGCATCCGTGCCAGTATCTACAATGCCATGCCGTTGGAAGGCATAGAGAAACTCGTTTCCTTCATGGCGGACTTCCGCAAGAATCATTGATTTTTATCCGGAAATGCGGCAGACAAGAGAGTTTGCCGTGTTTTCCCGAACAACGATTTGACGGCATGGGTACGCAACGGAAGCGGATTCGTGCCGTTTTCATTTTTATGCAAGAGAAAGGAACGCGACAATGCTGCATTCATATTCTGTAATAGACGGACGCATTTCGCGTGAATCCGGAGGTGTTTTGCCGATTGATGTATATGCAAATCCGGACGAACAGGAACGCCGTCATCTCATAGATGACTTACTGATAGACGAACACACGTTGTTATCTTCAATAGACCCGGACGAGACGCCGCGTATAGAATTTGAAGAGACTCATACGGCTATTATTCTGAAATATCCGAAGACGTATTCCGCGGACGACAATTTTCTGTTTCGCGTGAAATCCATGGGTATTTTCATGTTTTCGGATCGAGTAGTCGTAATCGTTGATGACAACGTACAGTTTTTTTCGCCGATCAAGGCAGCATACGCTATCAACACGCCGCAGGATGTAGTGCTTCGTGCGCTTCACCAGACGATACGGCATTTTGAAAGTCACTTGCGTGTTATCAACATGTGTTCTGATGAAATCGAAACGGAACTGAATAAATCGGGAGATAACCGCAGTGTTCAGAATATGTTTACGCTTGCGAAAGGCTTGGTTTATTATGTGAATGCGCTGAACGGGAACAGTCGTGTAATCGAGCGGATGCGAGTCAGCAGCGGTAAAATCGGTTTTACCGTGGACAATAGCGAACTGCTTGAGGATTTGGCTATTGAGAATCACCAGTTTCTGGATCAGGCGCAGGTCTATTCTCAGGTTTTGTCCGGATTGATGGATGCCCGGATGGCATTTATCAACAACAACCTGAATGTGATGATGAAGAATATGAATGCAATCGTTATAGCGGTTTCCATTCCTACGTTTTTTACGGGTGTTTTCGGTATGTCCGAGCTGACAACGTTTACCGGCGGTGAATCCCGGTGGCTTATTACGTATCCATTGTTTGTTCTGCTCATGACGGCAATCGGCTGTTTTGCATTCTTCCTGATCAAACGGTTTGAAAAACGATAAATGAGGTGAAAAATGCCGTTGTTTCGTTATACATGCAAAGAGTGCGGCAAGTCTTTTGAACTGCTGGTGAAGGATGCCGGTACCGCTGTGAAATGTCCGGACTGCCAATCGGATAAAGTAACAAAGAGCTTATCCCGGTTTTCTCCGCGAACGGCTGGCAGCATGGTTCCGTGTGCTCATGCTGATTCCTGTCCTGCGGCGGATTATTCCTGTGGTTGCGGCGGCTGTTGTGGACATCATCATTCCTGAGACGAGGCATTGAGTGAATAAGACGGCATTGAAGCAATTGATGGAACGGCTTGGAATTGCGCCAAGCAAGAAATTAGGTCAGAATTTTTTAGTGGACGAGCAGTTTCTGGACTGGCTTGCCAAGTATTCCGGATTGAAAGAAAAGGAACCGGTGATAGAAATCGGGCCGGGATTCGGAGCTTTGACGGTTCGGATGCTGGCAGCGGGCGTGCGGTTGACCGCTATTGAGTTTGACCGGAAACTTGCGGGATATCTTCGTGAAGAACTGGTTCCGAAGGGGTTGACGCTGATAGAAGGCGATGCCTGCAAGACAGATTACGAATCTATTTATGGGCCGGACGTGGATTTCCGTGTTATTTCCAATTTGCCGTATTCCGCGGGTACGGTTATTGTGGCGAAACTGTTGGATTTGCCGTTGCCGCCGCGAGAAATGATTGTGATGCTGCAGAAGGAAGTGGCATTCCGGTTTGCTGCGCATCCGGGTGAAGATGAGTATTCCGCATTGACTGCGCGAATCGCCAATCTTTATCATACGACTATCGTGAAGGTAATACCGCCGGATTTGTTTTATCCGCGTCCGGAAATCGACTCCTGTATTATCCGTATGACCCGGAAAGAAGATTATCCATCGTTTGCGCTGCGGAAGATTCTGAGTCGGTTAGTGCGAGTTTCCTTTGCCCACCGGCGTAAGAAGATGTTCCGTCAGGCAGCATCGGTTTTCGGAGATGAATTAGTGGAATTGGCAATGAATACTGCCGGAGTGGATTTGGATATCCGGGCGGAACGTGTTACTCCGGAACAGTTTGCGGTTATGGCACAGGTATTGATTGACAAAGGGGTGCAATGATGGTGGCGGAGAATGTCAGAGCCTTGTGGACTGGAGATAATCTGCATCTTGCGATAGGGGAGAGTGTGCTTCTGGACGGAGCATTTTTTTCTATCCGGGAAGGTGAACGCGTCGCCATGGTCGGTCGGAATGGCTGTGGAAAGTCCACCTTGCTGCGGATTATTGCGGGGGAAGAGCATCCTGATTCGGGGGAAATCACCCGTGCCAGGAATTTACGTGTTTCCTTCATGCCGCAGGATTTTAATTTTGTATCCGATAAAAACGTCCGTGACGTTGTCCGGGAGGGATTAAGTTATTTTGAACGTATTCTGCATGACTATGAGACTTTGCCGGTCAATTCCGGAGAACGGGAGCAGGCGGCTGCATTTTTAGATATTCATGACGGATGGAATTTAGAGAACAAACTGGATTCCGTATTGAACCGATTGTGTTTGGACGGCAGTCTTGGCGAGCGTTCGTTTACCCGGTTATCCGGCGGTGAACGGCGTCGTGTTTTGCTTGCGCGAGCGGTTATCGGTGAACCTGAACTGCTCTTGCTGGATGAGCCGACCAACCATTTGGACATTGTGACGGTGGGTCAGATTGAAGCATTTCTGGAAGAGTACCGCGGAGCGTGTCTGATTGTGACACACGACCGTTTTTTTCTGGACAGGACTGCCGACAGAATCGTGGAACTGGACCATGGGAAGACTTATTCTGTACAGGGATCTTACGCCGATTTTCTGGAATACAAGGCAGAACGGGAGTACAATGAAGATGTTCTCGAACAGAAGCGGAGGGCCTTTTTGCGTCGGGAAATCGAGTGGGTACGCCGTTCTCCCAAGGCACGTTTGCGAAGGAATCTGGGACGCGAGAGACGTTATTATGAAATTGCCGCTCAGACTGGCCCCGAGCGGACGGATGATATGGAACTTGTGATTCCGCCTCCGCCGCGTTTGGGCAACAAGGTAGTGGAATTGCACAATATCCGTTTAGTTTTGAATGACAAACCGATACTGGAAGATTTTTCAGCTGAGTTTGCTGCAGGTGATAAAGTTGGTATTGTCGGTGCGAACGGAGCGGGAAAAAGTTCCCTGCTGAATGTCATTACCGGCAAACTTGGAGTGAACTCCGGAACGGTTGAAGTTGCCGATACGGTTGTTTTCAATTATATTGACCAGAATCGTGGATTGCTGGATCCGGAAAAGACGGTATTGGAGGAAGTCGGGGATGGCAAGGAGTTTATTCAGTTTGGACATGAACGTTTGACTGTCTGGACCTATCTCAAACGTTTTCTTTTTACGGATGAACGGATCAAGACCCGTGTTAAATATCTTTCCGGTGGCGAAAAAGCCCGTCTTGCTCTGGCAAAAGAGCTGAAACGGGGAGGTAATTTTCTGATTTTGGATGAGCCGACCAACGATTTGGATTTGCCGACATTGCGTGTTCTGGAAGAAGCGCTTGCGAATTTTCCTTCGACGGTGCTGGTTGTCAGCCATGACCGTTATTTTCTCAATCGTGTCTGCAATCATATTCTTGCTTTTGACGAGCCCGGATATCCGTCAATGGACGTAGGTGATTTCGACTATTATTACTCCCGGAAGACTGCGAATATGCAAGCGCAGAATGCACAGAAAGCATCTTCTGTCCCTGTAAAAAGTGCCCAGCCGGACAAAAATACTGTCAGAAAAACAACCAGGAAGAAACTTTCTTATACGGAGGAACGGGAACTTTCCATTCTGGAGGAATCCATTCCCGAGCTGGAAGAGGAGATTTCCGCAATTGAGAAAAAGTTTTCTGATCCGTCGGCATTTTCCGATCCTGTCAGAGAAATGAAAGAATGGAATGAAAAACTGACGGTATTGAAACAGCAGTTGGAGGAAAAATATAGTCGCTGGGAATTTCTTGCTGAAAAGAAAGAGCAGTTGGAAAATTCCTGAATATCGTCGGCAAGACTGTGATGTCGTCCAGCCGGAATTTGAAGATTATTGTAGCGAATAGGGGATAGGGGAGGACAGAAGTTATGCGTGATTGTCCGGAACAGAATGGAAGGGGATGTACAAAAAACGCTGACAGGTTCCATAATTTTCTCAGTTCGTGTAAAAAATGGGTAGAATATCTTGAAAAATTCCCTTTATAGAGTATATTATATCCATCAACGGATAATAAACACGAAAAACTACAATTTTAACGACAGAGAATAGTTATGCCTGACGGACAAGAAAAACAAAATTTGAGTGCGCTGATATGTATGCGGACGCTATTTGCACAGTTCCGCCGCAATGTGAATTTCAACGCACTGATGACAGTGGAACTCAGGGAACGTTTCCTTGAGGATGAGATGACTGTCCTTCTGCAGCTTGCCGAGTCGCAGGAAATGCGGCCGGAAGCGGCGACTTCACCCGATGTGTTTGAAGCATACACAGGTCCAGCCATGTACAAGCTGGAGAATGGTACGTGGATTATCATTATGGATACGCGGCAATGGCTGCGCCAGAATGAAATTGTTATTTACGATCCGAGTGTAAAAGGTGCTTCTCAGCAGTTGCGTGTGCCGAAGGAACAGGTGGAGAAGCGTTTTGGCGGACGGATTATTATCTTCCGTAATCTTGCGGAAGTGGATTCCGCAAAACATTCCGGCGTATTCTGCCTGTGTTCTGTAGCGAGACATCACAATGTGGCAATGGATATGCGGCGTGTGATGCATGAATATGCAATTGGCGATGAAGAATTGAAGGAGACGATTCTCTTTCAAATGGCAGCTGATTACGAGTTCCGTATCAAGGCTACCCGTTTGAACTGGGAAAAACTGATAAAATCCAATGATATCTTTCCTGCGATTATTCATAAGAAGAACGGGAAATACTGTATTCTCTGCGGGTTCCGCCGGATGCCCGGAGAAGAAAATCATGACAAGATTCAAGCTGTAGTAGTGGATCCGGAGACACAGAGTGAAAATGGTCATTTCCAGTTTTTTGAGCAGCCGGAGTTTGAAGAGTTCTACAATGGCAAGACGATATTAATCAAGCGTGCGTATAAACTTTCGGATGAGAATCAGCCGTTCAGTCTGGCATGGTTCTTGCCGGAGTTTTTCAAGTTGCGCGGTGTGTTTGGTCAGATTGCGCTGACTGTTGCCATGATTACGCTGTTTTCTTTAGTTACCCCCTTGTTTTTCCAGATTGTTGTGGATAAAGTGTTGGTGAACCGTTCCTACAACACTCTGAATGTGTTGGGAATCGGCATTATCTGTGTGATACTTTTTAATTCACTGCAGGAATATGTGCGAAGTTATCTGCTGCTTTTTGCGACGAATAAAATTGATATCTCCACGGCAACGAAGACATTTCAGCATTTGATGCATTTGCCACTGGATTTCTTTGAACATGTGCCATCGGGAGTGCTGCTGAAGCACATGCAGCAGACGGAAAAAATCCGTGGATTCCTTTCCGGTAACTTGTTTTTCACGATTCTGGATGTGTTTTCCCTTATCATTTTTGTGCCTTTCCTGTTGCTGTACAGTGTGGAATTGACCTTGGTTGTGTTGGGATTTTCTGTATTGATGGCACTGGTAATCGCCACGCTGATCAAACCATTTCAACGGCGGTTGGATGAATTGTACCAGGCGGAAGGAAAACGGCAGAGTATGCTGGTGGAGGCCATCCATGGTGTCCGTACAGTGAAGTCTTTGGCTTTGGAGCCGGTGGAACGGCGACACTGGGATGATACCACGGCGTATGCGATTAAGTCTTATTTCCGTGTCGGGAAGATATCGATGGCGGCCCGTACGATCAGCCAGGCTTTGGAAATGATTATGACGATTACTGTTACTCTTGCATCAGTCGGACAGTTCTGTCTGGTTGTTCTTGGCATAATTGCTCTTGTTTTTGCCATAATTGT